>NZ_KZ614149.1:3000000-3344604 GCF_002886255.1 Alteribacillus bidgolensis
TTATTTAAGTGCCTGCTTTATCAGAAAAAGGGCTACCTATTTTATATCGACAACCATATTTCCCTATCTAGTTCTATACTCCGAAGTAGAAAAGACGGATAGAGCTTTTTTTATCTTTGCACACAACCCGTTCTGCATTGGGTACAAAGGTATATTATGTATTATATAATTCTAGTAGATTAATAGCCTTTTTTCATTATGAAAAGGCTTTTGGCCAAGCATTCAACGCTTTTTTACGTATTCTAACAATGTAAGAGGCGCCTCTTCTATTTCAAATAAAGGAGGGGTTAAGATGAATTTAGTTGCTGTTGTAATTGCGCTTCTATTTTTATTAGCTCTGTTAGTTGCTGTACTTCTTGGTACTCCAGAACAACAACAAATCGTCATCGAATGCATCAATGAAATTCTCGGTACTATCAGTTCTTCTAGTTAAGCTTAATCACTTCTAAACAATAGTACCCCCTAGATGTGAAGCACATCTAGGGGGTCTACCTATAATATAGCGAAAGGTAGAGATCAAAAAGAGGGGCTGCATGGAACAATGAATGACTTATATTCTCCCATGCATATACATAGTGTAATCACATCAAGAACACCTCCGGATATGTCTCGTTTCGAAGGTGTTTTGTCATAAAGGGGCGTAATAGAATAACTATGGCAATGTAAATGATTGGAACAGTTTCTAATTGTTTGTTCCTCAGTCTGTTCATGCTTCCCCATTTGTGAATGATCACTAGGTAAAAAACTCAGCTTGTCACCATATAATAGAAACTGCCTAGGTAAAGGAATCTACTAAAAACGCACACGTTATGTGGAAGCACGTCCTGCGGCAGCGTTGGCATATAGTAATTTTCGTAGTTTTGCTTATACTGTTTGTAAATAAAATTTCTGTACTTTCTATCAGTATAAAAAATAACACTCGGATCAGGGATATACCTGAACCGAGTGTATTTGGTTTCCTTTACTAGATTCTCAATAAAGGATCGTTTTCGTTATTGGGAAGAAGTAATGTCTTCAGCGTCTACTACAAATGTTTCGCCGCCGTATTCATCTGTAATTGTAATGATTGCTGCTTCATCATTTGCAGAGAAGTCTACGCTAGCAATCATGTCTTCATTATTAATTTCCTCTACATTAGAAGAAGCTAATTGAGTTGGATCTACTACGGACCACTCACCATTTGTATCTTCCGTTACTTCTACTGGTTGTTCCTCATCAGCTAGCGTCAAATCAGTGATTTGCGGAGTGCTGTTTTCCACTTCCACTTCTACGGAAGCAAGTGCTGTAGTAAAGTCGCCCTCTTCTTGCTCAAGCGTAATAGTAGCTGTTCCTTCACTTTCGCCACTTACTGTAAAGTCTAATGTTTCAGCATCTACTTCTGTCTCACTACCACCGTCAATGGAAACAACTTCTTCATCGCTTGTGCTTAATTGGATATCTCCTTCAAGTGCTGCAAGTGCTTCTTCAACATCTCCGTCTTCTAAGTCAATTTCATCGAAAATGGCACCAATCGTTACTTCAAAGTCTGTATCCTCGTCCTCATAAAGGTCAACAGATTCTGGGTCAGCGCTTAATGTGAAGTTATCAACTTCGTCTAATTGAAGTTCAACAAATTCTACATCAACTGTACCTAAAGCATTGCCGTTGTCATCTTCAAAGGATACGGAATATTCTCCAGGCTCATCAATGATATCACTATCATCGTCACCTTCAAGGTCATCAAAATCTACAGAAACGTTTCCTGCATCTGCTGAAATAGTTGCTTTTTCTTCAAAATCATTTTCTCCAGTTACAGTAACGCTGATATCATCGTTCCCTTCCCAATTTTCACCATATTGGTCGAGAAGAGTTGCTTCTAGCTCTCCACTTACATTGCCTTCGCTGTCAATAGCAAATTTTTCTGTTGTTCCGTCTTCTTCAATGCTAGTAAGCTCTTGATCTGCTACTACTTCAAGATCAAGTTCAACTGGTTCTTCGATTCCTTCAAATTGAACGGTAAGAGTAACTTCTCCTTCTCCATTTATTTGAAGTCCGTCTTCATTATCGTAATAAGCTATAGAAGCATCGCTTGATGTTACGGATTCAACAGTTACACCGATTTCTTCACTTATCTCTTCGCCAAAGAAGTTAAGACCTGCTACTGCTTGAATCTCATTACCTTGATTTGCAGATGTTACATAATCATTTTCCCAACGATCTTCACCGTCGAATAGACCAACTTCTGTAACTTCTGTTACTTCACCAGCGTCGTTTACATCCACTGTTACGTCCTCAGAAGTAACTGTATTGCCGTCTTCATCCGTAATTTCTACTGCGTAACTGAAGCTCTCCTCTAATTCAGAAGCATCAATAATTCCTTGTTCTCTTGCATCTTCATCAAAAACATCATCTTCAGAACTGTAGAGGAATTCTACTTCATAGCCAGCTTCTTCTAACGTATCAATAGATAGATTACGGAAGCCGTTTACAGTAAATTCTAACTGTTGATCTGCTTCACTTCTAATAGAAGTGGTTGTCGCTTCTACAGAATCAACTTCGATGCTTTCATAGTCGAAGTCATATTCGAACTCATTAACAACAAGCGTTCCTGCTGTGCCTTCAAGATCATCGTCAGCATGTTCTACTGTAATTGTTTCTCTATCTTCACTGATTTCAACACCTGTAACGTCAAGTGCTGTTTCTTCGTCATCGCCGTTTACTACAGCAACGTCGAGAAGCTCTTCTACAGCAGCTTCGTCCAAGTCTTCATCAAGCTCGCCATCGACATCAATTTCAAAGCTTGTAGTAGATACTGCAGAAATATCTTCAACCACTACTGCAGGTTCTGCTGCTACACCAGTGAATGTTTGGCCAGTTGTTTCTCCTTGATAAGAAAGAGTGTATTCTTCATCTTCTGTTTGCTCTTCCGTTGTAAGACGAACAACGCTTCCTTCTGCATCTTGATTTTCTTCAGAGTCAGATGGAGAAATAACTTCTGCGTCTAGTACAGCAAGCTCTGGGTCAAACGTGAAGTCTTCAGCAACAGCTGCTTCTACGTCGCCGTCAAAGCCTACTTCAACAGTAGTGTTATCAACTGCAGTTACACTAGAAACACTTGTATCTACCTCTTTATCTACTTGCATGGCACGGTCAAGGAAAGCGGCGAATTGCGCACGTGTTACTGTTTCTTTTGGACGGAAGTTACCATCAGCAGTGTTGGTAATGTCATATTGTGCAAGAATTTCGATATTGCTGCGGTGGCTTTCGTGGGCTTTATCAATGTCACCTACATCTGCATCCACGTCATCACGAGCTTCGAGGTCAAACGCACGTACTAGAATAGTAGCCATTTGCTCACGGGAAAGATCCATTCCTGCTGCAAATTGTGTGTTATTTTCACGGCCTTTAATCAAATCAGCTTCTTTTACTGCTGCTGCATAAGGAGTGAAGTAACTTTCTGGGTTTAAATCTTCAAATGGCGGCTCTGCATTTTCATCTACATCCAGGTCAAAAGCCGCAACAAGCATAGCAGCTACTTGTCCACGATTAATTTCCTCACCTGGACGATATGTACCATCTTTATACCCACTGATAACTCCTTGATCAGCAAGACGTTGAATGGAACCAGACGCCCAGTAATCATTATCCACATCCGGGAATGCTTCAGCAGCATCTGCTGTTTGTACGTTTACTGGATTAACTGCTCCGAATGTCGTTGCTACCATAGCTGCAGATACGGAACCAGCTAAAAACTTACGATATGACTTAGGTTGATAAGACACCAATAATTCCTCCTCTAATAATATTCTATGACTTCTTTTCCTGCGGTCATCGAGATGTAAACCTAAAAATTAATAAATAAGTTTTCATCCCTCGGTAGGACCATTCTTCCTATTATTGTTTATTTTACTAAATAGTAGGAAGATGATAGGAATTCATTCCTTAAATTCCTTTTTCTAGAATAAGGTAATATTAAAGAACTGAAAATCACCCTTCAGTCCCAATGATTTATTTCCCCTCTCTAAAATTCCCCTTCAGTTGTAGGTTTTTGTTCTCTATTTTCTTCCATAATAATATCGTAATACCATGTAAAAGAAGTATTATCCATTTTTTTCAATTTGCCAAAAACATCTACTAATGTCTATTTTTCTTTAAAAAGATAAATAATCCTCGATAATATTCATGTTTTTATGCGACAAATTTCCATAGATCTTTTTACTTATATATTTTTATGGGATATATTTCTATAAAAATATGATTCTACTCCTAATGGAAAGTCCTGTATTGGAAGTTTAGGAAAGAACCTTCTAAAAAAATAGAGCGCAGAACCCATACTTCTTTGGTTCCTGCGCCATTAAATCCTTATTTACCGGTTCTATGTACTTATAAATTCTGTAACAAATAATCCTGCACGGACACGTCTAATTTCTCATCACTTGCCAGGGCGTCCTGCAACGCTTGCTGTAAATGATTATTTGTTTGGAGGTCACGAATAGAAACAGTTTGTCCTGCTTGTGTTTCCACTGCTTTCACGTTATTTGTCTCTTCCGCTTCTTCCTCTTCCATTCTAGCTATTAATTCTTTGTTTACTTCATTCGCTTTCTCTATTTGTTCGGAAGAGCCATGTTCTTCTATGGCTGCTAATGTTTTCTCTAGAGATTCTGGATTCTCCTCAAAGTAAGGATTATCGTACCAGGCATTGTTTGAGAACTTCCCTTGAGAAGAAACTAACGGATCGTTATATTTAGAATCAAACCAGCTTTGCGACGCCGGTTCTATGTCATATTTCTCAGCTAGTTTACTGCCGTTTGCGAATACGGGAATATGAGGCATTTCCCCGGGTGCTTTTTTAAGGCTATCGACAGCAGATTCTAACGCTGATTTCCATGTTTTGATGTCCTCTTGGTCGTTTTCCGCTTCCGCTTGTTTCAACGCTTGGGCTCTCGACTCTGCCAATTCAGCCCAGTATTCTTTATTTTTTACCGCTTCACCGTTTTCCATGTTGTACCAAGCAGGGTGCTGTTTGGCTTGATATTCGTTATACTCGCTCCAGTCCTCCGTTTTTACAGCGTCTTGAATCAACTGATTTCTCGAGCTATTAACATCATGTAACGGATTCACCGCACGTGCTTCGCTCGCCATCGCTTCCTTCCAAGCATCTGCTTTTCCAGATGCCGTATTATCTTTTATCATTACTTTCGTTCCATGAGTGTTTGCATGATGTAAAGCTGCCCCGACTATCATGACTTTATCCTCCTCGCCGCCCTTTTACCATAATTACACATTTTCCACCAAATTTATCTATAATATAGTATAATATACCGACATGTCAAAAGATAGATATATTAGGTAAAAAGTAATGAAAAATCTAAGAGTGCTGCTAAATCAAATGGCCTCTCAGAACTCTTCTATTATTATCGGCACTATCATTCTTCTCTTTATAAATAATAAATGATTAGTCCGTTCCCAATTCGTAAGGTAAATGGATTTTTATGTTAAAATAAATGTATGAAGAAAACACCCGTTACTTGAATGCCGAGTCAACAGGCGCTTATCCAAAACAAGGAAAGCGTCTTTTTTTTCATGGAATGAAGTATTGAGTTACCTTTTTCATTTTGAAATAATTGTGAGGAGAAATTTATTTGTCATATAGTACAGGGTTATTTAGAGAGGAACTCTGATAAATTTGTTTAATGTTAAGGGGGAAGAGACATGCGTAAACCCGCTGTATTTATTATTGTCTTAATTTATGCACTCTTCATGTTAATGTCTGTTGTTATTTCTGCATATGAACAGGCAAATGACTTTTACAATGTCAGTAATATTTTGTTCTATTGGTTTTTGATGACATTTATGTACTTCATCTTAGGGGTAATTATTGAGGGGAAGAGGATAAAGAAATTATTCGTTAATCGTTCTTTTAAAATAAGCTGGGTGCCATTTGTGTGGAGTCTAGTATTAACAATAGTAGTATTCATTCCGAAAGTGTACTGGTTTTTGTGGTTTGGGAGGAGTTTTCCTGTATTCATACATTTCTTGAGTTATTCAGAGGTTCATGCGGTACTAGCTGTTTTATCCGGCATATTAATTGTTCGCTCTATAGACGAAAAGCTGAATCATAATTAAGTGAAGAATAGAAATCGGGGTGATTACTATAATAAATGTTTTAAATTTTATCATTATGATTGTATTCTTAGGTTTACTTTTATTTGGACTGCTACAATCGAGGAAAACTACTTCAACAGGAATGAGCGCAGGAGAGTTTTCACTATTACTTTCTTTAATTCCTAAAACAATCCAAGTGCTTGCCTTTGCGGTGTTAGTTGTTGGTTTGTACAAAATGTGGGGAAGAAAGAAGGAACCAGCATAAAAATTTAATTAAAGGGCAAATTTCTTGAGGGGAACAATTATGTTCCGGCCAACACCAATACCTGCACTAAAATAGCATAGCAAGCCAAGTTACTGTACTATGAGAAGGTCTGTCATTATCATCACCTAATAATCATCCAATCCCTTCACGTTTATTATCGTGCAAAAAACCTATTGGGTAGTATTTACATTTTCCCAATAGGTTTTTTGTTACATAACCACAAATTGAGCTCTAATAATCTCCGCAGAAGATTTTAGCGGGGTAAGTCCATTAGTATTTGTCAACATCCTGTAAAAGGATAGTTCTTATCTGACGATTTTTCCGCTGGTTCTTTTTCCATTATCTCTTGAATTTACTGATAAATAAAGCCGGGCCTTTCGCTTCAAAATCTACTTAGAATATTCTAGTCAAATCCCACTTCTTGATCGTAAAACAGCTCTTTTCAGAGGCTCCAAACTGAATGCTCTCATTGTCGGGAGAAGGATAAAAACGCGAAGTAAAAACGTGTTCCCCATCATTTATGAAAACTTCAATAGAAGAAGTATCAACAAAGATATGCAGGTTGTTTAAATCATCGAGCCGGCAGTGACGTTTTTCCACGACACCATCTACATAACTTTGCCGTTCAAGAGTGAAAATCTTTTGTTCGCTCGAATATACCATTCTAGCAGCTTCTCCAACGCTAATATCAAACCATCCTTTTGAGACAATAATATCTTCTGCCAATAGTTCAACAGCCTTCCCACGTACACCTTCGAACTGCTGATTCTTCTGCTGCAATTCAACACGGTGTTCAACCGCTTCGTTGACTCGCAAACCCTCTAACTCCCGGACCGGGACTTGATACAATTTGCCGCCAATACATTTTAATTCACGAGGAATGGTCATGTTATGGAGCCATTGATGCTTAATGGTTGGATGATCTTGTTCATTTTGATCCGGTACACTCATCCAGGCAAACAGTATTCTTCGTCCTTTTTTATCCTTCGTCGTTTGGGGAGCATAAAAATCAAAACCATGATCTAACTCATGAAAGGCTCCGTGTTCGAACGTGCCTGAACTTGGGTCAAAGGTTCCGGTTACGTAACCCGCTTGGTAAACATTTTGATATTTCATTCCTTCTGGCTCCAGCCCTTGAGGAGAAAAAACTAATATATCTTTCCCATCCAGGTAAAAAAGGTCCGGACATTCAAACATATAACCGAACTCTTTTAAAATGCCTTCTCCGCCGCCAGTTAAAATACCAGCGTGCGTCCAATCTACTAAATTTTCCGATTGAAAAAGGACAACCGCACCTTTTAACCCCTTCGTTTGCGCACCAATGACCATGAAATACTGTCCATCCTGTTCCCAAACCTTTGGGTCGCGAAAATGAGCAGTATACCCTTCTAGCCGTTCGATCACGGGTCCTTTTTTCTCAAAATGAATACCGTCCTCAGAAATGGCAAGACATTGATAGGATTCTCTATTGCCATTGTCATCCTTTACGTTCCCCGTATAAAAAACATATAATTTTCCGTCATGTTCGATTGCGCTTCCAGAATAACAGCCGTTTTTCTCGTACCATTCGGACGGGGTAAGAGCAATCTCTTCATGCTTCCAATGAACGAAATCCTGCGAAGAATAGTGCCCCCAAAATTTTGCTCCATGTCCTGTTTTAAAGGGCATCCATTGATAAAATAAATGATACGTTCCCTTCCATTGGATAAAACCATTCGGATCATTCAGCAGCCCGACTGGCGGCATGATATGATAATGCAGCCGATAAGGATCTTGTTCGACAATCGATTTGTGCTTGGCTGTATTTTGATCAGCTTCCAAGCGTAGTTGTTTATCTTTAGACATTGATTTATCCCCCTCCTTTTAAAAATCGTTATCTCCCTACTAGCTATCAATCTAGTAAGGAGAAAACCATGTGTTATTTTGTTTCTTCTTTCCAGCCGAGTAAAAGTGTTGCAATAAAAGCACCAGCCACTCCTATTACAAAAGCAATGCCATAGTTTAATGGATCCTGAGCAATCGCAAACATCGGAATACCGGTTAACCCAATCCCATTGGCCATGACTTGCGTAAACACAACATAAGATCCGCCAAGAGCACCGCCAATAGCCGCTCCAATAAAAGGACGGCGGTGTTTTAAATTAACACCAAAGATTGCCGGTTCTGTTATTCCAAGAAACGCAGAAACAGCTGCCGGAATAGCGATTTCTTTCGTCTTTTTATTTTTCGTTCTAAAAAATACAGCAAGTGTCGCGCCGCCTTGGGCCACGTTTGCAATCGCCCAGATCGGCAGCAAAAAGTTCCCGCCGGCTTTTGCCAACAATTCAGCTTCAATAGCATGGAAACTGTGGTGAACACCGGTTAGAACGATCGTTGAATATAGTCCTCCGAATATAAAACCGGCAATTGGCCCGGCTGTGCCGTACACCACATCTAAGACAGATGTAATTCCTTCACCAAGCGCACGTCCAGCCGGGCCGACGACCAACAGCGCCACGAAACCGGTTAATATAACCGTCAGGAATGGAGTTAAAAGCAAGTCAACGACATTTGGCACCACTTTGCGGAGCATTTTCTCCAGCTTTGACATAATATAAACGGTTAATAATACCGGAATAACCGTTCCCTGATAACCGAGCATCTCAACGCCAAACCCAAAAAAATCGAGAGTTGACGGTTCCGCATCAGCCAATCCCCACGGATTAAGCAGCTCGGGGTGAGTCATAATACCGCCAATAACTGCCCCTAAATACACATTCCCGCCAAACTCTTTAGCTGAACTGTAGCCAATTAATATAGGCAAAATAATAAAGGAAGCAGATGAAAACATGTCGAGCATTACGAAGAGACCGCTTTCAGGATCGACCCAGTTATACGTATTCATTAATCCAAGCAGCCCCATTAACATACCAGCAGCAACAATCGCCGGAATAATCGGTACAAAAATATTGGAAAGCGTCCTGGCAAAACGGGCGAATGGATTCATTTTTCGCTTGGCCGCATCACCATGCGTTTCCGTTTTCGCTTCTTCTTCTAAAGAAATTCCTGCAAGCGGAGCAAATTCGGCAAACACCTTGTTCACTGTTCCCGTACCGAAAATAATTTGATACTGGCCAGAACTCGAAAAAGCTCCTTTTACTCCATCTAATTCTTCAATCGCCTTTGTATCCACTTGACTTTCATCTTCCAACACTAAACGAAGGCGAGTAGCACAATGGGCAGCGCTTACCACATTGTTTTGACCGCCTAAAAACCGAACTAATTGTTCAGCAACCTTACGATGATTCATTTTAATCTCCTCCTGCCATTTTTTGGAACAGAAAAAAGACCTGAAATATACAAAGTCCGCATAGGTAGTCAAAGAGAGACGATTACCTATACCGCCTTATATATTTCAGGTCTTGCCTGCGTTCCAGTCACAATCCCCAATATGGAATTTTTATTTAATATCACTTTACATGTTGTAAGCGCTCCCGTCAACTGCAAATTCATTGGAAAAACTTGGTTTGTCGCCAAGTCCTTAATGGTGAAAGCCTTCGTTTTTCTTATACTTTAATCCTTTAAGGAAGTTATACTTACTTAAAGGATTAGAAAAACTCGGCTTACCGCCAAGTCCGTATGGCGGAAGTCGTAATTTTACTTATACTTTGTTCCTTAACAAAGGTAAACTCCCTAAAGTAAAGAAATTACAGTAAGCGCTGAATATGCAAAGCAATATACCCCACCTCAGATGGTGGAAAATCAATATGATAGGTTTCTTTTAGAAAGGCTGCTGCAGCCTCAGAACATTGATAAGCCTTTTGATATTTTTCTTTAATAAGAGCCAGCATGTCCTCATCTATTGGCTCAAACGGTTGTTCCTGCTCGAGACGATGGAGGGCAAAACGTATATGTGTCACTAACCTTTGATAATTAATACTGGATTCTTCAATCGTTATGCCTGCAAATGTTTCTACTTGCTCAATAAAATCACGCAAGATGGTCGCCGTTTCCAAGGCCTCGCTCATGGATGGACTATCCATTTTCGCTGTATGGACGTGAAGCGCAATATGCGCAACTTCATCGAGAGGAATATCAATCCCAAGATCTTTTTTTAATTCTTCCTTTGCCCAGAGGCCAACTTCAAATTCTTTTTTATAGAGGAATTTAATTTCGTTGGTTAGTTTATTTTGGATGGCAAACCCTTGTTCAAGCCTTTCTAACGCGAAAGAAAGATGATCGGTTAAGGCAATGTGAATATGATCATTGAGTGGCGCCTTTAAGTGTCCTTCTGCATAACTAATAATTCGTTCTGCCATGTCTACATGTTTTTCCGGCAGCGTAGCTAACAATTGCTGAAACTTTTCCGAAGACTGTTTATGCAGAACAAAAATCTTTTCTATTTTATGTTTTGGGATAATATCATTTTTTCTTTTTTGAAAAGCAATACCTTTCCCCATCACAATTTTCTCTTGCGGGCCATCGATGACAACGACCGCATTATTGTTTAAGATTCTGAAAATACGCATATAGTCCTCCGGTTCAATATTACTCCTATATTATCATGAACCAGCAGGCGATAAAAGGTTCAGGCAGAACGCCTGTAACTCCGCTAGTCTATGTATCGTAAATCTTTAAAAAAACTACGACAAATCAAATGCTGCTGTAATAGAGCATCAGCATACCAGCTTTATCTTAGCAGTATTTTACATTCTACATCAGGCAGATTGCAATCTATGAAATTCTGTCATTCGCTGTTTTCTCATTTTCCGATTATGCTCAAGCTACCATGGAATAAACGAGAAGGCGCGCCATTCTCTTAGGAGAAAAAATTGAACCACTCTTTAGGCATCCCCTTTGAAGAAGTAGCCAAAGACTTTACCCCGCTAGTATTAGGAATGATCAAACGTTTAAGAATTTACAAAAACACCGAAGAATACACCCACATTGGCTTTATCGCCCTTTGGAAAGCATATACACAATACGACCCCGACAAAGGAACCTTTTCCACCTTTGCCTATACGTATGTAAGAGGAGAAATGCTCGCACAATTACGAAAAGAAGCAAGATACGAAGAGCGCTATGAATTAAGCGCCTTTGAACAAAACACTGAACCAGCCGCTCCCGACAGCGAAAGCATTGAGCAGGGGATGAATAGTATCTCTCCGTATTTAGAGGAATTAAGCCCGAGAGAACGCGACTGGGTGATTGAATATATCGTGTACGGAAGGGGCATTACCGAGATAGCGGAAAAACATAACGTCGCACCATCTTCGGTGAAAACGTGGCGAAAAAACGCATTAAAAAAGCTTCGTCATGTTTTCACCAAAACCAACTGTCATTAAATAAATGGCACCCTAGTACCAAAATAAGATAAAAAACAGCGTCAAGCCTCCTATAAAGAACAGGATGATTTGACGCTGTTTATTTACAAACTCTTATTGGAATCTAACTTTTCATTTATTCCGCTGCTGATTCAGTGGTGAAGAAAGTAAAGAGATGCTCGGCCCATAGTGTGTGTCCTGCTGCGGTCGGCTGGGAGTTTTCAACAAACGTTGGAAGGGCTTCATCATCTGTGATCGGCCAGCTTTCCCAATGGTTGATATACGTAAGATTATCACTAGCAGCTATCTCATCTTGTAATTGCTGTATGCGACTTACATAATACTCCGCTTCATACATGGGCTGTGGCGGCTGGATATAAATGGCCGCACCTGGGTTTTCATTTTCAACCGTCTCCACCATGTCATTCAAACTGTACAGGGTATCGTCGATACTGACGCTCCCATCATCATTTAAAACAAGCGGGCTGTAAATAAAAATATCCGGCTCTAACGCAGCAATTTGCTCTGCCTCTTGATTACTCATCACATCTAACGAGGTCTGATTGCCAAAATGGACGACTTTTAATTCGATTTGATCGGTTCGATACTTCTCTTTCAAGTCTTGTACAAAGAGGGCCGGAAAACTTTCTCCTGCTTGAGCATGTACCACATCCGAACCAGCAGCCACTATGGTCAATGATTCACCTTCTCCCACCGTACTGCGCATTTGATCAGCAAAACCCTCTTCTGCTCCAGCTAACATCGTTTTCAAGGATGCTTCGGTATCCCCTTTATCCTCAGCAGCAGTGGCCTTCCCTTCACTCTCGCTCTTTGAAACGGACGAAACCGTATTGTTTACCGTATCAGCGACTTTTTGATCATAATGCCATTTACCGTACACGCTAACAGCAATAAGAAGCAACATAATAAGTCCTAAGAAAAAACGCTTCACTTCTGACGCTCCTTTAAATCCTAGTTATATATGTAATATCGGTTAATCAAACGTTTGATTAATAGATTAATAAACATTCTACAGAAATTCACCATCTGTAAAACATGCTCACTGGAGAAAAGACAACGTTCACCCTTTACGATTACCTGGAAAAATTTTTCTTATTTATTTTCCATATAATTCCAATTTGTTACCTGGAGGGCGTGTTCTCTCTTTTCCTCTTCCTAAATAATTGAGGAAAAAGGGATGTGGACAGTTGTTAAACGAAGATTTATTTGCTAAAGCCTTAGGCAGATTTTTAAGGTTAAGACGGCTAGAACAAGACCAAACCTTAGAAAAATTAGCATCCATCGCCCATATAAATGACAAAAATTTAGGAAGAATCGAGAGAGGTGAAAAAATACCCAAGGCTCATACTCTTTTTCAAATTGTCATGGCATTGAACCTGACGAACACTACATTTAATAAGATTCTAAAAGAATATGAATCTCTAAAAAAGGAAGAAAACATGTAACCTCTATTTCCCCGCTTCCCCCAACCCCCCTATCCCATTCACTTGAGTGAATGAACCCCACAAAAGGAGAGTTTTAGCTATGAATGAAAAAGTTGTTAATGATTACGAAATAAATCCGAGCACGATGGCCCTCCTGTCGGCATCTCATTTGGACTATGAGGTGATTGCTTTAGAAGAGCATCAAAAGCTTTTCGTCCGGAAAACATCGATTGATCTGATTAAGTCCGCATGTTTAGATGGAGGTTCGACGTATGAAGGAAGGAGAACAGCCGTCACCCATCAAACGGGCTCCAAACAGAAAGTTCCGATTCCAGTGAACCCTCTCCATCATATCTTCGCCTTCCCAACCCACTCCCCAAGAGCCCACGAATGCAATTGGATCTTCTACCACCATGTCCATACCATCCAAGCCCATAGCTCTCCAGAGGACGCTTCGATTCAATCCATCATCACCTTTAAAAACGGCCAACAGCTTCCGATGGAAGAATCACCCTACATATTAGAAAAACAAATGCAGCGAACCGCCATGTGTATTTTGCGATTTACGAAACCTTTGCAGCATGTATAAAATTTAACCTTCTCCCCTGTTAAATTCTCTTTTGCTTATACTAAAACCGTGACAAACAGAATAAGCATAGTACAAAAACGTAGTCGTGCTTTATCAAAGACAAGGGCGTACTACTGAAAGTTGCCGCAGCAGGGATGGTATTGATCTTGATTATCGTTCTCTTTTTTACCTTCTCGCGATCCCCGTGGGAAGAGGCGAAGGAAACGGTGGAATTGTTTTATGAGTATGAACAGCAAGGGGATTTTGCGCAATCGTGGGAGTTGTTTCACCCGGATATGAAAGATAAGTTCTCCAAAGGGAAGGGCACTACATTCAAGACCGGGCACATGCTTTTATGAATCATTTTGATGTGACAACATTTGCCTATACAGTGAGAGATGAAAAACGTGCAGATGAACAAAAATACCAGTGAGTTAAATGAGGTGTATAAGAGGGAAATACGGTAATTTTGATATCTCTCAAGATGTCTATGTGGCTAAAGAAGAAGACGAATGGAAAGTTTTGCGGGATTACAACAAATAATCATCTCTTTACGCAGAAACGTTCTCCATGGTATCCACAAAACGAATTGTTAGGCGGTATCACTCGATCGAGCCAGAGTTGTAATCTATTTATGTGACATTTCATTTAGTATTTTTTTGTAAAGACTACAAAAATACTTTTGTATATTTTATGATTTCATCTTTCCGTTTGAATGCTTTGTAGCCAAGCTTTATATAGCTTTACTGCACTGGTATTTGTATCGGCAACTTGAGGAAATTGAATATATAGTTCATAATGGGCGGGGTGTATATGAGCGAAGTAGAGAATTTATTGAATGACATGGACCGACGAGCTGTCCATTTGATTGAAGAATGGAACAAAGCATGCCATCATAAACAACTTCCGATTTGTGAAGAGACCACTCAATACAGTGACCAATTGGACGATTTCGTCAATCAATTGGAGCAAATCAAGAAGAATAGGAATGTGTTTAATAATGGGATGGCACATCAGCTGGAACAAATGGCTTCCAGTTTAACGGAACAATGGAAAAGGTTATTCTCTTTAAGGGAAACGAATGAGACGAGAGATAACTCCCCAGTACCCATTGGTGGACATACGTTACCGCCACTCCCTTATTCCTACGAAGCCCTTGAACCTTATATTGACAGAAGAATTATGAGACTTCATCACGATAAACATCATCAAAGTTATGTAGACGGGCTCAATAAAGCTGAAAAGGAAATGGAGAAAGCCAGAAGGACAAATGATTATTCACTGATTAAACATTGGGAACGAGAAGCGGCATTTAATGGAGCGGGTCATTATTTGCATACGATCTTCTGGAATGTAATGAGTCCTCAAGGTGGTGGAAAACCTAAAGGAGCCCTTTTATCCGAAATCGATCGTTGGTTTGGAAGTTTCAATCAGTTCAAGCGCCATTTTTCAGAAGCTGCGAAAAATGTGGAAGCAGTCGGATGGGCCATTCTCGTATGGGCGCCGCGATCGAACCGTCTTGAAATACTACAAGCGGAAAAACATCAAAATTTAAGCCAATGGGACGTTATTCCCCTCCTAGTTCTGGACGTTTGGGAGCATGCTTTTTATTTACAATATGAAAATAACAGAGGGAAATATGTAGATAATTGGTGGAATGTAGTCAATTGGGACGAAGTGGAAAAACGTTATAACGAAGCCAAAAAAGTAAAATGGAAACCTTTTTAATAGATAAGGTGCTGATCTACATGTCAGCACCAATCTTCATTTATAATGCAGTTTGAGGGTGTTATTGGTATTGGTTGAACTCTGATTAAAGATTTCTTTCAGTTTCTAAATATTGAGAAATGAATTGTGTTTCATACCACCTTACTAATAAACATACTGCCAAAACATACATAGATTACATGCCATATATAGTCATCTATTCCCATTCCTTCGTAAACTTTTACGTAATCAAATAAAGACTTTGCTTTTCTAGCGATATAGAAAAAATGCTCCCAATAGTTTGATGGATTCTCGGAGAAAAAGCCACTGGTGTTCGTCCCAGCTGTCAGTAGTGATAGAGGGATGGTGATAAGGAACATAGGTAAGATCCACTTCATGAGGAAAGACCCGATCAAAGGCAAGCTTGCTGCGGCGCATATGATATAATTACTTGTTACAACGATTGCAGAGTCAAAGCCTTCTTCTGTTACGATATCTCGTGAAAATAAAGCATTTTCGTACGTGGAATCCGCACGTTCTTCTATTAATATGTCGGCCCGATCGATACCATGCTCGGTTGCAATGTGCTCATTTATATTCGAGGAAGCTCCGTTTGTAAGCAAAACCGTTTCGGCATATCCATCTCTATAAAGTTCGGCTCCTTTTTCCATGCGATCACTGTTCCCGCTAAGTACAATAATGACATCTGAGGGTTTGGGGGTATCTTCATAAAACAAATGGTCAACTATAATAGATCTTGGAAAAAAGAAAACTACTAATACGAAAAGATTCGCTGCCAAAACAACCCACGTCCGTTTCATTTCTTCCCCTCTTCCCTCTCTTTTCGAATTTATAATATGGCATGAAATCAAACTTTATTAAAATTTTAAAATTGGCAATCCTTCATTTAAACATACATGTGGATCAGAATGGAAGAGTTTTTAATGCTGTTGAACAATCACCATAATTTAGATATCCCACATAAGAGAGGCTAGCCCAAAAACGTTCTTATGAGACAGTATCCTTTCGACACATTTTCATTTCTTGGGCTACTTCATTAACAGCTGTTTCAACAGTTAAATGTTTATCATGTTCCGATCGCTCTATGACATGCTGCATAAGCTCTACTAATTCCTCTTTATTCATGTTTTCATCTCCCTTTATTCTATAGTGACTACTCCAGGTGACACAAAGGCCATAGTTAGATAATATACTCTCAGAATCATTCCTTTAAAAAATATTGTGAAAATTGTATTAAAATCCTCTGTTTCGGAGTTCATACCCCAAAAAATAAAGCTGCTCCCCCCTCTTTATTGGGATAGCAGCTTCCTTACTTCTTCTAATCCAAATACTCCATAATCTGCTTCACAACATAATCGGTTTCTTCTTCTAAGGAATAATTGCTTGTATCTATTTTTATCTCTGGATTTTCTGGTGCTTCATATGGGCTCGAGATGCCTGTGAAGTTTGGAATTTCTCCAGCTCGGGCTTTTTTGTACAAGCCTTCCACGTCACGCTTTTCACATTCCTCAAGCGGCGTGCTGACGTAGATTTCAATATATTCCTCCCCGAGGATTTCTCTGCATTGTTTCGGTCACTTTCGTACAGGTAGATAAAGGATGTTAACGTAATGACACGTGCATCATTCATGAGCTTGGCTACTTCTGCAATCCGTCGGATGTTTTCGACAGGTCGCTTTCTTTGAAGCCTAAGTTTTTGTTTAATCCGTACCGGACATTATCGCCATCAAGCAGCATGGTGTGGTGACCGGTGGCTACTAAACGTTTTTCGACTTCGTTGGCAAGGGGCGATTTTCCGGAACCGGAAAGGCCGGTAAACCAAAGGGTTATTGGTTTCTGTCCTTTTTGCTGGGCACGAATGTCTTTTGTAATATCCGTCTCTTGCCATTTCACATTGGTGGAGCGGCGAAGAGAATGCTCGATGACCCCGCAAGCGGATGTCACGTTTGTAACGCGATCGCCGTATTAATGTCAATCTTATGCTTAATGGACATCACAGTACCTGGTAGGATTTTTGTTCCTACTTTAACAAGGTAGTTTCGACCTGGAACGAGCTTTGTGTCATCCATCCACAGAATTGTTGCCGTAAACATATCGGTTACTTGGATATTGCTTGACGTTGTTAACACCTTCCCACCAGATACGTCCACTTCACGGTCTAATTGAATGGTTACGGGCTATCCAACAATTGCGGATTCCGCTTCTTTATCTGCCACCAAAATACTTTTCACCTTAGCTTTTTCATTACTTGGAAGCGTTGTGATCTCATCGCCAACCGAAATAGTTCCCGCTTCAATTTGACCTTGGAAGCCGCGGAATGTGTGGTTTGGACGACTTACACGCTGAACTGGAAGGATAAAGCTATCATGTTGTTCTTTTGTAACATCCACATTTTCCAAATATGGTAATAATGGTAAACCATTATACCAAAGTGTATTTTCTGACTTTTTCGTAATATTATCCCCTTCAGTAGCAGAAACCGGAATCACTTGAACACTTTCAAGATTAAAGCCATGTGTTAATTGTGTGAAATCCTTTTTAATTTCTTCAAAACGTTTTTGGTCAAACTCGATTAAATCCATTTTGTTTACAGCTAAAACAAGGTGTTTAATCCCCATTAAAGAACATATTCTAGCATGTCATTTCGTTTGCGTAATAACACCTTTTGTTGCGTCAACGAGAATGATAGCAAGGTCTGCAAATGATGCACCAACTGCCATGTTTCTTGTGTACTCTTCATGACCAGGAGTATCCGCAACAATAAAAGAACGGTTATCAATTGTAAAGTATCGATACGCCACATCAATCGTGATCCCTTGTTCCCGCTCTGCCATTAAACCATCAAGAAGAAGAGAATAATCAATTTCTCCTCCACGACTTCCCACTTTACTATCAAGCTCTAAAGCTTGCTCTTGGTCGGCGAATAATAGTTTTGCATCATAAAGCATATGTCCAATTAATGTTGATTTTCCGTCATCTACACTTCCACACGTTATAAATTTTAATAGACTTTTCATTTTAGAAATCCCCCTCTCGCTTACGTCTTTCCATACTACCAGCAGCTTCTTGATCAATCACTCGACTCGTTCTTTCAGATGAGGTCGCTCCAAGTGTTTCTTCGATAATTTCATCTAAAGTATCAGCCTCTGATTCAACACCACCAGTAAGAGGGCAACAACCTAATGTACGGAAACGAACTTTCTTCATTACCACTTCTTCTCCTGGTTCTAGCTTCATACGGTTATCATCAACCATCACGATAGACAACAGGTCTTTCTTTTGCAAAGTATAAAGGCACAATCTCAATATTCTCTCTTTTAATGTATTGCCAAATATCTTTTTCAGTCCAGTTGGAAAGTGGGAAAACACGAATACTTTCGCCCTTATTAATTCTTGTATTATATAACTTCCACATTTCAGGCTTTTGGTTTTTCGGATCCCAAGCATGGTTTTTATTACGGAATGAAAAAATACGTTCTTTTGCACGTGACTTTTCCTCATCACGCCTTCCACCACCAAAAACAGCAGTAAATCCATGTTTATCCAACTCTTGTTTTAACGTTTGCGTCTTCACGATGTCCGTATACGATGAACCATGATCAAATGGATTAATACCCTCCACTACAGCTTCTTGATTGATTTCTTCAATCATCTCGATCCCTAACTCTTTTGCTTTGCGATCGCGAAACTGGAATATCAACACAAAACTAGACAACTTTGTTAAGGTGCTCCATAGGGCTCGAATAGCCTAAACTTCCGTGAATACGGATATGATTGTACAGTGGACATAATCAAATAAAGCCAGGTCTAATTGTTCTTGGGTTGCGAATGTTTCTCCATAAACAAACTCTGTCTTAATCACTTTATATGTAGCTTCAGCGATCGCATTGTCATAAGGGCAGCCTTTCATACTTAAAGAGCGATCAATATTAAAGGTTTCTAGTAACTCTTCGATCGCTTGATTCTTAAACTCACTTCCACGATCGGTATGAAAAAGTTCTAATTCACGTAGATCTCCATCGATAGAGGCGAAAGCTTTCTGAACCAAACGGGCATCTTTTTGAGGACCAGAACTATAACCGATAATTTCACGGTTATACAGATCCAGAATGGTACAAATATAATGCCATTTGGAGCATACGCGCACATAGGTCAGGTCGCTTACCACAACTTTACGCGCCTGGTCTTGAGAGAATTGACGATTCAATGTGTTTCCCTGTTCCGACTCGTTACACGCGCTTTTCATCGGCTTGAATTGAGCCACGGTGTATTTAGAGACAAGCCCCTGTTCCTCCATGATCCGACCAATTCTGCGGAGCAAATGCCTTCATCGCAAGGTGTAACATCACCGAGCTATCCTTCCCAATTGAATAAAGCATTACAGGGTTTTCACACTCTGCAGCTACCTCTCTAATAATATATATCGCTTCTGCCTCTAGTTGATCGAGGTGAGTTAGTTCTTTCATAAACACTTTCCTCCTTTAATGACTATTAATCTGTATTTATACATAACTGGATTTTAATAGATTTTCATTTATAACATACTAATTAATACACTGAAAATAAAAAAAGAGTTTATAATTTAAAGTGTATTTTTTCAATCAATATTTTCGGTATAACCATTCTCAATAATTCCCTCTTGCTTCGATACCCCATAATAGATTAACGGCACCGCCCAGAAGAAATAGTAACGGAAATCATAAATTCCTCCAGAAAACATTTGAACTATGATCATATATAAGGGTAATCCTGCTAACACAAATAAACTTGTATTTTTAAGTTTAAACATTACTATAAATGCATATAACAACAAAATGAAAAAGTATAAAGCTCCTATTATTCCTATATCTATCATCATTTCTAATAATAGATTATGAGGGTAATTAAAATTTGATACAGATGCGAAACCATTTAGACCGTGTCCAAAAAATGGTTTTTCTTTTATCATTCTTAACGATTCCATATAAAGCATGTCTCTTCCGGCTGTATAAATACCTCCAGAAGTAAAAGTATCTCCTATAATTCTTGATTGAAACACTCGCTTTAATGGTTGATAAATTAAAGAAAGTATAAATGATGCAGTTGCAAGAATCGCGAAACCTTTTATAGATATTGAATTTTTCCTTTTGATTTTCCATTTCCTAAAGACATATTTTACAAACCATAGAGTTAAGAGCGTTAAAGCAGCACCTACAAAACCTCCACGAGACCCTAATAGAACAATTCCACCTAAGAAAAATATAAAAAGGGCAAAATATATTTTGTTCCTATTTATTGAAAAGCGATATACAGAACAGCAACTAGCAAAGAATAGTATCCTTGTAGTTACATTCGGACCTCCTAGACTAAATTCACCTCTCGCACTCCCTTCTAAGGTACTCAAGTAAATTGGAATAGAGTAAACAAAGCCAATAAAAATCATCAATCCAGATATAATCCAAAAGAAATATTCTTTCTTGATTCTTGATACAGTATAAGTAAGCCCTCCAATTAGTACTATCATAAACAATATGTCCACAAATTTATCGATGGAAATACTTATATTGTTGCTGTTATAAATAGAAAGCAGCGATATATATAGATAAGAGAGGCTAATAAGTAAAAAACTCAAAAAGGGCTTTGAAAATTTGATGCTCTTAAAACTAGATTCTTTATTATTCGGAAAAAATAAAGTAATAATAAATAACAATAAAAGTATATATTTAACTTCAACATTAAAACCTTCTACTTGTAACCTCCCAAGAGTAAATGAACCTGAGAGAAAAGTAAGGCCTAACAAATATAATAGAATTTTGTTATAAGACATGACTCGCTCCTTTTTTTACAAGTATATCTTAATAAAGAACCTACTTAAGCCAAAATAACAATTACCCTATATAATTAGGGCAAACTAAGCCTTTTAAACATCATAGGGATTAAATTATACAAAACTCACATCACATGAGAGTCATGCTATTCTTAACCAGTACACTTAACTATCCTTAGCCTTCAAAAATATAGACTTAGCTATATTATATATACTCATAACAATTGGCATATTAAATAAGCAAGATGCAATTATATAAAGTACAATTTGTATGAATAATAATGCACTAAAAGATGTAAATGTGTATACCTCATAAAAAAACATATATTTAATTAAATAGTAAAATATTATTACAAATACCATTGAATAGAATGGTGATCTTAAAGATTTTAATAAATCTTTAATTGGTATGTTTAATAGACGTATTGCTTGCAATATAAGAATGGAATCAAAGATTGCTGCGTGAATTAATACAGCAAAAGCAACACCAATAAGTCCATAATACGAACCAGCTATAAGAAGAAGGATAAAGACAAAAATTGAAATAGCTGTTATTTTCAATTCAATATTTGGCCTACCTAACCCCTGAAAGACAATTCCTACTACAGTTCCTAAAGACGATAGTAGTCCTGCTATCATTAATACTTGAAGAATTGGCACTGCATCGCTCCATTGTTGCCCGTAGATAACATAAATAAATTCCGGAGCAATTAACATCAACCCAATACAAAATGGAAAAATGACAAAAGAAGCATGTTTTACTGTATTTAGGAATAACTGCCTGACTCTAAATATATCATGTTGTTTTTTTGAAATTTCCGGAAACAATACCTTAGCAACAGAACCAGAGATATAAAATTTAGCGATAGTACTCCATTGAAATGCTATAGTGTATATCCCTAAACTTTGACTCCCTAGAATTTTACCTATAACAATATAATCAACATTGTTCTTTATATAATTAGTAGCCTTAATTCCTAAAACACTTGAACTAAAAGGAAGTATTTCTTTTAATAAATGAATTTTTGGCCTGCCTTTTATTTCATTTAGGTTACTGATATACGCTAAAAGGATTGATTGAAATGCAGGACGTGCAATAATTCTTATTCCTACAGCTAAAAAGTATTCTTCGAAATAAAATAAAATAAAAGTTAAAATAGTACCTAGTAATTCTGAGATTAGGTTTATTATTGATATTTTCTTAAACTGTCTTCTCCTCATTAGTAATCCTCTAAATGTAACACCAAAGGACCCTATGATGATTCCGAATATAGAGTAGTACAACAATTTTTCAAGCTCTGGGTAACCATAAAACAAAGCAACTTTTGGAGCAATAAATAACACTAATAAACTCAATGTTATTGATAAAGTAATATTCACATAAAAAGTCGTAGCCACTAATGGTTTAGTGATCTTTTGCTTTTGAACTAATACAGAACTTAGCCCTGCTTCTTGAATAATGTGAACAAAAACTATTATTACCAATGCTAAACTTACAACACCAAATATCTCCGGGGTTAAAAGCCTAGCTAATATAATATTTGTAATTAGCCCTATAAGTTGTACACCTATAGTTCCACTAAGGTTCCATAAAACATTCCTAAAAAAACTCATCAATAATCCCTTCTAGTAAAGAATAATTCCATCTTGAAGCATGAAGGAGAAATTCTTCACTTTATCTAGTACTCTCTGCTTTCTCCCAAAATGGTTTTGCTTTTCCCGTAATAATATTATATACACCAACCCACTGTGCAATAACAGTCACACTATAATAATAAACTATATTCAAATATTTATTTTCTATTTTTGTTAATGCTTTTAATAAGGCTAGTAGGTAAAATGCAACTTGGCCTATAAAAGTTAGAGTGAAAATCCAGGAATTAAATATTAATAGAGCATTTGACACAAATAACACAAGGTGTGATATCCATAACAAATACCTACAAGTCCTATGTCCAAAATAAAAGTAACTATACCATTTATATTTAAATATATTTAGTATCCTTAAATCAGGTAAAATATTTATTAATATCCTCCTATTCATTCGAACTTTTCTTTTAAATTCATCCGTAATTACTTCTCCAGCTTTTTCATATGCAATTGCATCATGGTTACAAATTGCCTTTTTTCCTTTTAGAGCAAAATATCTTGGCATATTACTATCATGAGATTTTAATGGTTCAAAATCATAATATTCCGAATTCCGGCATGCATATAGAGCACCATTACCAGCAGTAATTGTTTGTATTCTTGATTCTATTTCACGAATCCTTAATTCCTTGGACCAATAGTTCCCCTCACTTTGACTTACAGAACCTTCTTCTTCATTTAAATAATCTAACCTTCCTGCAACATAACTTATTTCATCAGAAGAAAAGGAAGCCATAAGCTCTTTGATTGAATTGCAGTCTAAGATTGAATTTGCATCAGTCATTACTAAAAATTCTGTATCTACAAGTTTTTGAGCCTCATTTTGAGCATTTGTTTTTCCTAATCTTTTTTTAACTTTGTGCAAACGAATCTTTTTATCTGGATTTTCTAATATAAATTGTTCAACTATATCATTGGTTTTATCAACACTATTATCTGATGCTACAATGAACTTAATTTTATCTTTAGGGTAAACTAAGTTAACAATGTTATTTAATTTCTCATTAATAACCTTTTCCTCATTATGTGCAACTACCATAACTGTAACTGTTGGTTGATGTGAATAATTTTTCGATATTTTTTTATTTTTATAAACCTTTCCCAGAAACTTAATTGATAATGAATATCCAACCATCCCCCAGAAAATTACAAATAAACTCAATAAAAAAAAGATATAATATGCGTTCTCCATAATTTATCTCCCTACAGAATAATAGTTATATGTTATCTCTATAAGCCGGGAAGAAAGTAGTATTCCTACTAAAACCATTCTCCCTATTTCTAATTTTCAGTAATTCATCATATTTTACTTTATCAAAAATTTTTTCACCTATAGAAAAATAAGTATTGGAATTCTTGTTAAATGCTTCTTTGAACTTAAATAGACTATCTTGTTTTCCGCCTAAACCTCCACCTAAGTGAAAGTTATTAAATCCATTTTCACATCCCCAACATGCGGCTTCATAAAGTAGCAAATTTGTTGGAGCATAAGCCAAGTATTCTTTATAGGATGCGGATAAGTGGTAATGCATAGTTCTATTTGAGAATAATATCATCGACATAGCTATTATTTTACCTTCTAGGACAGCATAAAACATTAACGCATTATATTTTAAATCATTAACAATACTCTTATAGAATTCCTTATTAAAATAATAATAATCTTTTGCGTTATCCTTATCCATCGTAGCGTTATACATGTCTATAAATTCTTCAAATAAATTCGGATTACGCCCCCAGTATATCTCAACACCGGAGTTCTTAGCTTTTCTAATCACATTTCTATTTTTACCTTTTAAGTCCGCCCATATTTGATTCCTTGATTGCAAATTTATTGTTATTGTCTTCCCTACATCAATTACATCATATATTGAACTCACATTGCTGGAATTATCTATTACAGGATGGAACCTAACAAACTCGCTTATTATATTATTTTCCCTGCAGTATTTTTTAAACTCGAATTCAAGACTTTCGAGGTTTCTCACTGAAAAGCTACCATCTACTAAAAAACCACCATATCCATAAGGTGTAGTTATATCAAAATATGAGTTCACAGGTATTTGATCAATGAAATTTGCATCTTTGCTTATATCCCTTAACATAACAACATTTACTGCTCTATAATTATCCCCTTCATAGTAGAAAAGGACGGGTTCTCCATCTCCATGAATTTGAAATGCACGTACATAATCAGAAAGGTAATAAACATCGTAATCACTAAATCCTTTGACTATATTATCCCATCTATCTGATTCTTCAATTGTAATAACTGATAACAAAAGCTCACACCCTTAACCATTTAGTTACGTATTACTTCCAAAACTATTACTTTAATTTTACAAAAACTGTTTAAATTCAGTATCATTGAGTTCTTGATAAATAGTATCAACAATACATTTCGGTAATTGTTTCTGCCCTTTATCTAAATCAATATCCTTTTTATAAACACTGTATGGGTCATCATCTTTTTTACTCTTTGATACATTAATAAATTCTAATGTTTGATCATCAATTTCTAAATTACAAAAATCAAACATTTTTTTAGTTAACGCTTCTGTATTAGATACTAAATCTTCATATTTTATTATCAAAACTTTGTCAGGATATTTTTCCTTCGCCCATAAATAAAGCTTAGTAGCTTCTTTCCATTTTTCATAACCAAAGTATTCCTCCGGTTTAAAAAGGTTTCGATTTTGTGCATATCGCCACTCTTCTTCAAAATCTAGTTCCGGAGGTAACTCTTTAGGTGCATTCTTCCACGAACTTAAGACTTCAAACGGATTGCGAACAATGGCAATAATCTTTATATTTTCTACTTCCTCTAATAGCTTAGGTATTAGATAATGATATCTCACCATTTTGGTAACCAAAGTATCTGGTGAATTCAATTTGTTGAATTGTGGATAATACCCTTTTTCAATTTGTTTAGTTTGATCTAAAAACTCATCATTAGTACTATATAATTTTTCATAGTAACCCATGATTTCAGACTTACTGCTTCTAATATTGATAGCATCCTTAAATGCATACGAAAATAAAGGTTGAAACTTATATCTTGTATTAAGTAAACTGTTAAATATTTGTCCTAGCCACGATGTTCCTGATCGAGGAACTCCATGTATAGAGATAATTTTATTAAACATATTTTATTCCCCCACAACCTATAAATTTTTAAATTCTTTTGATATCTCTTCTTTATGCACCGAATCCTGCTTAAATACAACCAGTATAGTCTTTATTAGAATTTTAAAATCTACAAGAAATGTTAAATGATCAACATATTTCAAGTCATATTTAATCTTTTCTGCCCAGTTTAATGATTGTCTTCCGTTTACTTGAGCTAACCCTGTAATACCGGGTCTAACTATATGGCGTTTTAAATCATCTTTTGACAATTGCAAAGTAACTTTTTCCACTGTTGGACGAGGGCCTACAATACTCATATCACCTTTTAATATATTTATTAATTGCGGTATTTCATCCAAACTTGTTTTCCTTAAGATATTTCCTACTTTTGTTATTCTCACATCGTTTTTACTAGTTCTTAACCCAGAACCTAAACGGTCTGCATTATTAACCATAGTTCTAAATTTATAAATTCTAAATTTAGAATTATTTAGCCCAGCTCTTTCTTGTATAAAAAGCACTGGCCCTTTAGAATCAAGTTTTATCACAACAGCAATAATTAAAAAAAGCGGAGATAATAATATTATTGCTATTAAAGATAAAGTAAAGTCAATTAACCTTTTGAAGTAATTTCTATAAAATCCGAAATTAGCATGCTTCATCGCGCTATCCACAACCTTTTTATGATTTTAACTATCCTTTCTAAATCCTCTAACGTCATCTTTGTGTCAGAAGGTAAACAAATACCATCCTCAAATAAATTATCAGATACATCAGTTCCAACAAAGTCGTACTTCTCAAAGAACGGCTGCAAATGCATTGGCTTCCAGACTGGCCTTGATTCAATATTCTCTTTTTCAAGAGCTTCCATAACGTCAATTGGTCTAACCTTACCTCTTAGTGTCAATGAGCTCAACCAATAGTTTGGTTCATCCCAATCATTAACAGGCATAAACTCAATGCCTTCAAGGTGGGCAAGTTCTCTCTTATAAAATTCAAATATATATTTCTTCTTTTCTACTCTCTGATCTAACACCTTAAGCTGCCCTCTCCCAATACCAGCAACAACATTGCTCATGCGGTAATTAAATCCTAGTTCGCTATGTTGATAGTGCCTTGCTTGATCTCTTGACTGAGTTGCCCAGAATCTCACTTTTGCAACTTTCTCTTCATTATTAGAAAATAGCATTCCACCACCGGAAGTAGTAATTATTTTATTTCCATTAAAAGAGAAGATACCATAATCACCAAATGTCCCTGTATGCTGTCCCTTGTAATAACTGCCGAGTGACTCAGCCGCATCTTCAATAACTACAACATTATGTTTCTTACAAATCTCCATAATCTTATCCATATCTGCGGAAAGACCGTAAAGGTGAACAATAATAACTGCTTTTACTTCTGGATACTTCTCAAGAGCTTCTTCCAATGCTTTAGGGCACATATTCCAAGTTTCATAATTACTATCTATAAAAACAGGAATGGCATTTTGATAGATTATTGGATTAGCTGTAGCGGAAAAAGTAAAAGTAGGGCAGAAAACGATATCCCCTTCACCAACTCCTGCAGATCTTAAAGCTAAGTGAATAGCTGCTGTTCCAGAAGAAAGTGCTGCCGCTGCTTTAGAGCCAACCTTTTCTGCCAGTTCTCTTTCAAACCCATTTACATTTTCTCCAAGAGGGGCAATCCAGTTAGTTTCAAAAGCTTCTTTTACATATTCCATTTCATAACCTTCATCACTCATATGTGGTGATGAAAGAAAAATTCTCTCGTTCACTTTTGTTGTCTCCATCTTCAAGTCTTCCTTCCTATAATAGGTTATTTATTTAGTAAATTAGGACTTCATTGGAAGTTTATTTTCTTATTCAACCAACTTATAATCTATTAAACTTCATCTATCAAACATCCCCACATCGTAATACCTATTCAATCCAACGAGTAAATACAAAATAGATACACTTCACCACCACTCTAAACCGAGTTTCTTCCTATTAGATATACCATTCAACCAATCTATAATTCTCACTAAAAACGATCAAAACCCTTACCCACAAGGCAGGCTTCTTAGGAGCTTATCTTTAGTCGGTAGTAAGTTCCCCTCCACCATTCAATCACATAATATATCGGATATGTGCGTGACAGTTAATGTTTTTAACTTACAAGATATATTGCCTATCATGTATTCGATTAACCTCGCATCAAAATTGTAAATGAAAACTTATCATGTAGAGGGTCGGAGTATAAGATCTGAGCGATGGGGGTGAAAGTAAACAAGAATCAATTGCTTTATCATATATATGGAACATTATTATCTTCTTCACTATCCTCTTCATCTCTAGGATGAATATCGCATTGGGTTCTTCTTTCCTCATAACTTATGATTCCATTCAATGGGCATAACTCTTCGCCGTAAAGTTGCAATTGTTGAATAAATAAAAGTTCGGAGTGTTCCACGTCTTCCATATGTATGTATGTGTGATACATTCGATCAAATTGTAACATGTTTACATGACATACTTGCTTCTCCGTTTCTTCTACAACCCCTTTCATAGACAAAACGCCTACAGAAGTTAGGATAGTAAAAATAGTACTAATATAATATCTCAATGAGCGTGAAACCACGGTTGTAGCAATGTTTGGTGAAATGGGACATGGATAGTAACTCCGATCTTTGGTGTATGGTTTTAAACAAAAAAACACCCCCTAAAGCAGCGTTGTTTTGAGATAATTTTTTCAATCACTGCTTTAAGGGTTATTATGATGTTTTCCTCTAGAAGCTCTTTCTTTGTTCGGATCCTAACAATATATTGAATGGTTGGTTATCTAGGATGGGAAGCATTTCTTTTGGCTGTGCCTTGGTTGCAGGTAGGGCGGGTTCTCAAGCCAACTGCGGGATAATAGCCTGCTTACTTTCATCGCCTTTTCCCCCAACATTTTAACTCATTTTGGTTAGTGTATAGTCTTCCGTTTTAAAATTCGCTATGTTTATTAAAGTATCTCGTAATTCTGTCGATGTAAGGACAGGATAGTTATTTAGTACACCACTGTAGAATTGTTCATGAACTTCCGGTGTCTTCCCGATGTGAATCTTTGGATAGATTTGTTCGGGATAGACTTCGTCGTCTTTTAAGAGCTCTTCAAACATTTTTTCTCCTGGACGCATGCCGGTATATTTGATTCCTATTTCGTCTTCACTGTAACCTGACAGTTTAATCAGATTCTTGGCCAGAACAACGATTTTGACTGGCTCTCCCATATCAAGTAAGAAGATTTCACCGCCTCTAGCAAGTGCGCCGGCTTGGATGACAAGTCGTGATGCTTCTGGAATCGTCATAAAGTAACGTGTCATCTCCGGATGGGTAACAGTAACCGGACCGCCTTTTTGAATTTGTTTTTTGAACAATGGAATCACACTGCCGCGACTGCCGAGTACATTACCAAAACGAACAGAGACGAATCTAGTAGGACTTGTTTTGTCCATGTGCTGAACGACCATTTCCGCAATCCGTTTGGTCGCACCCATGACACTTGTTGGATTAACTGCTTTGTCACTTGATATCATCACAAAGGTGCTTGTCCCATTTTCGTCTGCGGCTTCAGCGACATTTTTTGTGCCAATGACATTGTTTTTTACCGCTTCTTCTGGATTTCGTTCCATAAGAGGTACGTGTTTGTGTGCAGCTGCATGGAAGACTACATCCGGCCGTTCCCGTTCAAAAACCAGTTCCATTTTCTCTTTATCTTTAATATCGGAAATTTCCGTGACTAGTTCGGTTATAATGTTACATTGCTTTAGTTCCATTTCAATATCATAGATACTGTTTTCCCCATGCCCAAGCAAAATGAGTCTAGCTGGGTTGAACTTTGTTATTTGCCGGCATATTTCTGAACCTATCGAGCCGCCGGCACCCGTAACCAGTACGGTTTTCCCGGTAATAGATTCAGAAATTCCATCAATATCGAGTTCCACCGGTTCACGTCCGAGCAAGTCTTCTACTTGCACATCACGAAATTGGTTAACCGAGACTTTTCCACTTAGCAAGTCTTCCATTAATGGAAGGATTTGTGTTTTTATGTTCGTTTTTAGGCATTCTTCGTATATTCTTTGAACATCTTGCTTTTGTAATGATGGAATAGCAATCACTATATGTTCAATTTCTGCATTCTCAACAACTTGTTGTATGTCTTTTATTTGTCCGGCTACTGGTACACCCATTATTTCAAGGTGCTGTTTGGTCATATCGTCATCGACATAAGCTACGGGAAGCAGTTCACTTTCGTTGCTTTGCTGCATTTGCCTCGCTACCATTGTCCCTGCATTTCCCGCTCCCACAATTAATGTCCGCTTTTTGTTTTTGCTCGGTTTTATGTACGTATCTCTATAGATTCTCCAAGCGAACCGTGATCCTCCGATCAATAGAATGTGAAGCATCCATGTGATCGTAAGCGTCCGTATATGCAAAGCATCGAACACAACTATTTGCATAGCAGCCGTTGTAATAATAGATAATGTAATAGCTTTAAAAATACTTTTTAACTCATTTATGCTGGCGTATTGCCACACACGTTTGTACAGATTAAAGATGTAAGCAAATAGATGATGCGAAACGACTAAAGTAAAAGAACTTGCAAAAATAATAGCAGAGCCAACATAATCTGTATTGTAAATAAGAAACCCACCAATGAATACCGCAATCATCACAATAAATGAATCAATCCCCATTAACGCCAATAAGCGTTTACCATATGTCATGGCTCTCCCCCTTTTTTCTACTGCAAAAGAACATGTATTCTGTCTTCAGAAAATGCTCTCTCTTCATTCTCTCAAGACAAAATGCATTTTTTATAACATAAAAAATCTGAGGCATTAAACCTCTCCTCACACCGCACTACTGGCGACGGGCGCCTAAGGAGTGCATTTGACCCCCACAGCACGGCCGAGTGTTCGTCGTGATAAAGGTTCTACGAACAATTACCTTAGCTAAAACTACCCATAAGTCGAAATGGAATATTCACATCTAGTCATTTAGTCATTCTACGTTAGAAATAGGATTCCAACAATATGTCTAAAGAATGAAAAAAATGTCAATTTTGTATATCAATAGTTTCGTCCTGGCACTTATTTCATAATTTACTTTTATATTAAAACATTCCTAGAAACTTCTTCTTTTTGATGCGCTCTGGCGGGTCTATGATTACGTTTTGATTCGTGATGATTCTTTCTGCATTTTCTTTTAATATATATAAATAGTCGAATCCTAGCTTTTTTTCAATACGATGGTAAGCGAAAGCGAGGTCAAAGGTACGCTTGTCTGTATTGTGGGCGTCTGAAGATATGATATGAGCCATGTTGTGAGTGACTAATTGCTCGGCAAATTGCCGTGTTTTTTTATTCATTCGGTTAGTAAAGCAATGGGCTGTTACCTGGGTTAATGCACCGTTTTTCACAAGTTGATAGAGTTCTTCTGGTTTTTCTTTAAATGTTTGGTTTCTTTCCGGATGAACAATAACAGGTACATATCCGTTGATCTGCATGTCGTAAAATAACTGTGAGGTGTATCGCGGTACTTGCACCGATGATAATTCGACCAGCACATAGCGGCTGTCATTCACAGAAATGGCCGTTCCTTGATTTAAATCGTCTAGTAATTCACCATACATCCGGATCTCTTGTCCTGATAGAACGGTGAGATCCACGTTATTGTCTTTCAACACTTGATTGAAATAATGAACAAGAGCTCGTATATCCTCTCCATTGTTTGTAAATGCTCCATTTTGATGATGCGGGGTTGCTACCATGGTATGAATCCCTTCTGCTTCTGCTTGTTTCGCCAAAGCAATGCTGTCCTCCATTGTCTTAGGACCATCATCTATTCCAGGTAAAATATGAGTATGAATGTCTATCATCGACATATCTCCTTTATGATTAACTACCTAATAGTACTTAACTTATTCTATCATATTTCCAATTATTTAGGAGATCAATGGAAGTGTTTTGAAAATAAATAAGCGCTGTTGCTTAAAAAGCAATACAGCGCCTTGGTTCTTTACGACTGAAACTCTTCGATCATTTTATTTACTTTTTCAATTTCTTCATCTGACACAATGAGATAATATATGTCATCTATCCTTTGCCCTTGTCCGGTCATTTGGTAGGATTCTATATTACTTCGAGCACTACGGTAATTCATCGCTAGATTTCGCATATTTTCAAAGGACATATTCGTGCTAACGTTATTTCCCAGCACATGAAGAATGTCTTGATATTTATTTACCCCGGATATACTAGCTCCCTTTTCAATCACTCCCTGGATCACCTGGCGCTGCCGTTGATTGCGCCCCGCGTCTCCATCAGGATCTTCTTTTCTCATCCGTACAAAACTTAAAGCTTCTTCTCCATTTAACTGAATCTTACCTTCTTTAAATAGGTTACCATTATGCTGAAAAGCACGGTCATTTTCCACTTCAATGCCGCCAACCGAATCGACCAACTGTGCCAATCCTTCCATATTCATGCGCACGTAGTAATCCAAATCAATGTCGAGGAATTTTTCAACCGTATCAACAGCCATCTCCGTACCACCGAAGGCATACGCATGATTGATTTTATCATCCATTCCTTCGCCTTCAATTGTCGTTCTTGTGTCTCTTGGAATGCTGATCATTTGCATGCGGTCGTTATTTGGATCAAGCGTCATAACGATCATCGTATCCGACCGTCCGCTGTCTCCTTGTCGTTCATCAATTCCCAGTAACAGCACATTTAACGTCTCTCGTTCTTTCACTTTTCGTTGTGTATGTTCTATATCAATGGTACTCACTGGGTCATGCATTTTTGTATCGACGGTCTGTTTAACGTCATTGTACACATAATACCCGTACGCTCCGCCTCCGATAAGTAAGAGTCCAACAAGAATAAGCACAACTTTAAGGATTCGACGCTTTTTTCTGTCCTTTTTTCTTCTCATTTTCTCCAACCCTTTACCTTTCATTAATGTATAACAAGCAGACCCAGGTCCAGGTCTGCTTTATTTGTTACCGTAATAATAATAGTAATTGCTATCTTTTGTACTTTGGTCATTTAGCACAGCACCTAAAATATTGGCATGCGATTGTTTAAGTAAATCACGTGCTTTCTTTGCAGCTTCCGACTCGGTTTGCTTGCTTCGAATGACAAGCAGGACTCCGTCCACATCGTTTGAGAGGATTTGTGTGTCCGTAACTGCCAACACGGGTGGAGTATCGAAAATAATAAGATCAAAATGTTGGTTTGCTTCTGTCATCATTTTTTTCATTTGTTTGGAACTTAGTAATTCTGAAGGATTCGGTGGGACTGGTCCACTTGATAATAAATAAAGGTTATCAATTCCGCTGTTTTGAACAACGTTTGTTAACGATAAATCATTGACCAAATAGCTGCTCAATCCGGTTGTATTGGCAACTTGAAACGTATAATGAATGGTCGGCTTTCTTAAGTCCGCATCGACGAGCAGCACCTTTTTCCCTTGCTGTGCAAAAACCGCCGCGACATTTGCTGCGGTAAGCGATTTTCCCTCAAATGGGCCGGGAGATGTAATAAGCAGCGATTCCAATTCTTTATCTACCGAGGCAAATTGCAGATTTGTTCGTAACGTCCGGTATTGTTCAGCGATTGGTGATTTGGGATTTTCATGCGTAATAACCGCTCTTTTTTTCAACGTATCTTTCTTCTTTTTAAATTTAAGACCCAACCGACTTCCTCCTTACCTCAGAAACTTGGGCTTTCGGTACTCGTCCCCGTGCCGGCACATCACTTTCTTTAATGGTAGATATACTTCCCATCACAGGAAGACCGAGGGAGTGTTCAATATCGTCTTCGGTTTTTATCGTATTATCTAAAAATTCAAGCAAGAACGCGAGACCTACCCCTGCCATTAAACCAACGACAAACGCAATGGCTATATTCAAAGCAGGCTGCGGACTTACCGGTGACACATCAGCAGCCACAGCAGCAGGCGACAAAATGTTAACATTGTCGACATTCATTAATGACGGAATTTCCGCTTGAAAGGTCTCCACTGTAGCATTTGCCATATCCGCTGCCACATGTGGATTTTCATCAGTCACCGTTACCGTCACCACTTGAGAATTCTCTTCATTCGAAACTTGAATTTTTTTAGCCAGCTTTTCCGGCGTCAAATTAAATCCATGCTCTTCAATCACCTCACTTAAGATCGCCGGACTCTTAATAATCACGTTATATGTATTAATAAGTTCCACATTCGTCTGTATATCATTTCCTTCATAGATACCATTCGGCTCTTGCGTATCTGATTGATTGACAATGAACTGACTAGAAGATTCATAGGTTGGAGTTAATAGAAAAAATGTAACCATCGCACTAACGAAAACTGCTCCTATCGTAATAGAAATAATAAGCAGCATCCGCTTTTTCAGCACGTCCAAAATCTCTTTAAGTGAAATCGTCTCTTCCATGGGTGCCTCCCGCATCTCTTTAATCACAAAGTTAGTCCTAATTATAACACATAATTTGACATCAAAAATGCCTGAATGCATCATTGGTTCTATAATCTTGCCGTGTTATAAAAAGGAACTACTCTTTTTGTCGACATTTTCTGCAGAAGGTTTTAGAAACTTGGTTGAATTTATGACTATGTTACTAGTTGATATAAAAAGCTTGGTTTGTTCTTTCTAAAAGTTGCATATGAAAGATCACTATTAAATATATTATTAAACTTTCTTCTTTTTCAAGGATCACAGGAAATATTCATATCGCTGTTTTCTCGCCTGTTTATACAGCCTAGCATACACCTTGGTCACTAAGGACATCTCGTCTGCTCTCATTTTTACAACCAGACAGCTTTTGTATATGGCATTTAATCTATGTATGATTTGGCAGTATGTTTATTAATAAAAAAGTATGATTACACATTTAGGCAATGAATGAATTGTTATTTTTATTCATCATTAAGAAATGAAGTATTCCGTTAAAGGGCCAGATTGTTGAGGAAAGTGTCCACTTATTTATTTATAGTGCAATCAGGATTGTTAAGGACTACACTTAAACTAACGAGCAGAATACTTACATTAAAAGGTTAGAAAAAAATAGATACAAAGGAGTAAGAAATGAACAGATTAAATATTATCACACTGGGTACAAAAGACATTGTAAAGTCACACAAGTTCTTCAAACAATTGGGGTTTGATACTTCAATTAGAGGGGCAGAATCCAATCCAGATATTATTTTTTTTAGGAATGAAGGCACAAGAATTGCACTCTATCCTTTAGAGAAATTAGCTTTAGATGTTAATGAACATAACCCTCCTGAGATTGTACGGGGCTTTTCGGGAATAACTCTTGCTTATAATGTGAGTACGGCGGGCGTTTTTTACCACGTATGCAATCTTTTGTACCAGCTTTTGCGGAGACCTTACCAGTCTTAAAAATGGATGCAGCTTCAGTTAATGAAGAATGCATCCATCTTGTTCAAATAAGAAGCGCCCGAGTAAAGCCATATTTATTATCGCTTTCCTGCTTACCCTCTTTCAATGATCACCTTATGACTTATGCTTTTTTACTGTAGTTTAGATTATGACCCTTTAGCGTTTTATCTTTCCCGAATAAGAAGTGTTTCTCCATATCCGGTGAATATTTGGAATTAATAGTTTCGTATCCTATCGCTTCTGCTACTGCTCTGATCATCGCAGGTGAGGCCCCGCAGCAAAGACCAATATAATTAATACCAATATCTTTTGCTTCTTTCGCCCATTCCGCTAATTCGTACCGATTGTGATAAAGCGGGTCTAAGGATGTCGGGAACGTGGTTTCGGTCGGCAAGGAACAACTGCATCCTCCATCGGGCAAGTTGAAGAACGTCGGGTGTTCTTCTGTCGTGCGATATGGAATGGGCAATCCACCGACATATCCTTCTACCTCATTTCTAATTCCCTTCAGGTATGGCTGCATCGTATTTGGTCCGCGGAAACAGTTCATCCCAACCACTAACGCACCCTTTTCAGAAAGAATTTTACAGGATTCTTCAACGGTATAACCATCCCGCAGTATATTTTCGCCCATCAGCCCTAATGTAACGACTGCCGGCAGACCTTGTTTTTGAATTTCCTCTAGCGCAATAACGGCCTCTTCATGGTAATAAAAAGTTTCCGCATTTATAAAATCGACGCCTTCTTCTTTACACCACGTGGCCATTTCTGCAAATATACTTCTTACTTCTTCCGCAGAATCAGCATCTTCCGGATCAAAAATATTCGTATTCGAAATGTTGCCTGCAACTAACGCTTCTTCTGTAGGATGTTCTTTCGCCACTTCCTTCGCCAAACGAATCGCACTCCGGTTTAACGGCTCATGTAAATGTTCTTTACCTATAATTCTCATTTTTTCACGGTGGGCATTATAGGTGAAAGCTAAAACCACATCTGAACCGGCATTCATGTAATCTCGATATACTTGCTTTAAAGCCTCCGGGTGCTCCAGCGCTACTTCTGGTACAAACGATCCTGCCTGTAAATAACCTCTGCGCTCCATTTCAAATAAATATCCTTCGGCTACAACGACTGTGCCTTCGTTTAATCTTTGTTCTAAACTTCTTTTCCCCACTGCTAACCCTCTCCTTTAGTAATGTAGAGTCAGTGTAGCATTGAATAATGGTATAGCATAACACGTAAATTCTATGCTTTGTCATAGCTTTAACCTATAGCAAAGTTAGTTCTTCGGCAATCGTTTCCTTTAAGAAATTGATATAAATCGTTGCCAGCGGGCTGTTTGCCACATTCTTATGTTGAATATACCCGACTGTAATGCTCTCATCCACCTTAAGCGGCACCGCCACAATATCATCGTCGTTGATGTCATAACTGATTACTCCTGTGGAAATCGTGTATCCATTCAATCCTATCAGCAGGTTAAACAACGTGGCCCGATCACTGACACGAATATTTTTGCGCCTTGAGATGGTGCTTAATATCTCCTCGGAGAAATGAAACGAATTATAGTCCCCTTGTTCAAATGACAAATACGGATAAGGATCCAAATCAGCTAAGGTAACATACTTCTGAGCCGCGAGTGGATTAGTTGAACTGATGAACACATGCGGCTTGGCCTGAAATAGCTCATGAAACGTTAAATTTCCTTCTCTCAGAAACTTCCGAATGACCTGTTGGTTAAAATCATTTACATACAAAATCCCAATTTCACTACGAAGGTTTTTTACATCATCAATTATTTCATACGTCCTCGTCTCTCGTAACGTAAACTCATATTCATCCCGATTATAATTTTTCAACAGCTTCACAAACGCACTGACCGCAAAGGCATAATGCTGGGTAGATACAGAGAAATGCTGCTGCGGGGATTGAGCCGTATTGGCATAGCGGTTTTCAAGCAAGTCTGTCTGTTCAATCACCTGCCTGGCGTAACCTAAAAACTCCGAACCCTCTGACGTAATAACAATCCCCTTATTCGTACGAGAAAAAATCGCAATCCCCAGTTCATTCTCCAATTCTTTAATCGCATTCGACAGACTCGGCTGACTAATAAACAATCGATGCGCAGCTTTACTAATCGATCGTTGCTTCGCCACTTCAATCACATATCTCAATTGTTGCAATGTCACTTAAACTCCTCCTTCCTTTGTTTTGAGATGGTGCGTAGACTTCGCTCTTCTCCATGCAATTCCAGCCGTGTTATTTAAAAAAACATAAATGATAATGATAATTGTTATCATTTATGTTATGATAAAGATGAACCTCTTACCTCTTACCCCACACCTAAATCCCTTGCAACACTGCAACATAGGAAAGTCCATCTAGATATCCAATATCTATGATGGGCTTTTTTGTGCTTACCTTTCTACAAGTTGGACTTCCATATATTGATTTATTGGAAGGCCAGTTGGTTACCCTATAACCAGCAAATAACTCTTTATTTTTTTGATATTGATGGTTATCTTATTTTTCCTTAATCTTATTGTTAATGAATTTTTTAGTAAGCGCAAGGAAGATAGTAAATCCATACTTATAAAAACAATTATTCAGGGTGTTGTAATTAGCGGAATTAGTTTGCCGATAATGTTGGCTCAATAAGAATTAAAAAGGTTTTTCCATAATACCAGCTAATAGAAGGTCAATAGGCTAAAAAAGTTAAAAAAGTCATGTTCAATAAATTTGCGCATGTCAAATAAGCTTCAAACTACTTGTTTGAAGTTTTTGGTTTTTATGGATTTTGTTGGATGAGTATTAAATTTTAAATGCCTCTTTACGTTTCAGAATGGCATAAATCCAATGAACGAGCTTATTTGCACAAGCAATAACCGCTACTTTATGTGGCTTACCTTCTTCCCGTTTTTTATCATAAAACGTCTTTAGTATCGGATTCCGATTGCTTGTTAAACCACATTGAACAGCTTTATATAATGCTTGCCTAAGCCTATTTGATCCTCTTTTTGTAATGCGGGCAATATTGGCTGTGAATTTGCCCGATTGATAAATGCTGGGATCTATACCTGCGTAGGCAACTAATTTTTTTGGATGGTTAAATTGATCAATTTCCCCAATCTCGGAAATGATAGTGGCTGTTATCTTTCCACCGATACCGGGGATTGATCTGATAACCTCATATTCTTCAAACTCTTTTGCCAGGGCATCTATCTCTCTTTCCAGTTTTGATAGGTGCTCTTGGTATTGAAGAAGCATATGGATGTACATTTCTGAACTTATTAAGTGGCTGTGATATAAATTCTTTTTGAAAGGGTTTCGCACGGCTGCCTCTTTCAATTTGAAAGCTTTATTTAGACACCAAGCATACGAACGTCTTCCCCCCATTTCAAACATTGCCTCAGCTATATCTTCTGCTTCACAGAGTAATACATCGTGAGAAGTAGGATATTCAAGGAGTGTCTTTAACGAAATAGGAGAATACAGATCGCCAAAGACCCCTTTATATTCTGGAAAAACCTGATCTAAAATCGTTTGGAATTTCAATTTCAACTGAACATAGGTGTTGGTTAAAGCGTCATGTTGTCTTGATAAATTTCTTAAATTCATCGTTTTGATGCTCTTCCGTTGGAATGTTTCCAAGTCTTCTTTGTAGTAAAGTTCACATAAGTGAACCGCGTCAATAGAATCTGTTTTCACCTTCCGTAAGCTTGTCTTCTTGGATTCATAAGCAATAACGGGATTAATTAAATAATAGGTTACGTTATGTTCTTGAAGAAACGGAAGGACAGGCTCATGGTAATGACCAGTGGATTCAAAGATGACGACTGGTCGGATACCAGATTCCTGCTCCATTTCTTCATAGAACCTGTAGAAACGATGCAATCCTTCCGTGTCATGCTTAAACTTGAAAGTTTTCTTAAATGGCTTCTTCTTTTGTAAAAAGGCTTGTACTTGGCTTTCTCCTTTTGCGATATCCAGCCAATGACTGGATTCATAGATTATCACCTCTCCCATAATAAATTCACCGGTAACCCCTAACCTATCTTGTAGTGTCATAGCTTCGCTTGTTATACGAGATCTAGGTCTCAACCAGCCTCAAACATGTTTCTACAAGTAGGGGGTGGACAGTATAACGGACGGGATCCATGTCCCAAGGGCGCGAGCGTCCTACCCCGGCTACCTACAGAATAAAACCTATAAAAAATAGGTCAGCCAGAAAATATAAATGAACTGGCTGACCTTATAATACGATAGGGGCGCTTTTGTTGAATAAGAAAATTATTAAAATACCCCAAAATATACAGTTTTTTATTCATTAATCGTATATTTTGGGGTTATTTGTATGCAAGAAATATACTGCCAATTCATACACATATTAAATGCCAAATACAGCTTTTTTATTCAAAGGCTTGGGAAGCACTTCTGGAATCCTCGGTTGCCACCTCTTTTTCATGAGAGGATGATCCAGATAATCTTCGGATTCGCAAAATGGAAAAAAGGTCGATAGGGTGGAAAAAACCAGCGCCACCGTTTTTGGTTTCTTTCCCTTGGCATACGCATTCAACCATTTTAGAATGTTCTCTGACGTCAATTGATCAAATGATAACTGAGACTTCCGAAAGAAGTAGTCTAATATTTGTCGATTTTTTGTAATGGTCGCTTCCGCTTTATTTGCCACCTTCAAACTTAATAAATACTCATTAATCCGATCTCTCGTTATTGGATCCAAGTCCTGGTTCGTCAAAATCCAATACGGATCTATCAACCTATTCCCTCCTTGACTTGCTACTTTTATATGAAACTAATATTTCCTCCCTATTATGTACACTTTTCGTTTGTCCTAATCATTTTCTTATCCACACTTTCTTCCATCCATATAAAAAGAGATATCGCAGCCTCGTACGATATCCACCTTTTTTTCTATCAAATTGTCGATACTCAATTCTCATTACCAATTGTTTATCATATATCCCTTTGGTTCGTATACAAAAAAGAAAGCCCTGTAGAGATTTCTCTCTACAGAGCTTCCTTCTAACCTACTGTCTTTCGATTTAAAATAAATCGGGAAGTAATAGGCACTTAAGTTACAGCGATAGTTTACTAGTTGATAGTATCGTCTCCAGTTGCATCATTAGCACCATCAGTAATATTATCAGTAACAACAATTGTATCATTATTTACTTGAACATCCGCTTCAGTAATAGTGATTGTTACTACACTACCATTTACCACTGAAGTACCAGTAAAATCACCAGTTAAGTTAAAGTCAGCATCTGCATCTAATGCAGTTACTCCAGTCACATTTTCAGAGAATGTAACTGATACTACATCTCGACCATCTTCGAAAGGTTCATCAGTAGTAGCTTCAGCTGCTGTAAATTGATCTCCAGAATTTGAATCAGATGGTAAAGTAGCGCTAAATTCATCTAGATCATTAATTGCAGAGATTACTTCATTTACTGATGCATCTTCTCCACCAAGGTCAATTGTTAGAGTTTCAGAGTCATAAGATACGGCTAAACCTGTCGCAGGTCCATCTGCTAAAATTTCGTAGCTTACATTATTACCATATGCACCAGCAAGAGCATCTTCTGCTGTTACTTCAATTGTGTTTCCACCATTTGCAGTCAGTGTCGCAGTAGCATTTGTGGTTGAATCTAAGCTAGCTGAACTTAGTGTTGGTACTGTAGTATCAAGTTCTGCTGAGTCTGTTACTTCTTCAGCGTTACCGTCAACATTTTCTTCATCGTTGTAAGTAACAGTAATTTCACCGTCAGCTAAAGTTGCAAGTTCTGCAGCAGTTATATCACCAGCAAAATCAGCAGAATCATCACTGTCTTCTGTAAGTGTAACTTCAATGGTTCTACCAGTTGAATCTGCAACTGATACATCGACAATCTCTTGGGTAGAAGAGTCAGTGTTGAGATCTGCATCAGTTAATTCAATTGTTTGATCTTCATCTGCATTGAATAAACTGTTTGTAAATTCAATGTCTCCTGTATCCGTTGAATCTGGAGTAGTTGGAGCATATTCTTGATCATTACTATCAATATGATCAAATGAGTCTGTACTACCCTTCACATAAATAACTTGATCATATTTCTCTAACCCATCCTCAAAGTCGTTTTCTGACTTAGGATCATTATCAACGAATAGGTTTGCATCAGAGTAATCTAAGTCAAACTCTTGACCATCTAAGTCTCCACCATGAACTCTTAATGTGATTTCATTATCTACTTTATTAACTGACACTACTTCTGTTGTGTAGTCAACTCCTGCCTTAAATGCACTTTCAGTAAATGTAACAGAAGCATCTTTGTTTGGTAACGTATTTTGAGAAGAAGATACTTCAACATCTACCTTAGAAGGCCCTTCTGCTGTTACATCGATTGTTGCTAAACCATTGCTATTAGCAAGAGCTGTTACAGATTCTGTTCTTCCTGCAGCAATATCTTCTGTTTGTGGATCTCCATTTTCATCTGTATATTGAACTGTAATATCTCTTGCTCCAGCTTCAACTTCGAAAGTTGCTTCATAGTTTTCATCGAAGTAAGGTTTACCATTTTGATCTACAGATTGATACTCAAATGTAGCTACTTCATTATCTTGTACAGAATCTACTTCTTCACCTTCATCATCTACAACTGTTAAAGTTGCATCTTCTACTTCTGCGTCAGTGAAGTAAACAATTTCTCCTTCTTCTTGAAGGTCGTCTTCGTCTAGTTCACCGTCTTCATCTCCATTATCAATAAATACAGTAGGAGTTGCGTATGCATCTTTTTCACCAGTAAGAGTGAAGGAAATTTCACCATCTTCATCTGCTTCAAGTTCAAAGATATCATTATCTTCCCCTTCACCGTCTACACCCACTTGGTCACCATCGAAATAAACATCACCATTACCGGAATCTACTTGTACGTATACAGGAGTTCCTTCAGGTACTACATCGCCATCTTTATCAGTTACAACAGCTGTATAGTCACGTCCGCCTTCACCGAAACCATTGTCGTTAATTGCTGCCGCATCACGAACACCTTCAGATGTGACAGTGATCTCAGATGTATGTTCTAATTCAAAACTAACCGTAGGTGCTTCTGCTTGAAGCTCTGTAGAGTCAAGCTTGTTATTACCAGTCCAAGTCTCTCCTTCATAAGTTCCATCAAGAAATACAATTGGAGTTACAGAAGCATTTTCACCAGTCAAAGTGAATGTAGCTTCTCCATCTTCATCAAGTTGAACTCTAACCCAATTCACTCCGCCTGTGGTATATTCATATGGATAATCATTACCCAGAGCAGAAGAGTCAGTAACATCAACACTATCTACTGCATCTTCAGGAGAAACATCTACATTCTCTGCGTATGCAATGTTTACATATGCATCCTCCAAATCGTTTCCGGCTGGAGTTGTTCCCTTCACTTTGTAAACTTTCTTCGCACCGTTATTTAGAGAGTTACCCTCAGTAACTTCTTCAATTGTCAAACGGTCCTTAACGCCCCAATATACTTTTCCATTAGTAGCACGAACGTCAGCATTACCTGTTGCATAGGCAGTTACTTGATCTTCGCCAACGTTATATTGAGTGTAAGAATACGAAGCTATACCATCTTCGTCAGTATATACTTCTACGTCACGATCTTCATTGTCTCCAGCTGCATCAATGTTAAATGTAACAGGAACACCTGCTTCTTCTTCACCGATGTCAGCACGAACTGTTACTTCTTTACCTACGATTCCTTGAACAGAGTTTGTAACAATATCGATGTCTTCAGGAACTACAGCGGAGATACCTTCGAAAGTACCAAGTACCTCATCGCCTTCCGTTACAGTGTACTCTTCTCCACCTTCTTGAGAAGATGTAGTAAGTACTACTACGCTGTCATCCGTTTGCTTAACAGCTGCGTTTTCAACGTCAAGACCTTCGATTTCGAAGTCAAGAGCTGTTACGTCGTCAACTTCTTCTTCAAAGTCCACTTCAACTGTTGTATTGTTAATCGCTGTTACTTCTGCAGAACCTACTTCATAGTTGAAGAGCACGGTCAAGGAATGCAGCGAATTGTGCACGTGTTACGGTTTCTTTCGGTCGGAAGTTACCGTCTGCAGTGGAAGTGATGTCATATTGAGCAAGGATTTCAATGTTGCTTTGGTGACTTGCGTGTGCTTCGTCTAAGTCGCCTACCGTTGCGTCACTGTCTTCAACTGGCTCTAGTTCGAAAGCACGTACAAGGATTGTTGCCATTTGCTCACGAGAAAGATCCATGCCGCCAGCAAATACAGTATTGTTTTCACGACCTTTGATGTACCCAGCTTCTTTTACAGCTGCTGCGTATGGAGTGTAATAACTTTCATCAGAAAGATCTTCGAAAGGAGCAGATGCATTTTGATCTACTTCAAGATCGAACGCTTTAACAAGCAATTCGGATACTTGTCCACGGTTGATGTCCTCATTCGGACGATATGTACCATCTTTATACCCGTTGATGATACCTTCATCAGCTAGACGCTGAATGGACTCAGAAGCCCAGAAACTATTAGATACATCGCTGAAAGATTCAGCTGCATCTGCTTGCTGAACAGCTACTGTGGATGCACCAGCACTAGCTACTACAGCTGCAGAAAGGGATGTTGCAAGAAACTTGCGGTAAGACTTTGGTTGATAACCCATTTGCAATATTTCCTCCTTTTATTGTGCATTCTATCCTAGTAATAATAGAATGCTATTTTCTAATTTTTAGAGACGCTTACGTCGTCTGGTTCCTCAACGATCTCAGTCGGGTCATCGGAAGTGTTTAAGGTAAAAGCGCATCCTCCAATTAGTTTGGTATTTTCTTCTAAAAAATGAAAAAATTATTATACTTCCCGCATCTAGGACTGTCAACTCATATTGTCTACAAAATTAGGAATAGTATAATAACATAGGCACATTGATTTAATTGTTTATATTTTGACAACAGTTTACAAAAATTCTACAACATATTTCTTAGAAAATCCACCCTTATTTTTCCTTTTTATTGTTATATATGGTTCATTAACCATGTTTTAAACGGTCTATTCAACATGTTTAGAGTCTTATAGCTTAAATATTCAAAAATGAATATTTAGTAGGAAGTCTTTTAACTTCGATAACTAGTCCTCTTATTTTTCCAACTATTACCTCTATTTTCATATTAAAACATATTTTTTAACCTTTTGTCATTTGATCGTTATTTTTTTGTAAAGTTTTCGTAGTTTACTTGAAAAACTTTTCAGTTTTCTGACATCTTGTGTAGGTCTAATAGCATTAGGAAACTTGGCTTTCTGCCAAATTCATATAGCAAAAATCTTCCTCTTTTCTAATACTTTGTACTTAAAACAAAATTGAACTTTCATGAAGCAGAACAAAAGCACAAGCGCCCTGGTCAGCCTCGAAAGGTAAATGTTCTGCAGGCATTAAAGGCGCTCTTACTTCCACAGGATGTGGTGACTTCTGCGTTGCACACAGGACGTGTGCGTTTTTAGCAGAAGGTTCCTAAGGATGTTCGACTAAAAGCGTCACGTCCTGTGACAACGTCGAACTGACCCGCCTCATGCGGGCCTCCGAGGGGCTGGGCGCTGAAGCTAGACGCAGATCAAACAATATGGAGATAGTTATCCACATTTCGTAAAAATATAATTTTCTAAACAGCAAAAAAAGCAGCCCGCGTTAAATGTACGCAGACTGCTTTTTATTTAAGACTTTTATTCTACATGTTCCTAATTATTGTTTTCGCTGGCTTCTTCCTCTTCCTGCTCCGCTTCCATTTTTTGACGTTCGATTTCTTTAACCTTTTCTTCCAGAAAGTTTTCGAGGTTTCCATTCACTTCATTATATTCGTCATAACGAACATAAGATATTTCATTAAATGCTCTTAATTCCCCGGCTATCTCGATCGTAAAGGAAAAACGGCTGTCATATCCTAAGAGAAGCTTATTTTCTTTATCTATATAAGCAATCATGTCGATCCGCTCAAGCTGAATCGATTCCCGTTCTTCTTCACTAAGTCCCCCGGCTGATTCTGAAATGCCAAGAGCATTTAGTTTCTTTTCTACTAATGATTTATGCCGTTCTTCTGTACCTTTAAAAGACACTTCGTAGTAATCATCTACTTCTTTCATCAAAAACTCTTCTTCAAATTCGAGAAAGAAGTTCATATCTTCTACGGGGCTTATCATCGACTCTAGTTCAGGCGCTTCGGTACTATGATCTTCCCACTCTTCATTCTCTCTGATTTCTGTTTCGCTGCCATTTATCCTAACATCTAGCTCTACAGGTTCCTCTAAATCGATAAGGTTCATGTTCGTTTCTATGTAAGCTTCAAGCGGGTCGTTGTATTGAACAGCTCCCCGGGTGAAATTGCTGACACCTTCTTGTTCTGCGCTCAATGTATTAGAATGCGTGAAGTACACACTGTCGAGCTCTTCCATTGCTTCTATCGATTGTTTATATACTTCTTCAGGAAGCTGCTGTTCGCCGCAGGCACTTAACAATAATAGACCAGCACTTACAGCAGCAGCGGCTGCTTTTGTACCTCTCATAATAGTTGTCTCCTATTTTTCTCGTTGATTTTGCATTTACAGTGTTATTTTACAAGGCGCGCAGCGAAAAGGCAAAGACTGTTTTATCGTATGACTTTCGTACTCCGCTATTTATAAGGTTACAATTTTCATTATGAACATTTTGTGACAAAAACGATCATATTACATCATTGTTACAAAGTGTTTTTTCCTCTATAAAAGGGTTTTACAAGGTGTCCTTGTCCATATCATATTTTCTCAATATTGGAATTTACATAGGGAAATGGTGAGATTTGTATCATTTTGTCTTTATCTTGTTACATAAATGTAAACTCATAGGCCCTTCTTACATGCTAGACTATGAATTGTGTTTAAAAAGGATAGAAATAGACTATATTCGACACTACTTTTAAATCTATATAACGAATTATACATCACAGCAACTAGATTTCGACCTTTTAAAATTTCATCGAGAGGGGTGGCCTTTGTGGTCAAGAAAAGCTTTATGGCAGTGATGAGCTTGGTTCTGCTGCTGTCTGTATTTTCGTTTCAGCCTGGGGCAGCTGATGCGAAAGGCGATCAGATCGTAGAAGAAGCAAGAAAACATCTTGGAACACCTTATAAATATGGAGGAACGACTCCGAGCGGATTTGATTGTTCCGGCTTTACCGGCTACGTATTTGACAAAGCAGGAGAAGATTTACCTAGAACGGCAGCTCAACAGTATAACGTTGGAAAATCAGTAAAAAAATCAAATCTTCAAAAAGGCGATTTGGTTTTCTTTTCAAATGGATCTTCTATAAGCCATAATGGGATTTACATAGGAAACGGAAAATTTATTCATTCTTCTTCTTCTAACGGTATTAGTATTTCTAAAGTAGATGATCCCTATTACTGGGGAAGCCGCTATAAAGGGGCAAAACGAGTAATTGATGAAAAAGAAGAAGGAGTAAAGTCAGAAACATTAGAACCTCTTCCAGACGGCCAGTATCATGATGTGAAAGAAGGTTTCTGGGCGTACAATAGCATTAACTCTCTATCACAAGATGGTATTATAAACGGATACAGTGACAGTACTTTCAAACCATCTAAAAGCATTACAAGAGCGCAAGCTGCTACTCTATTAATGAAAGCTTTAGATCTTCCTCGTAACGGGAAAGACAGCAGGTTTAATGACGTTTCGAGTAAACATGAACACGCTACAGCAATTAAAGCAGCAGACGAAGCTGGATTAATTACTGGTAATGAGAATGGTGAATTCATGCCGGAAGATCCAATGACCCGCCAGCAAATGGCTGTTGTTTTCTACCGCGCATTTGATCTTGAAGGAACGGAATATGACGGAGATTTTGTTGATGTAAGTACGGATCATCGTTACCATAAACATATCAGTGCAATTGCTGGCAGCGGTATTGCATCAGGTAATGAAAACGGAGAATATGAACCAGGTCGAGAAACAACACGCGCCCACTTCTCTGTTTTTCTTGAAAATGCATTGGATAAATAAGACCGACCATTTAAGACTCGCCATTACGGTGGGTCTTTTTTTATCGAAAGAATAAAGCACTCACATGGTGGGGGCGGCCATGAATGGGAGTATGGGGCTAACGCTTATTCTTTCTATCATATGTTATCCAAATCCATTTCAAGCTTCAAAGAAGCAGGCACTTAATAAGAGGGGGCAGTGAGAAAGTTTATCTTTATGGTATTGGTATTACCTTTATTGTAAGATTTTAAACCTAAAAAGAAGAAAATTTTTCTTATACTTTAGGAAAGTTTACATTTGTTAAAAGATCAAAGTATAAGAAAAACTGCGTCTTCCACCATAGGACTCGGCTTTAAGCCGAGTTTTTCTAATTTCTTTTGTTTTTTATTTATATGAAACTTTTATACTAAGTCGTCGTAAATGCATAGAATATTCTACCAATCTATGATCAATTTGTTGTACTATTAACCTTAGAAAGAATTCAACAAAGAAAGCGGGGAATATGAATGTTTCGCAGAACGCTAAGTGTTTGTGCAGCGTCTGCTCTTCTTTTTTCCTACCCTGTAGCTGGATTGGCGAACGATTCTGTTTCTAATCAGGATGATACATATGTTGTAGGATTTAATGAAGTGCTTGATTTAGATGTTATAAAAGCAGCTGGCGGAGAAACCACCCAGACGTGGGAGAGAATTGAAGCTGCCGAGGTGGAGATGACTGAACATGAAGCAGCTTCACTCGCGTCTCACCCTGGTATTTCTTATGTAGAAATTGATAAAGAAGTGAACGTTTCGAGTGAGCGTTCATTGAAAAATTGGGGGCTCGATCAAGTAAATGCCCCAAATGCGTGGGATGAAAGCGTAACAGGGGCAGGTGTTGATGTAGCTGTGATTGACACAGGGATAAGCACATCCCACCCTTCTCTTGACGTAGATGGCGGTTATTCAGCCGTTGATTACACAGATTCCTATGATGACGATAATGGACACGGCACCCATGCAGCCGGGATTATTGGAGCAAATCAACCGGAATCTGGGCTTTTAGGGGTTGCCCCTGAAGCTGATCTATTTGCTGTAAAGGTGCTTGATGAGAATGGAAATGGTTCGCTTACCCAGATGCTTGATGGTATTGAGTGGGCGATTGAAGAAGAAATGAGTGTTATTAATATGAGTTTTGGCACACTTACCGATTCCAATGCGATGAAATCTATGGTAGACAAAGCTTATGAAAATGATATCATTGTCGCTGCGGCTTCTGGTAATCGCGGGGAGTCCTCTACTTCAAGCAATCGAGTTGAATATCCGGCACGATATGACTCTGTTATTGCTGTCGGAGCAGTAGATGAGAACAATGAACGGGCCTTTTTTTCTGCGTCTGGAGAAGCTGTTGAATTGGCTGCACCGGGCGTGGATATTGTGAGCACCTATACGGATTCTACATACGGACCGTTAAGCGGCACCTCGATGGCTACCCCATTTGTTGCCGGTGCATTTGCGTTATTAAAAGAAGCGTATCCAGAAAAAGGAGCCGAAGCATTACGCACCATCCTTCAAGAGGAAGCAAAGGATCTCGGAGAACCAGGGCGCGATCCTCGCTACGGTTACGGCCTTCTCCAAATACCGGACTTTAGTGACGCATCTGTAGACGATAACAAATCAATACCAGAAGAGTCGGAGGACGAACCAATAGAAGAACCAAAAGAAGAAGATATTGAAGATAACCTTATAGGAGAAGGTCCAATTGAAACACCGGATGAAAATGAGGAAATTTCTCCTCCTGCTGATTTGCAATCTAACGTAGACTATAATGACGATGGTTTAATAGAAGTGATACTCTCCTGGGATCATACAGAGGACGAAAATACGTCACATTATCAAATATATAGAAACGGTGAGGCTTATGAGCAGGTCAATGAAACTACGTTTATAGATTTTGACGTAGAACCTGGTACATACACGTATGAAGTCACCGTTGTCGACGCAGACGGAACAGAGTCTGAAAAAAGCGAAACAGTTGAAGTCTACGTAGAAGAACACGAGGAAGAAGATACAGGTTTTTCTTGGCCGGAAAAGGTCAATAACTCCCCTTCTTTTCAGGATGTCGATGACGACTTCTGGGCCCATGGGCCTATAGAAGAATTATCCGCACGAGGCATTATTACAGGAAGTGACGGTGTATTTCGTCCAGGTGAACCTGTTCGACGCGGGCAATCCCTAGCCATGATTGGACGGCTTTTAGACTGGGATGACACTCCCGTTGACACCCGTTTCCCGGATGTGGACGACAGTTATTTTGGCTCCGGCTTTATCGCACATGGTACGGCTGAAGGGTATGTCTCCGGCTTTTCCGACGGTACTTTCCGCCCAAACCAAGATATCACCCGCGGGCAAATGGCAGCTATTTTAGGCAGTGTGTTTGAATTAAGCAAAACGATCGAGGATGATCGTTTTTCAGACGTCCATGACAACACCACCGGACAAAGTGCTATTGGCTACTTAGCCGAACAAGGAATTGTAAGCGGCTATGACGATGGCACCTTCCGGCCAGGAAAAAAACTCTCTCGCGCTCAATTTGCAAGCATTTTGTATCATTTAGGAGAGCATTTGATAGAAGAATAGATGGGAAATACCCGGGACGGAGGGGGCTGCCGTTCCGGGTATTGTTATGTAAGCAGATTGGCAAGTGCTTTGTTGTAGTTTTACTGGCAGTTTTTCCAATTTGTTTCCAATACGAGCCGAAATGCAGCATTTACTCGCCGATTAGTTCGATTTACTCGCCGTTTTGAGTACATTACTCGCCATCGAGAACTAAATACTCGCCAGTCTTAAGGGATCCGCTCTCTGCCACTTTATATGGCGGGTTTATCCTGATTAGCGAACGATCAGGGGTTGGGTGCGCCGCTTTTCCAAGTCGCATATACAGCTCTTTTTTCCAGTCTATTTCCATTACTAGCCGTAATTCCACATTTACTCGCCGTTCAGTTCCATTTACTATCCGTTTTGAGCCGTTTACTCGCCAACTTGAATTAAATACTCGCCAGTCTTAAGGGATCCGCTTTCTATCACTTTATATGGCGGGTTTATCCTGATTGGCGGACGCATCAGATTGCGTGTAGCGCTTTTACAAGTCGCAAATACAAGCTATTTTTTCCAGTCACTTCCATTACTAGCCGTAATACGTGATTTACTCGCCATGAAGCCGAAACAGCTGAAGGTCCTGGTTTTGATGCTATCGCAGCTATAGCAGCCAAGCATAATCTCTATATCATTTATGGTTTTGCCGAGAAAGAAAACAGTTCAATGGAGCATATCTTTAACTCTGTCAACCTTATCTCTCCTTCCGGAAAAAGAGTGGACACGTACCGAAAAATTCAACTAACAAAAGAGGAAAAACAGCTTTTTAATTCAGGCTCTACTCTTTCTGTTGTGGAAACGGAAGTGGGCATTATTGGAATGATGATCTGCTGGGATTTAGCTTTTCCCGAAATCTCTTTGGAATTAGCTAAAAACCATGCCTCTTTGTTTCTTGCTCCAAGTGCATGGGAAATGCCTTATAACCATTCCTTTCATCAATTCGCAGCAGCACGTGCTTTGGATCACACGGTTTTTACAGCAGCAAGTAATCATATCGGAGAAAACACTCCCCTTCATTTCTTTGGTGAATCCGCAATCTACCGTCCAGACGGAAGTCTGTACTCACGAGGACCAGAAGATTATCCTGCTTTTGTCCAAGCAGAAATTGATTATGTATACCAAAACTATTGTGAAAACCACTTTTATAACATGAACGTAGATCGGTTAACTTTTTAAAAACGTCTAGATAAAGAATCTAGACGTTTTTATATTTCCGGACATAATTACAACTTTCTGTTATTCTAATTGTAATAAAATTTATTCTTTATCGAATAAAAAATACACTTCTATTGGTGGCTGAATAATCTCATTTCGTAAATTATTTTATTCAAATTTGAATTGGAGGAACTTCTCATGAGCTATAACATCCGGGAAGACGAAAATGAAGTTATTTTACAATCTCTTCAAGATGATTTACTCGTAACGGATACCGATGGAATAATCACACGGGTTACCGCTGCTATGAAAAGCTTGTATGGGGTAGAAAATAAAGAATTGGTTGGAAAATCAGTATATGAGCTTGAAAAATCAGGCGTTTGCACTCCAATAGTTACACCACTTGTTAAGGAAAGCGGTAAACGTACAACTATTATTCAAACAACCAAGGAAAATAAAAAACTTCTCGTTACCGGTGTCCCAGTGTTTAATGATAACGGCAAGCTTTGGCGGATTGCTACGTACTCTCATGATGTAACGGAACTTGTTAACATGCGGGAATACCTTGCTCATATGGAAGAAGAAATGCAACGTGTTTTAAACGAACTGAACCACCTTCGCAGCCAGTACTTACAAGAACACGGGTTTATCGCTCGATCTTCTTCTATGAAACGCTGCCTTGAAATGGCCAGACAGGTTGCTGATACTGATGTTAATGTTTTATTGCTTGGTGAATCAGGCGTAGGAAAAACCCAGGTGGCTAAAATGATACATCAAGAAAGTCCACGGAAAGAGGGACCATTTATTGAAGTGAACTGTGGAGCTATTCCAGAAACCTTATTTGAAGCCGAATTTTTTGGTTATGAAGGAGGGGCATTTACAGGATCACATAAAAATGGAAAAGTTGGTCTTGCAGAGCTTTCCGAAAAAGGAACTCTATTTCTCGATGAAGTAGGAGAACTATCCCTGAACAATCAGGTGAAAGTTTTAAAATTCATTCAAGAAAAACAATTCTATCGGGTTGGCGGCCGCAAGCCAAAAAATATAGATTTTCGTTTGGTCACAGCAACCAATCAACCCCTAATAGAATTAGTTGAAGAAAAACGTTTCCGTGAAGATTTATTTTTCCGCCTTAACGTTGTACCCATTACCATTCCGCCGCTTCGTGAGCGCACGTCAGACATCATTCCTTTAATTGAATATTTTGTCCAGGATTTTTCTAAAAAACATAACCGTGACATTCAAATGGATAAAGCAGCTCTAAAGATTCTTTGTGAACAGGAATGGAAAGGGAACGTCCGCGAATTAATGAATGTTATGGAAAGACTTATTGTCACCTCACCAACCAAACTAATTAGTGCAGAAGAAATCTGGATGCCTCTTGGAAACGACAAAAAAGACACTAAAAAATATACTTTTCAAGGTTCACTGCCCGATACCCTTTCCTCAGTAGAAGAAGCCCTTTTAAAAGAAGCAGCTTCATCGTGCCGTACCACAACAGAAATGGCCGAATGGCTTGGAATCAGTCAGCCAACTGTCTTTCGAAAGCTAAGAAAATACAACATTAAATAAACTTGGCATAAAATTTGCAATTAAATAACGACAAACATTGCAAAGGGTGATTTTGTGAACAATCTACTTGAAAAAGAACCGGACGAAAAAGACGCGAAACTAGAAACAGATCTATCTTTTTGGACAACTCAAAATAAGATGAAATCTTTTATTGTATCCCTTTTCAGCTTGTTCTTATTTCTAGTTCCTGTGCCTTATCAAAACCAATGGACAATCGGAATTGGAATTATAGCTGAAGCTCTGCAGACTGTATTTGAAGACTATTTACCTCCATTCATGTCACTCATACTCGTTCTGTCTTTAATTGGAAGCGTTATCACAAAACTTGGTTTACGGAATCAATACGGATGGGCTGTACGCTCTGAATTTATGAAGGAATTATTTGATGTCAATTGGTTTTGGGGGACTTTGAGAGTAACCGGAGCAATTTTTGCAATAATGACTCTATTTCAATTTGGTCCTGAATTTATTTGGTCTGACATTACAGGCGGGACTGTGTTGTTTGAACTGGTTCCGGTGCTCACTACCTGGTTTTTCATTGCAGGTTTTTTAATGCCTCTTTTGCTTCGTTTCGGACTGATGGAATTTATGGGAACGGTAGTAAGAGGATTAATGCGTCCGCTTTTTAAGCTGCCGGGACGCTCATCGATTGATGCTATGGCTTCATGGATGGGCAGCGGAACCGTAGGTGCTCTTATTACGACACAGCAATATGAAAGCGGATATTATACAAAACGAGAAGCCTCAGTGATTGCCACTAACTTCTCTGTTGCTTCCATTGCATTTAGTCTGGTTGTTATCAGCTTTATCGGGATGGACCATATGTTTTTACAATTCTATATTACTGTCATTGTTGCAGGGTTTGCAGCCGCCATCATATGCCCTAGAATTCCACCTCTTTCAAAAAAAGAAGAAGTATATTATGAGCCAGCAGGAAAACAAATTTCTGAAGAAGTACCTGCCGGAAAGTCACGGTTACGCTGGGCTGCAGAAAAAGCAGTCGCAAAAGCATCCGAAGTAAAAAATGTTTCTTCCATTGTGAAAAATGGCGTGCAAAATGTTCTGGATATATGGTTTGGATTAATTCCTCTAGTTATGGGGCTAGGTACAATTGCCTTAGTTATCGCCGAGTTCACGCCAATATTTAATATTCTTTCCTATCCACTCGTTCCAGTTTTGGAATTAGCACGTATTCCAGAAGCTGCTGATGCTGCACCGGCAATGATCGTTGGCTTTGCGGATATGTTTTTACCAGCGGTGATTGGAAGCGGAATAGAAAGTGAGCTGACACGGTTTGTGATTGCCGTTCTTTCGATGACACAGCTCGTGTATATGTCAGAAATAGGTATTTTGCTGCTTCGTTCACGTATCCCAGTATCTTTTCTTGATCTAGTTATTGTATTTATTCAGCGCACCATTATTACACTGCCGATCATTATTCTAATGGCGCACCTTTTCTTTTTTTAACTTCGGCATAAAAATTGCATTATTTATATGGTAAAACATATATCAATTTCATTTTCATCTAGTCAACAAGGAGGAACCAAAATGTACAAACCAAAAGATTCTTCAAAAAGCCCTCGTTATACAGGTGTGCGTACGTTTATGCGCCTTGAACAAATTCAGACAACGGAAGGTGTTGATTTTGTCGTAGCAGGAAATCCTTTCGATACCGCTGTGTCTAATAGAATTGGTGCTCGCGGCGGCCCTCAGCATATTCGAAATTTTTCTGTTCTTCTTCGTCCATACAACCCTGATCAAGGTATCAACATTTTCGATTATTGCTCTGGTGTGGATTATGGAGATTTTGAAATTGTTCCTCAAAATATTCATCGGTCCTATGATATTGTAGGAGAACAGCTGGCTCCTATAATTGAAAAAGAAATCACCCCGATTATCCTTGGAGGAGACCATTCTGTTTCGCTTGGCCATCTACGGGCATTTGCTAAAAAATACGGACCAGTCGCTCTCGTTCATTTTGATTCTCACAGTGATACTTGGGACAATTATTTTGGCGAAAAATACATGCACGGCACACCATTTCGTCGTGCAGTAGAGGAGGGGCTAATTGATACCTCTCATTCGATTCAAGTCGGACTGCGTGGTCCGCTTTATGGTCCGGAGGACATTACAGATCCGGAAGAATTAGGGTTTAAAACCATTCCGATGCGAGAGGTCCGAAAGCTTGGAAAGGATGAAGTGCTTCGTCAAATTCATGAACGAGCGGGAAATAAACCCGTGTTTGTTTCCTATGATATTGATTTTGTTGATCCCGCTTTTGCCCCGGGCACCGGTACCCCAGAAGTAGCCGGTCCTGACAGCTTCGAAGCATTAGAATATGTCAGGGAGCTTTACGGCTTAAATATTAAAGGGTTTGACCTAGTAGAAGTGCTGCCGGAATATGACAGCGACGACATAACAGCAGCACTTGCATCTACTATCGCTTTTGAGATGATAACACTTGTTGCTATGCAAAAACGAGATCAACAAGCAGAACTTAGTACACAAACACAGACTATATAACCAAACCACCCCCTAGCATCCCTAAATAAAGGATTAAAGGGGGTTCTTTATTATTGGCATTGTACGTTTGGTTCTTTGATTCTGTTTCTGCTGTATTTGGGTAAACGAAACAACCAAATAAATCAATCACTTTCAAACTATCAAATATACCTTTTTTCGAACTAATTAGTTGGTAACCGTTCTAAATTGCATATGAACTTTTTCAAATATCAATGAGACTCTTATTTACCATTCTATTTCCATTACTAGCCAAAACACTGGATTTACTCGCCGTCTTGGATCATTTACTATCCGGTTTCACCATTTTACTCGCCGACTTACGATAAATACTCGCCATGCTTTCTTTAAAATAGTGAGTTCCGCTTTTTGCCACGTTGTATGATAAGAACTGACTTGGTTGGTAACCGTTCCTGATTGCGTAAGGACGATTTTTCAAGTCATGAATACTGACCCCTATTTTCAAGTTCATTTCCATCACTAGCCGAAATAACGCATTTATTCGCCGATTGGCTTATTTACTACCTATTTAAACCTTCTTGCCTTCTCTGCTCTCTACCACGTTGTATGGTGGCATTATCCTGATTGCGCATGGCTGCTTTCCACAGGACATACTGGCCAACACACAGATGAGCATTCAATCATGAACCTAATCCATTTGAACATGTTTATTATCATGTTTATAATTATTTTACATGTTATGTTTATTGTTATGTTTGTCTTAAAAAGCCCGGTAAGCAGTGCTTTCCGGGCTTTTCGTCTTAGGATGCCATTTCGCGGCATACTTTTGCACATTTATAACAAACTTCCGCGCAGCGCTGGCAATGGTCATGTTCATGTTTCGCACATTCATCTCCGCATGCTTGGCAGATTTCCGCACACAACCCGCAAATTTTTCCGGCAAATGGACTGTTGCTTTGCATGGCTTTTGCTGCAAAAGCACAGATATCTGCACATTCTCGATCAAGCCGGATACAGTCCGCCATCATTTTTACATTGTCTTCTCTCAGGCAAGCGTCATAACACATATTGCACTCTTCCATACACTCTAGACAAGCTTGAATACATTCTTGGTAAGTCATACGGCTCGTCCTCCTTCACATATTGTGTAATATTGGTGCGGACAGTACAGCTTTACCCATTATTTATAAAGAAAATGTGAAGAAACGAAAATTTTCATCAAAATTTTATGCTTAAATAAAGAAAACCACTCCAAGAGGTTCTTTTTTCTTGAAGTGGTTATTTGTGATCTTTATTGATTGCTTCATTTCGAAGTGTTTGCTTTATTTTATCGTGTAATTGTTTGGATTTTTCTCTTTCTTTATTTGAACGAAACACACTGAGCTGGTCGCGTCCAAGCACTTTGAGTAAATGTTTTTTCTCCTCTTCGGTCAACAGCATGGTGTTCTCCCCTGATATCTTTTTTTCTGCATTGTATCATAGGACTTTCTTTTTTATTCTATAATTGGCTCTTATGCAACGTTAAAGATATCCTCTCCCCTGTAAACGTGCAATGGATTTTAACCAATCCTGTGGGTGAATATATCCTTTAATAAATATCTTCCCAGGCATATCGATCTGCATCATCACGATAAGATCCATGATAAGCGGTGTCGATAATTTGCCGTAGTCATTGGTGACACCGATCAAAATTAGCGGATGTGTTTGATTTACATAGGAACGCAGGTCAGAATATAAAAGAATAGCATCTGTTGTAAACGATCGTTTTATATGAACATGAATATGCCCGTCACATATTCTTCGTGTGATTTCAGCTTTTTCTGGATATGTTGCTATTTGGTTCTCTTGTAAATGTTCAATGTACTTTTTCATTTTTTGAAACATTTTGTCCCAATTATACTGTGTCACTTTTGTGGGAAGTAAATGCACTTCAAGTGCATCTAATTCTAATGCATCGCTTAGCATAAGATACCTCCTGCTGTCATATTACTGCCTGCTTTAAAAAATATCCCCTAATTCTCTATTAAAAAAAACTGGCCTTTCCGAGAAAATTCCTGGCAGTAAGTTTTGTTTTCGGTTAACATCCTAACTGTACAAATAAAACCTAACCCTGTTTTTGCAGAGTCAGGTCTTTCATTTAAAAGTAACGCTTTACACCTAGATATCTTTCATCCCAATAACTTGTGTTCATGTTACTAACCGTAACCCCTGTAGAACTTCCTGAATGGATAAACTGGTCATTTCCCATATAAATACCAGCATGCGAAGGACCTTCTTGATATGTCTCAAAAAATACAATGTCTCCAACGCGTGGTGTATCCACGCTAGTCCCAGCATCATATATACCAGCTACTGTGCGCGGCAGCTCCACTCCGTTTTCTTTAAAAACATACTGTAAAAACCCACTGCAATCAAAGCCAGATGAGGAACTTCCTCCCCATACATAAGGCGTACCGATATGTTCAGCGGCATCCGCTACAAGATTAGTCACGTTTACTTTTCCGTTCGATGGAGTCTCTGCAGGCTTTGCTTCTTCCGGCTTCTCCTCAACAGACGTCAGCTCTTTTAACTTGTTCAACGTCACAGGTCCTGCCACTCCATCCCTTTGTAACCCGTGTTCTTGCTGAAAATCTTTGACTGCGTGTTCTGTTACCTCTCCGTAAACACCAGTGGGCTCCATCTTTAAAAACCCAAGCTGCTGGAGCTGAGCTTGAAGGGCTTCCACTTCCTGTCCACGTGATTCATATCGAAGTTCAGACGATATTTGATCGTTATTCTGATTTTGTTCTTCTATTTCTGTATCACTTTTTAGTGATTGAGCATTCTTTGGATTATTTTGTATTTTGTTTAGTGTTTTTGGGCCGGCCATGCCGTCGACTTGAAGGTTGTTATTTATTTGGAATTTTCGGACAGCCTTTTCCGTCATAGGACCAAAAATGCCCGTAATATCTTTATTATAGTATCCTAAGTCTTTTAACTGCCGCTGCAGTAGAGAGACGTCACTATTTTTATCACCGCTAGAAAGGACTTTAAATGTATCAGAATAGGTTTGTGTTTTGTCAGTTTCTTCATGTTTAGAGTCGGACGTCGGCTGTTCTGCCACTTGAACACTCTTAAGGGCAGCGAACGTCTGCGGACCTGCGATTCCATCAACAGCCAAGTTTTCTTCTCTTTGAAATTTTTTAACAGACTCCTTCAGCTGGCGTCCATAATAACCGTTTTGATCGCCGTTGTAATACCCTAATGAATGTAGTTGACGCTGTAATTCTGTGACCTCTTCCTTTTGATCGCCAAGTCGTAAAATAGTAGAGCTGCCAAGCAACATTTTTTTCTTGCTCGATTGTTTAGAAGCTGAAGAAGTGGAGGAAGCCAATTTATCGGGCGGATTCGTGCGCTCCGTTAATAGAACCCCGAACGTTTGGGGACCTGCAATTCCATCAGCAGTCAAATTATGTTTTTTCTGAAAAGCTAGAACTGCTTCTTTCGTACGATCACCGTAATAGCCTGTTGTCGTGTGATATGTAAAATAACCTTTGTCTCTTAACAAATCCTGAAGCTTTTTCACTTCATCATTGTTTGTGCCAGGATAAAGCGTATCATCACCAAGCGCTGCATCCGCTGCGAGCGGAGCGGCCAAAATCGCCCCTGTCACTGTTGTGGAAGTTACAACGACTTTCTTCATTGTAGTGGTCGTTTCGAACAAACCCATCCCTCCCCGGTTTTGATAGCGGCTCACTAGGGGTAAGAGCCAAACTGTTTACTAGATTCTAAAGCAGTATTCGACGACTGAAAGTTCCAGACGTTTAGGTCTTTTAATGCAGAACATTTCTCTATATTTTTCATTATATAGCTTAATTGTTATTTTAGCTATAGGTTTTTCACTATGGTGAACGAATTTTCTGCAATTTTTTAGAATATTGTGCAAAGGGTTTTAGTTGAAGAATGAGCATGGTTTGGGTGGAGCCAAAACCTACCAGGTTCGTCCTAGTTGGTGGATTTTCCCACCTGAAATTTCTCGATATGTGCTTAATTTTTGATTTATGTGCTCCATTTTTTCTTTTATGAGCTACTATATGTACTTTTGGCGTCTGACCGAATTGTTCTGCTTGGGGTCTGGCCCCACATAATAATGTCACACTGAATGATGAACACATGAAAACCTGGCCACATCATAAAAGCAAGCCAGGTCTTCATTTTTTATTCATTTTAATGAGAGATGATATCTTGTTCCTTTATAAGATCCTTCATACGGCAGTTTCATAGAGTGAAATAGTTTGGTTACTGCTGATCTTGAGCCCATATGAAGAAAACGCCTGGCTTCACGGTTGGATATCGTAGAATTTACAAGAAGGGAATAGTCACGAAGAGCCGACAGATGGGCATTTTTTGAAGAGGCAGAACACGAGGAGCATTTCCACTTTCCAAATGTTTTTGTCATAGGTAAACAGCAACAATCTGGACAAATTACCCCTGTCATCACTTCTGAGGTGGAAATGTGGTAACGCTGCAGCGCATCAAATGTATAAGGGTGGTTCTGTTTTATCAATATATCAGCAGTATCACGAAGGTCACGCTTAGATATTTTAGAATTTTGATGCTTTTTTTCAAAAGACTCAAATGTAAAAGGAAGATTGGCACTATGAATCACGTGTTGATACTGATTGCCGGATTCGGCAGACGTTTTCAAGTGAGTATAAGGACTGGTTATTACCACGCACGTTTCGATTGGAATAGGTTTGCAATTATTCTGGTTCAGCCAGTGAAATAGTTGATGCCGCTGCAATTTTACCTGCAGTATCGGATCAGGAAAGGCTTCTTCTGTCTCGTTGGATATTCGGATCATTTGTTGAAACGTCGGATCAAAGTATAAAGTGCCGGAGAAATTTTTCACTTCAATAATGAGATGGAACCGAGTGGAGAGAAGGAGAGTATCGATTTGGAAAAAGTGGTTTTTGTGAGGAAGGCGGAGGTCATTCAAAATCAGGTACTCATTATCGGGGAGAAAATGTAAATAATAATCCAACGATTTTTCTCCGTGGTACCCCGCTGCAGTTTTCGCATGTTCATCCTCTATTTCTTTTCTTTTTGGATGGTTGGAAGGAAGCCTTCGTAAAAGCGCCTCTAACTTTTGCAGTTTTAATGGGATTTTTCGAGGTTTTTCTATCAAATTATCACTCCTTTTTCTTCAAATAACTTAGTTCTGCATTTTCCGAGTGGTTCCTGCATTATAGGGGAAATTTTTTAAAGTATTTATATATATTATACTGAACGGCCAGCGGAGCCTGGCCCTCCAATTTTAATAGTCAGATAACGAGTACAGCGCCCGAGCTTGTCCGGTCAATGCACTACATACTCGGTAATATGTATATTATTAATGTTTTTATTTGCCTTTTCACTGGGATTTGAACGAAATGAATTTTTCTCCGAGGGGCGCACTCGATTTGAACACCATTCTTGAAAATATGAACTATTTTCTCTTTGGTATGAGCTTTGCTCTATCCTTTACGCGCCTGCCTCTCTCCTGCTGGTTCGATTCGATCTAGATTCGGTCGCTTTGAACACCTTTTCTGATAATATGAGCCACTTCCTCTTTAGTTTGAACATTTCTCTATCCTTTATGCGCCTTCCTCGCTCTTGATGCTTCGTTTCGATCTAGATTCGGTCGCTTTGAACACCTTTTTCGAAAATATGAGCCACTTCCTCTTTGGTTTGAGCTTTGCTCTATCCTTTATGCGCCTTCCTCACTCTTGATGCTTGGATTTAGTCTAATATTTTAGGTTATGCATTTACTTCGAGGAGATTTGATTCATTTTTTTCCTTTTATGAGCGTCTTTACTAGTTTTATGCACAAACTTAAGATTTAAAAAAGCACCCGTTTCGTGGGTGCTTGCTTGCAGTATTACTCTTCTATGATATCTTCAACTGGTTCTTCTTCGGAGGTGCCTTCATTCTCTTCATTTTTTTCTTCAGAGCTTTCTTCCACATTTGTCTCTTCGTCTGCAGGATGATCCGATTCGGTATGATCTTCTGTTTCTATTTCAAGCTCTTCTATCGTTTCTGTTTCTGTATTTTCTGCTGGTTCTTCACTATCGCCGCAAGCTGCTAATACTGCTGCTCCAAAAGCGGCTGCAGTAGTTAATAGCCATTTTTTGTTCATGGTGCCCTACCTCCGTTATAGGTTAGTTTTTCCGCTTTTTATTTTATCATTTGATATGCCTTATCCTAGCAAAACAGAATTGCTTCGGTCTATACATTGCGTCTTTTTTTGAATCTGTTTTACATTTTTTCAAAGGATGGAAGCATTGAGTGATTTTTAATTTGAGATGGAAAAAGTGTGTCTTATGCACATAGTCAGGAATTTAAATTTTGAGCCTCTGAAATTATACAGAATTCCTCTTCACAGACAAGCTAAATTTTCTTCCTTTTGTATTTTTAAGTGCTTCTTTCCCTTCGTTTTAAGCGAGACCCCTTCGTGTGTTAATTTTTGCTTCTACCGAAAATAAAAAACTTCTTTTCTTTGAAACCTATTAATAGATTCATTCGTAAACACATACGGAGTAATTTGCCATTTTCTCTAGATGAAGGTAAAAAGCCAGTGTATACTAGAATATGGCAAAGGAACAGCATTATATTTTTTAGGAGGGTACTTTATGAAAAAGTTGGCAAGTGCAGCACTTTCTGCTTCCTTGATTGCTTCTTTGGCATTGCCAAGTATGGCCGGGGCCAAGAATGCGTTTAAGGATGTAAAGGAAGACTTTTGGGCAAAGGATTCGATTGAATTTTTAGCTGGTGAAGGGATTATTACTGGTTATCCGGATGGAAGTTTCCGTCCTAACGAACCTGTGAAGCGTTCCCAAGCAGCAATCATGATTGCGGGGGCTTTGGACTTAGAAAGTTCAGAGGATCCTGGTTTTGAAGATGTAGGGGAAGGTGACTCTACATACGAAGCTGCTGCTGCAGTAGCCGAGGCTGGAATCATCGAAGGTAAAGATGATAAGTTTATGCCAAATCAACCTTTAACACGCGGACAAATGGCTAAAGTTTTGACGTTAGCATATGATTTTTCTGGCGAAGCAGAGGAAGATTTTGCTGATGTGAATGAAGATCACTGGGCTTATGAATATATTTCCGCTCTTTCTGCTAACGATATCGCAACGGGGTACGAAGAAGATCAAACGTTCCGTCCTAATCAGCCAACGACCCGTGCTCAGTTTTCTACTTTTATGAAAAATAGTATTGATGTTCCTTCTGAAAGTCCTGAACCAGAGCGGGATGAGGAAATTGTTCAGCTCCTCCAAGATACAATGGACGCTCAGTTAGCGCTTGACACATATACGTTTGACGGATCAATGGATATCATGATGAAATTCCCGGTTCCTGAAGACATTTCTGAAGAAGAACAAGAAATGATTGACGAATCCAGTGAAATGACAATGGATCTTAGTGGTACGTATCAAAAAGACCCACTGATTACAGAAGCAGTTATCGAACAGGAGATTCCTGGTTTTGATGAAACGATGGTTATGCCTTCTATCATGTCAGAAGATAAAAGCTATGAATACATTACAGACGCTGCATTCATGGGGTATCCAGAAGAGTGGCAGGATAAGTATATTGAATATGATTTTGAAGAAATGTTCGGAGAAGATGCAGGTTCTCTTTATGACGTGGAGCAGCAGCAAGAAATGATGCAGGAAGTGTATGACGTGCTGCTTGATCATTTCGGTACCGAATACTTTGAGCTTCATGATAGTCATGCATCTGTGCCAGCAGATATTACCTATGAACATATCTTGTCGTTTGAATTAACAAATGAAGACCTTGAGGAATTGACTTCTGTGTTTGAAGAATCGGTATGGCCGGAACTAGAGACTATTTTAGCTAACCCGCAGCTGGCTTCTACGCTTGGGCTGTCTGCACAAGAAGCACAAAAGCTTAATGAAGAAGCGGATGCAGACTTCGATGAATTTCTCAGTAACCTAAACCTAGAAAACTTTGAAATTTATCAAGCTATTGATGAAGATAACTATGTCGTATTTGATACTGGAAACATTGCAGTAAATTACACCGATGAAGAAGAAACGATTTCTTTCGGTATTAACTATGAATTTTCTATGAGCGATTTCAATGAAGACGTTTCTTTCGAATATGGTCTTCCTGAAAATGAAGATGAAATCATCTCCTTTGATGAAGTGATGGAATGGCAGGAAGAGCAGCTTGAAGGAATCGAAGACTTTGAAGAGATTGAAGAAATGGAAGAAATCGATGAGGTAGAGGATATCGAAGAAGAGCAAGAATAGAACAAAAAGGACGCCTCTAATGTTGTCAGAGGGCGTCCTTTTTCATTTCGTTTGGCTTCTTACAAGCCATTGGTCAGCTTGTCTTCCCATTTCATAAAACCGAAAAATAATAAAATGGAAAGGATGCTTCCGGCAATCGGAGCAATAATGTCATCTGCTTTGGGGTCGGCTGTTCCAAGAAAAGAGCCAATAATTGTGACAATAATCAGCAAAGCTGCTGCAATAATGCTCACTTTCATACTATCGGGACCTCCCATTATTTCTCAGGATCTTGAAGAGCAAAAACAAGTTCTGTTTCCGCTGCTATGGTATCTCCCACTTTTGCCACGCCTTTTCCTTTTCCTATTTTTCCGCGTAATTTTAAAATCTCAACCTCGAGCGTAAGCTGGTCACCTGGTTTTACTTGCGATTTAAAACGACAATTTTCAATACCGGCAAAAAGAGCGAGCTTTCCTTGATTTTCTTCTTTTTTCAGTATAGCAACAGCTCCTGTCTGGGCCAGTGCTTCGATAATAAGTACACCTGGCATAACAGGGTAATCTGGAAAATGACCGTTAAAAAACTCTTCATTTGCCGAAACATTTTTCAAAGCAACGGCTCGTTTTCCTTCATCTAGTTCTGCTACTTTGTCAATGAGTAAAAACGGATAACGGTGAGGGATAATGTCTTTAATTTCTTGTATAGATAGCATGTGATGGTCCTCCTTTATGTATACGAAGGGTGTAGTCCATTTAAAAATGGCCCTCTTTTATTATACTTTGACCCTTTAGAAAAGGTAAACTTTCCTACAGTGCGAAAAAGAACTCCTTACTAACAAGCAGGAGTCCGCAATCATCATCCTTTATTTTCCATTCATAAAATTAAATAAGCTCTGCCACGTCTCCCAATTTAATATTTGAATGGATTTCCCCTCTCCTATGAGGGCATAGCCAACGATTAAACCAGCAATTAAACTAATGAGAAACAGCCCTAAAATAATAAGAAGCCTTACCCATATCGGCACCATTCTTATACGGTCGTTAGAAAGTTTCTTATTAAATCGAAACCACTTCTTCTTTCCATCTTTTTCATTCGTTTCAGATAGAGTTTCGGTTTCTTTTTCTTTATGTTTTTCTTCAGCAGCAGGTGCTTTTAGTGATTCTTCTTTTTGGTTCATATGTTTAATCTCCGTTTTTAAAATGATTCATTAACCGCGAACGCTGTTAATCAGACCCATCATTTGATCTCCTTGTGAGATAGCACGGGCATTAAAAGAATAATTACGCTGAGCGTTCATCATTTCTGTCACCGCTTTAGCCATATCCACATTGGATTGTTCTAAAGATCCTTGAATGAGTTGATTTTCTTCACCCGGAACAAACTCTACCACATCTGCTTCCTCTAAATCAAGTTCATCAAGGTCAGAAAAGCGGAAGTTGTTCCCTTCAGCGGCCTCTAGGAGCTGAGGTTTTGTGATGCGGGCCAATTCAATTTGTCCAATTTCAACCACTTCGTCATCCTCTAAAAGAGCATCAATCGTTCCGTCTTCTTGAAGGGTAAAGTCCCTAGCTCCCGCCGGAATGTCCATTCGTTCTCCGTCCCCATCCACCAGGTAATCACCCTGGTTGTTAACGAGTGTCCACCTGCCTGGACTTTCCGGGTTTTCTGATAGATAAAAAGATCCGTCTCTTGTATATTGGATTTCAGCTTCTCCGTCAGCAAGAGCCATAGACTCCACTTGGAAAAACGAGTCTTCTTCTGTTATAGCAAAGTCTAACTCACGGTCTGTTTCTAAAATCGAACCTTGGTCTAATCGAAGGGATGTTTGAGCAATGGCTGCCCCTGTTCCAACCCGAAGTCCTTCAGGTGTCAACCGCCCCGCTGCATTTTGCGGAACCGGCTGATTATTTACTTGTTGAAATAAGAGATCAGAAAAGGTTGATTCTCTTCTTTTATAACCAGTACGATCACTGTTCGCCAAATTATGAGAAATTCCATCCAGCTGATGCTGGAGCTGTCCTATCGTATTAGCTGACGAAAGCATAGATGAATACAACGGTCACATTCCTCCTGTTTTTCTATTTACGGCAGCTGCGCCTCTAGCTTAACCTTTATCTCACCAATCGGCGAGTTTTCTTTATCCGAGTCGTCCGATATCATTAACAGCTCTTTCCATGCTTTGGTCATAAGCTTGAAGAATACGCTGGTTAGATTCAAACAGCCGATAAGAGTTCATCATTTCTGTCATGGTCTCTCCAGGATCTACATTGGACCTTTCTAAAAACCCTTGATTTAATTGAAAGGTAATCTCATCATTTCCTATCGCACTAGGCAGTTCTTCTTCATCTGCTTCCCCTTCTAGGCGTAGCAGTCCACTTCCTTCTTTGACAAGGTCACTGGCATTTTCCGCGTAGGCAATATCAATTTGGCCTGCTTCCTCTCCTTCTTCATTTGTTACCAGCCCATTTTCATTTATAATAAAATTTTCATTTTCTACTTCAAGCGGCTCACCATCTTCACCCAGTACGTAATACCCTTGACTTGTGGTTAAAAATCCCTCACCATCAACCGTCCAATTGCCGTTTCTAGTGTAACGCTCTTCGCCGTCTTCAATGAGTACGGTAAAAAACAGAGATCCTTGTTCTCCGTCTTCATTTTCAGGGAGTATCCCCTGCAGTAAGCCCACATCTGTATTATTGCCAGTTTCCATCATATCACCCTGTTCGAAATTCGGGGTGCGATCCTGCAAATAAACCCCAGTAGCCAGCTCACCAATCGGTGTCGACGTTCTTCCAAATGGCGTATGATTATTTTTAGCTTGAATGAGCATCTCGGGGAATGTTCTTGTAGAACCCTTGTCTTCTTTAAATCCGGGAGTATTGATGTTTGACATATTGTTATTGAGCATTTCGGTGCGGCGCTGCTGGGTAATCATACCGGAAGCTGCTCCGTAAAAGCCTCTTAACATGTGTATTTCCTCCTCATCTTGGCTTACCGCCAAATCCAAATGGCGGAAGATCGCAGCTTTTCCAATTCCTAAAGTAAAATAAAGTCGTTCTTCTATCTATGATTACCTGTCCAAATGAAGATTGCTTTGTCCATGCCGAAACCCTTAATTATTTTATATTTTCACTTTTTTGCTGCTCATTTTGTCAAGGTTTTCAAGCAGGATCCCCGTTCCATTAGCGACACAATGCATTGGTTCTTCTGCAGTAATTACAGGAACCTTTAACTCATCTACTAAAAGCTCAGTCATCCCATTAAGAAGAGCGCCTCCACCTGTTATAATAACGCCGCGGTCAATAATATCTGCTGAAAGCTCAGGCGGTGTCCGCTCCAAGACATTTTTAGCTGCTTGAACAATATGATTCACTGACTCTGTTAATGCTTCATAAATTTCAGTAGAATTGATTGAAATTGTACGCGGAAGACCATTTACCATATCTCTTCCTCTGATTTCAAGCTCGTTTTCTCGTCCGCTAGGCGATACGGTTGCCACTTCTTTTTTCACTATTTCTGCAGTACGTTCCCCTATAAGCAGTTTGTATTTCTTTTTAATATGATTTAATATATCCACATCAAATTGGTCACCAGCTGTTTTAATTGAAGTTGCAGTTACAATGGAACCCATCGATAATACTGCGACATCTGTGGTGCCCCCGCCAATATCAACTACCATATTGCCGCTTGGCTGAAAAATATCCATCCCCGCACCAATGGCCGCGACTTTCGGCTCTTCTTCAATAAATACGTTCTTACTTCCGCTCTTTTCTGCCGCTTCAATAATAGCCTTTTGTTCCACTGACGTTATATTGGTTGGACAGCAAATCAAAATCCGCGGTTTTGACATTACACTCTTGGCATTGATTTTCGTTAAAAAGTGTTTCAGCATTGCTTCTGTGTGGTCAAAATCGGCAATAACTCCATCTTTCATGGGGCGGATAGCCACAATATTTCCGGGGGTGCGCCCTACCATTCTAAATGCTTCTTCTCCTACCGCCATTACCGTTTTAGTATCTTTATCTATGGCAACAACCGCAGGCTCATCCAGTACAATTCCTTGTCCTTTTATATGTATGAGCACATTGGCTGTACCTAAATCAATGCCAATATCCCTGCCAAACATGCCTTCATTCCTCCTTCAAATGTAAAAACTCCCAATAATCTATTTCTATGGAACTCTTTTTATCTCACTTAGAATATTTTCATTCTAAGGTATCAAGTCGTTAGTCTCTAATATTGTATTTTATCACATATAGGATAAAATCGGAATATATTTGAAAATTTATGTCGAATAATGAAAGCAGTATAAATTATACGATCGAAAAGCTTGTCGTTAAGCTTACTTTGCTCTGCATGCTCGCCTGTTGTCAAAAAATCTTTTGTGTTTTTTATAGCATAAAAAATCGCCCCGATCCTGTAAAAACGGGACACATGATTAGTTATTCCTTTTTTGACTCCGAACATACGTTAAGCTGTCTCAAAAGAGTCCCCACTCCCTTTTGAAACAGCCTGCTTTTACATAAATTCATATAGGAGACGAGTCTTAATTCTTCTCCTACTTTGTTGTTAAGCTGAAGGTTCTGTTTCAAGCTGCTGTTTGTCTCTGCTATATTTTATTTTCGTCGCTTCTCCTCCCCGGAGGTGACGAATTGATTTATGGTACTCTAAAATATACTTTACTTTCTCAGCAAGTTCTGGGTTTATGTCAGGCAGCCTTTCTGTTAAGTCTTTATGCACTGTACTTTTAGAAACACCAAATTCTCTGGCAATCGTCCTTACTGTTTTGCGAGTTTCCACAATATACCTGCCCATCTTGATGGTTCGTTCTTTGATGTAATCGTGCACACCACTCGCCTCCTACTCCAATCTTGGTGATTTAGTACATTTTATTAATAGAAGGCGTCAGATATACCAAAAAGTCTGATAGGACAAGGGTTTTGCTTGTATATTATTGAGAAAAAAGTTTTCGACAACCAGAAAGCTGTTGTTTTTTGTCGCTATTAAAGGAATTTTAATTTCTGGGTATAGGAAAATTAGAAAAACTTGGCTTACCGCCAAGTCCAAATGGCGGAAACCGTAGTATTTCTTATACTTTGATCCTTTAGCAAAGTTAAACTTTCCTAAAGTACAAAAAAAGGAGCGCTGTCCTGGGACAAGCTCCTTTCATTAGTTTTGTATTTCACTATAGGTTGTGGCGGACCGCGGTACGATATAGCTTTTTATTTTGATCCAACTAGATAGAATCACATTGGTTAAAAAGGCATTTTCCTGATATCGTTGCGTGTAATTTCTATTAAGTCACCGAGTGTGCTTTTCCCTCGGTCGCTAATATGGTGAAAAAGCTCAATTAATAAATGAGCGGTGGTAAGAGCATCTCCGAGGGCACTATGACGTTCAAAAATTTTGGAACCGAACTGTACGGCATAATGAGTGAGATCACGCATATCCCAGGAAGGATTTAAATAACCGATCACATCCAGCGTGTCAATAAATAAAGGTTCATCAAATGTATATTTATATCGTTGTAATTCTTTTTTTAACACCATAATATCAAACGCAAGGTAGTGGCCGACCCAGCCGCCGCTGTCATTTTTCTCTACAAATTGATAAAATGCTTCAATTGCTTCTAGCGCATTAGGAGCACCGTTTACTTGATTTTGTCGAATTCCAGTGAGCTTCATTATTTCCTGGGGAATATTGCGCCCGGGATCCACATACGTTTGAAAAGTGTCGTCTGTCACTTCCATTCCATCTACCTGAACTGCCCCAATTTCAATCATTCTGTCCTTGCTTCCAACAGCAAATCCGGTTGTTTCGGTATCAAACACTGTAAAGCGCATTTCGTTTAAAGGAGTATCGAGCGGCATCTGGTTATTTAATTGGTAATGGAGGGATTTCTTTTTCCAAAACATTATTGTGTTCGCTCCTTTGTTCTTCCATTGCTTCCTTTACATCATGCCAAACGTATGGACGGTTTGGGATTGCAGAGAACGAATCGATTTTAAGGCAGATATTAACTCCTCTTTATCTCTGGACTTCATTTGAGTGAATTTAATTTCACTTGAATTGCCTTCTCCTCGCATATATCGGTTCCAGGATTGTTCTACTCTGATTTTTAACACCACCTGATATGCAAAATGCAGATCCTCGGCCGTTTGTTCACTTAATACAGACTTCTCTTTTAGGGAAGTAATCATATGAAGAGGAGTTTGACCGAATATACCGTTTTTTGCTGACAATATTTGTAAAGAGTGATGAAAAGGGAACAGGGCGTGTTTTTTTATATCTATCCCTTGTTTTTTTACTCTAAAAAGCGCACGGATGGGATGGTCTAACGTAGGCACAGGGTTATTTTTTTCTTGTTCTGCTGCGCGGAACAAAAATATTTTTGATGTTTGAAGCTGCTCATGCACCATTCGGACAAACTCATCTTTTAACGATGGGTCCCCGTATATATAACGAAAGGCAAGAAAGTTATGGCCAAGCAAAATATTTTCATTTGTAGCACGAAGCCCCCACGTTCTGAGACGTTCTCTCCAATGAGAAATTTTTCCCCGCCAATTGGTTTCGCTTGCCATCATATTTCCATCACAGCGCTTGTATCCTGCCCGTTCGAGCCAATAAACGATTTCATTTCCTAATGCCCGAAAATAAGTCTCTGTTCTTTCTTTCTCTTTTTCGCTTTCAGGATCCCCGTATACAAGAAAATGGTCCTGGTCAGTAAGCATAAATTGCTCCGCTCTTCCTCCGCTGCCCATTAAAAAGAAAGCAAAAGCTGCTGGCGGTTCTCCGTATTTCTTCTTTACTCTTTGAAAAGCAAGATCAACGCAATGACGAACTAACCGATCATATAGCTTTGTTACTATTTCGAGAGTGTGAAGCGTTGGAATTTCATCCTGAATTAAATTGGCAAGGACATCGTAAATTGCGTTTTTTACAATTGGGAGTGTTTTTTCATCAGATGATTCTATTTCTTGTAAAATATCAAACTTCCCGCGATTTTTTTTTTAATAAGTCCGATAATGTAATCATTCCGATGATTTTCTTGTGGTCATCCTCCTCTGCAACAGGAAGGTGTTTCACTCCGTTCATGAAAAAACTCGACATCGCTTCGTAATAATAAGCTTGCCTTGTGATGATGTAAGGATTTTTGCTCATAATTTCTGCAGCCGTGGTTTTCCCGTCTTTACTAAAAGCCACCACACGCTGAACCAAATCCTTTTCCGTGATAATACCAGCCAAGTGTTTCTGTTCATTTTCCACGATGACGGAACTGGCATTTTCTTTTACCATTTTTTCTGCGACTTCAGCTATTGGTGTTTGGCTGGTTACTTTAACGGCAGGCGCAGTCATCATATCCTGCACCCTCTGAATAAACGGATCTGATTCTCCCCACTGATTGGCAAGATGGACTTGTTCAGCAAGAGAAGCGTAAATATCGCGAAGCCGCACTGATACTTGACGAAGCACATAATCTCTCACTTCTTCCTCGGTCCAGCGAGCTTCCATGACGGAATATGGGATGTGAAGGCATACAGCATCCTCAACCGCTCTCACTTCAACAGTGTAAGGATACTCGTAATGAGCAGGTTCACCAAGAAAATCAGCTAGACTAGAAAAACCGATAATTTCTCCTCTTTCAAGCACTTCAAGTACTTCGTAGTTATTATTGGTTTCGTGAAAAGCTACGTATACCTCCGCTATGCCTTTTAAGATTAAGAGCAAGCCGTTTCGAGGGCTTTGCGAGTAAAGAATTCTTTCTGATATCTCGTATGTATTTATCGTGCATTTTTCCATAAAAGCGCCAAATTCAGCGGCAGGTGCGCCGCTGAATATGGGATGGTTATAAATTTGGTCATAATAAGCTTTATTTTCCTGTTCCATCGTTCATCCAAACCTCGCCATCTTTGTATGTCATTTGTTCCGGGTAACGAAGATCAATGACATCATCTTGCAAGTGTTGGGCTGGCGGTGCTGTAACAAGCGATACGATCACACAAGCAAGGAAGTTAATAGGTACACCAATAACCCCCGCGCCGGTGTCTTGGATACCAAAGAGCGTGATATCGTTCATCGCTAAGAAAATGTAGCAAAGCGTGCTGGCAAGACCAACAAGCATACCCGTAACTGCACCTTGTGCGTTCATGCGTTTCCACCATACACCAAGGAACAGTACAGGGAAGAAAGTACCTCCAGCTAATGCGAACGCCCATGCTACAATCTGGGTAATAACACCTGGCGGGTCTAATGCTACAAGACCTGCAACCACAGTGGAAAGGACTATGGCAATTCGGCCTGCGTTTAAGCGTCGTTTATCGGTAGCTTTTGGATTCATTAGACGATAATAAATATCGTGTGCAAAGGATGAAGAAATCGTTATGAGAAGTCCGCCTGCTGTAGATAACGCAGCAGCCATTGCTCCGGCAGCTACTAAACCAATAACAAACATTCCTAAGTTTGCGATTTCTGGTGTAGCCATAACGACCATGTCGTTTCCAACTGCAATTTCTGTCCAATCCAGCACACCATTTCCATCTTGATCGGCTATTTCCAATAATCCAGTATTAATCCAGCTGTCTGTCCAGCCAGGAAGCTCATCCATAGGCTGGCCGGCCACCTGGGTCATCAGGATAAAACGGGAAAAAGCGGCATAAGCTGGTGCAGATAAATACAAGAAACCGATAAATAACAGTGCCCATGCCCCGCTCCAGCGCGCTGCTTTCATTGTTGTCACCGTATAAAAACGGACGATAACGTGCGGTAAGGCTGAAGTACCAACCATTAATGTAAATAAGAGTGCAATAAACTGACTTTTGTCACTTTCTGCAAACGGAGCAAAATATTCAGAGAGACCTAACTCCCGGTCAATCGCTCCGATTTCATCTACCACATTTCCATAAGTAAGCCAAGGAAGTGGATTTCCAGAAACTTGTAAAGACATGAATACAATCGGAATAATATAAGCAACAATTAAGATGATATATTGAGCAACCTGTGTCCAGGTAACCCCTTTCATTCCGCCGAGTGAGGCATAAATCGCTATGATAACGACACCTATCATTGTTCCATACATTGCTGGAATACTAAATAGTCTCCCAATTACAACGCCGGAACCAGACAGCTGCCCAATAATATAAGTAAAACTAATTATAATGGTTGCAATCGCAGCAATAAGACGAGCTGGATTGCTGTCAAAACGGTCGCCGATAAACTCCGGTACAGTAAAACGGCCATATTTTCTAAGCTGAGGCGCAAGCAAAAACGTAAGCAGCAAATAACCGCCCGTCCAGCCCATAATATAAGCAAGACCGTCATAACCGAGCGCTAATACCGTTCCGGCCATACCAATGAATGAAGCCGCACTCATCCAGTCCCCGCCGATTGCCATCCCGTTCCAGAATGGCGGTATCCCGCGGCTGGCAACATAGAAGTCAGATGTTTGTTTTGCACGATTAAATATAGAAATACCAATATATAATGCAAAGGTAGCAAGTATAAGGCCAAGTGATACTAAAGTTTGTGCATCCAAGCGGATCCCCCCTAGTTAATGGTGCATATTTTTTTACATTGTTTTCTGTTATTTTTACTTACTCGTTGTAAGGTGGTTATTAATGGTCAACTGTTTTTCCGCTGCTGATAGAGGCATTTGCATCGTCATCTATTCCAAATTTCTTGTCCACATTATCACTTAGTACAGCGTTTAAAAATAAGCAGAGAATAAAAATAACCACTGCCCCTTGGGATCCCATATAATAATGGAATTCTACTCCTAAAAATTTAAATTGAGAGAAAAATTCAGCAAATGCTACGACGCCGAATGAAACGAGAAATCCAATACTTAAGAAAATAACAATTAATATAGTTCTTGTCCTAAAATAAGCGTCTGCTACTTCTTTATCGACTTTTTTCAAAATGCTTCACCTCCGCCAAGATATACAACATAGGATTTCTGCATCCAAGGACTTATTCGTTTTCACCTCCTTTAATTATTGATGAAACCGTTTACAGTTTATTAACTTTAAAATCTGCTTTTATGAAGCAGAATGATGTGAGAAATTATTCTCAGTATGTTTACAATCTTTGCAAATTTTTAACGGTGTTTTCTTCTTTGCTAGTAAATGATTTGTTAATATGACAGCCGGTATAAAAAGGAAAAAAACGGGATCAGCTAAAAACCCAAACAGTAATGCAGCCAATACAGGAAGCGTTGACGTAAAGAAGATATACCGTATCGGAGACATCACCCAAAGGTTGCTCTTACCGCATTTACTGCACTTTAATACTTCTGTCATATTCATCCTCCTGATCTGTCTTCCACATATTATCTAAATTCAAAAATCATTTGAACAGTTTCCCAAAACGGCATTGGCACCCGGGCAATTTCGATGATGAGGTAAAAGCCCATGGCTGCAAACGGCACCGTAAGAAGAAGCGGTTTTTTATATTTAATCGTTGCAATTAAACTCGCAATAGCTATGACCCAAAATAAAATGAGTGCCGTCATTTACTGTCTCTCCTTTCAACTCAATATTAGCAGGAAGCCGGAACTCCCGCATGAAGCACTGTTGCTTCTTTTAAATGAATTTTGAGTATTTGTACTCTAAAGGTATATTTTATCGTTGTTATAATACACATTATTTCAAATTTTCTGATACAAAGTCAACTAATTTTGTTGAAAATTTGTCAAAAATTTATGGGAAGATTTTTTAATTGAAAATATAAAGAAATAAATCCCGGAGAAGGTACAAAAAAACTGCCCGGCGGCCGAGAACCCGGACAGTTTTGTCGCTATTTGAATATTATTCTTCTTCCTCTTCTTTAGCGGAATCATCTTGTTCATCTGAAGAATCACTTTCATCGGTTTCTTCTTCATCTGTTTCTTCTTCATCGTCTCCGTCAAAAATCGGGAATTCATCTAAAGAAGATTCTTCTTCTTCATTTGCTTCATCATTAGTGTCTTCTTCTTTTGCACTTTCTTTATTGCCGTCTTCTGGCTGTTTTACATCCTTAAGCTTCTGATGAAATGCATCAGAAGGATTTAATGGCTCGCCATTCATACGGATTTCAAAATGGGCATGAACCCCAGCATCACTGTTATACACATTTCTGCCAGCTGAGCCAATAACGGATCCTTGCGTAATAGTATCGCCTTCTTCAACTTTAAGGTCCTCTAAGCTGTTGTAGGAAGTGACGATATCATTAGGATGCTTCACATCAACGACATATCCTAGAACATCATCTTTTTCTGCTTTCACTACTTCACCAGTGGCTGCTGCAGTTACTTCAAAGGTTTCTCCATCATTTGCTGCGATATCAATACCTTTGTTTTGATAATACATATTATTGTAATAAACTAGAGCGTCTTGTTGTTCCTCGGCTGCTGCGTCATGATCGTAATAATATCCAATGATATCTACGCTCTCTTCATCCATTACTGGCATTTGAATTGTTTCATCTTCTGCTGCTGTAGGGACTGACTCTTTTTCACCTGTTCCCGGATTTTCGGATGCATTGTTCCATTCCTGCTCGTCACCGAATGGTTGGTCTTCCTCGGCCTGGTCAGTTCCGGCAGGACTTTGAATGAGAAAATATGCTCCTAGGAGTACGGCACATGCGCTTAGGTAGACTGCAGGCCAAAACCAGCTTTTTCTACTCCATTGACGCACTTTGCTTCTCACTCCTCTTGATTCGCGGGAAGCAGATTGCTGTTTTTCTTCATCTTTCATTTGTTATCACCTCAGCACCCATTCTGATCAGATGCGAGGAAAAATATACCTTTTAATAAAAAAATAATCAGAAATTTTGCTCTAAACTGTTCTATAGGCGTTAAATATAGGTTTTTTGAACTGCTTAAAGACTCGAAATGTCTACTCCTTTATAGTAATGGTGCAATATATCTTTATAATCTTTTCCTTCTTTTGCCATTCCGTCCGCTCCATATTGACTCATTCCAACGCCGTGGCCCCATCCCTTTGTCGTGAATAAAAATTCTTCCCCTTCGCGTGAAATTTGAAAATCACTCGAGTGAAGGTTCAACTTTTCTCGAATGTCTCTTCCCGAAAAGGTTTCTCCACCTAATTTCAGTTCAGCTACACGACCGCCATCTGTCCTGCTTATAATCTCTCCTGTTTCGTTTGCGGCAATGGAGATGCCTAAAAGCCGCTCAACCTCTGCTGCCGCAATACGCTTTGCATTTTCATATTGAGGAGATCCTTGATCCCATGGACTTTCTACACTTTGTAAGTATGGTACTGGATTTTTCCAATAATCTTCTGCGTTTTCCGTGTAGCCGTTACTTGTCGAAAAGAAAGCTGCTGTAATTGGTTCACCTTCATAAGTTAAAACCTGCCCTTTTGTAGCAAGCACAGCCTCTTTTACACGGTCCATTTTCCATTGATAATCGTCTCCCCACTTTTCCCGCAGTTCTTCTTCATTTTGATACACTTGATGCATTTGCGTATCTGTCACAAGAGCGTTTTCCGGCAGATTTATATCAGAGGGCGAAATCATTTCTCGTGCTATAAAGGTTCGGGCCGTCAAAGCTTGTGCCTTCAAAGCTTCTATTTCAAACTCTGCTGGCATTTCAGAGGCGACTACACCTGCAACATACTCCTCAAGTTCCATTTCTTCCACTGTCTCTGTTTCATTTCGAAATACTGGAATGCTCACGTTTTCCATCTCTGTTGCAAGTTCTGATTCTTGTTCTTCCTTGGTCAGCTTTACTGACGTTTGGCTGCTTTCATCTCCAGAGATCTCAGCATCATTTTCAACTTCTCCGCCTGGGAGTAAAACAAATAAAACAGGAACAAGAAAAAACAATCCGAAGAATAACAGCGGAACAAAAATCCATTTATGCATGGCACAGCCTCCCGTCACAGAATCAAATCGAGCCAGGAAGATGTAATACGATATTTGCTCACGCTAACCCTGACTAGCATTTTTTGCCATGACACACTATATGAGTGAAAAAACAGCTTTATGATTGACACAGCATGATGATAATGTGTCCGTTAAATTACTCAATTTATATGAGGGTTTGGGGTGAATATGGACTCAATTCATGCTCCTAACGTGGACAGTATATGGATAGGAAGGATGCTTTCAGCCCAGGAAAGGCTGAGTAAACTCAAGAATGAGGCTTCAATTATATAAGTCGTTATGTAGAAAGGCGCTCATTTTCAGATGAAAAGCGGTTCATAACTTCTAGATGGCAGGTATACTTCCTTTCACTTTGATCAAATACTTTCTTTCTGGATCGTATTGCGGCCCTCTTTTTGAAGGTGGTGCATTTCCTCTTCAATGTGGATCATATTTTCCTGACTGGGGCGCATTTCTACTCTTACTTAGATCAAATTCCTTCATTCTGAATCGTAATGGAGTCCTTATTTTAAAAAGGGACATTTCTTCTTCAATTTGGATCATATTTTCCTAATTGGGACGCTTTTCTGCTCCCACTTTGATCAAATACTTCCTTTCTGGATCGTAAGTCTACTCCTCTTTTTGAAAATGGTGCATTTCTTCTCCAATGGAGTCATATTTTATATATTGTAACGCAATTCTGCTCTAACTTTGTTCAAATACATAAATCCCGATCTAAAGCCATAAACCAAATATAGGGGGTCTGGCCCCAAAAAGTGTCAGTTGGGCCACCACTGCAGCATCTCGTCTTATGTTTTTATTATTCCGTAATGCACAAAGCACAAAAAAACCGGCGACCTTTTAGGTACCGGTTTCTTCTTTTTAATTATTCGCCGTACGCAGAACTGCTGCATCTTGTTGTATTTCTTCAGTTTCGGTGACGTCTGCTTCATGAACGCGTTCTACTCGTGCACCAAGAGTTTGCAGCTTTTTGTGAAAATCAACATAGCCGCGATCCAAATGCCGAAGTTCTGTTACAGATGTTTCACCTTCTGCAACCAATCCAGCTAAAATTAATGCTGCTCCTGCACGTAAATCGGTGGCTGCGACTTCAGCTCCCTGAAGGCGGACGGGACCGCTTATAATAGCTGTTCTTCCTTCAATTTTAATATCTGCGTTCATACGACGGAATTCTTCTACGTGCATGAACCGGTTTTCAAATACGGTCTCTGTGATAACTGCTGTTCCTTTTGCCTGCGTTAAAAGAGCCATAAATTGAGCTTGCATATCGGTTGGAAAACCGGGGTGCGGCATCGTTTTTACGTCTACAGGTCTTAGAATGTCAGGACCGATTACTTTCATTCCGTTATCGTGCTCTTCAATAATAACACCCATTTCACGCATTTTTGCTACAAGTGGGCGTAAGTGCTCGTGAAGAGCGCCTTCTACGAAAACCTCTCCACCTGTGATAGCCGCTGCGATCATAAACGAACCTGCTTCAATGCGATCTGGAATGATATTATGTGCTGCGCCGTGCATATTGTCGACACCTTCAATTTTAATCGTGCCGGTTCCTGCACCACGAACTTTTGCTCCCATTGCATTTAAATAATTAGCAAGATCTACAATTTCTGGTTCTTCTGCTACATTTTCTAAAATAGTGGTTCCTTCTGCTAATGTAGCAGCCATCATAATATTTTCCGTTGCACCGACACTAGGAAAATCAAGATAAATTCGAGCGCCTTGCAATCGATGCTTTACTTTAGCTTCAATGTAGCCTTTTCCGATTTCCACGGTGGCACCCATTGCTTCAAATCCTTTAAGGTGCTGATCGATCGGCCTGGACCCAATCGCACATCCTCCAGGAAGAGCAATATGCGCACGTCCCTTTCTTGCGAGCAGCGGACCCATCACAAGAAACGATGCACGCATTTTTCGGACATATTCAAATGGTGCTACTGTTTTTAATGAACCTCTGCAATCAGCAGTAAAAACTCCATCTTCATAATTTACGTCAGCGTCCATATAATTTAAAACATTTTTCATTGTAAATACATCCGCTAGTGGTGGTACATCATAGATAGTGCTGGTTCCTTCTTTAGCAAGGAGTGAGGCGGCGATAACAGGCAGTACAGCATTTTTTGCTCCCTCAGCTTTCACTGTACCTTTAAGCCGCTTTCCTCCTCTAACTTTAATTTTATCCAACGTATTCCCCTCCGCGTCCTAAAAAGGTCCTGTATTTTGTACTGTTAGGAAAGAAAAATTTGATAACGATAAAGAAAAACTTTAGCTTTTTCCATGAGGCTCGGCTAAAAGCCGAGTTTTTGTACGAATACTGATTAATTAATCATATCCTGCATGTCGTTCTGGTTCGTTTTTATCTCTAGGGACAATGAAAGACAGGATATATGCTTTACTTTATACGTATTCATTAGTTTATATAGGCGTTCCCTGTCCTTCGCGGAAACGGGCGCCCAATCTGTGTTTATTACACTTTAGGAATGTTTAACTTTGTTAAAAGGATCAAAGTATAAGCAAAACTACGACTTCCGCCATTTGGACTTGGCGGTAAGCCAAGTTTTTCTAATGGCTTCTTTAATTAAAAGTAATGGTCTCTTTTAGCAAGGGCTCGATAGCTTAGTCGCCAAAAGAATAATTAAGTTACACCGATGCTTTCATTTTTTGTGTGACATAACGAGGCTTATTTTCCCGTTTTTTCTACATTAAACTTGTTTTTTCGACACGAAAAATACAGAAAATTCATTGGCTCTGCCTGTCTTCTTATTATTCATTTTCACCTTTGAAAACGAGTACATACATGGAAGATCAAGGGGATGAGTGCATGCCCTGCCACTTTGCATTATTTAAAATAAATAACGCAGCATAAGCGATCCTTGAAAATATTCGAGGAAAAAAGAACTGACAAGATGACTGATGGCTATTGTTACCAAGATCATCAGCATTTTCGCCTTTGCTCCTTCTGGATTTCGGACAAACACGTCAAATCGAAACGCTTGTAAACTCCACCAGACTACGACCAAAAAAAAGAGGTTTACCACGATATGTAACACCGCTTCTTGTCCTTCAGGGTGCATGTTCAAAACTCCTTAAAACCATACTTGCCCTCTTTTACAATCCGAAGAGTATCATAGGGCATTTTCAAATTAATGAGAAGAGTCGTTGTACCTAAGTTTCCCCTTTTACATCCTAACACTGTATTTTAATATGTTATAACATCATTTTCTATAACAACTAAACAAAGTTTTTAAATTTGTAAAATTAGGACAAGAAAGGTAACATATCGTTCATGTTTTGGAATTTTTAAGCAGCTTATTTTGCATGTACCACTATTGTATTAAATTTAAACAAAAAGAGATATAAAATTTGTGAACTTTTTTACGTTTGTATTACAATCATGATAATAGTGGCATGATATGGCGGAACACCCATAAACTAAAGTGAGTCTTAGAGTATCAAAGGTTATAAGGTAATAAGAACATATATTCTTGGGTGAAAAGTATCATTAAAAGTGTTAATTTCAACTATTTGTCACTTGTTCTTCACTTAATAAAGGAAAGCAAAAATCCAACTGCAAGAACCATTCATAACAAATTTAAGGGAAATATCTAAGGTAACTTCACAAGACCAGTGTGCTTTACGTCAAGTAGTAAACTGCTTCCATACTGACTGTTCTAGTTTTTTGAATTGATTTTTTCGTAACACGTATACGTCTGCAGTGCTATACTTCTACATAATTAGAAAACTAGGCTTACCAGGCGTAGTTTTGCTTATACTTTGATAGAGTTAAACATTCCTAAAGTTTAAGAAAAGCACAAGCGCCCTGAAAAAAGTGTTGCTAATGCAAAGGAACTCACAAATATTGACGCACAGGATGTATCGTTTTGGCTGCATCCAAGAATCTGCTGGTTTCGCGAACGTCTTGTTCCGTATGCAAAGTCAACTGTTGTGAGATAAATTCAGCTTACTAGCGGGTTCTTTAAAACAAATCCCGGTCGTTATATTATATAGTGGACTGATTCGTTTTATGTTAAAAAAACTTTTCTTGCAGCCATGTTCATACTACGTCCTATTGATTACCGCAAAAACATTTTATACTTCAAAAAAAGCTGTTCTGAAACAATCAGACATGCTTCAGAACAGCTTTTAATTTAAATTACTTTCCAGCTACCTCAAGTCTTGTGTTAGCTCTTTTCAGGGCAAGCTCGGCCCGTTTAAAGTCGATCTCTTCCTGTTTGGCACGGTTAAGCCGGTCTTCTGCCCGTACTTTCGCCTCACGGGCACGTTCTACGTCGATTTCTGACGGCGTTTCTGCCGCTTCGGCGAGAATCGTAACTTTATCCGGACGGACCTCAATGAAGCCGCCGCTAACAGAAACAAGTTGTACTCTTGATTCATGTTTCAGGCGGGCAGCGCATACCGCAAGCGGTGCAACCAACGGAATGTGACCTGGCAGTATACCTAGTTCCCCGCTTTGTGCGCGGACACTGACCATTTCTACATCCCCTTCATATACTGTGCCATCAGGAGTGACAACATTGACATTTAACGTTGACATGATTAATCCTCCTTAACAGCATCCCCGCTTAGGACATAGCCTTTGCGTTTTCAAGTACATCTTCAATTGGTCCGACCAGGCGGAATGCATCTTCTGGAACGTTATCGTGCTTCCCATCAAGAATCTCGCGGAAACCGCGGATCGTATCTTTCACTTGTACATAAGAACCTTTTTGTCCAGTGAACTGCTCAGCTACGTGGAAGTTCTGGGACAAGAAGAATTGAATGCGGCGTGCACGGTGAACGATCAATTTATCTTCTTCAGATAATTCATCCATACCAAGGATAGCAATGATATCTTGAAGTTCTTTATATTTTTGAAGGGTTTGCTGCACTTCACGTGCCACTTGATAATGTTCATCTCCGACAATTTCTGGAGAAAGTGCTCTGGATGTAGAAGCGAGCGGGTCCACAGCTGGATAGATACCCATTTCTGTTAGTTTACGCTCAAGGTTTGTTGTTGCATCCAAGTGAGCAAATGTAGTGGCTGGTGCAGGGTCTGTATAGTCATCAGCAGGTACATAAATCGCCTGGATAGACGTTACAGAACCTTTTTTCGTAGATGTAATACGCTCTTGAAGCTGACCCATTTCCGTTGCAAGAGTCGGCTGATAACCAACTGCTGACGGCATACGGCCAAGCAATGCTGATACCTCAGAACCTGCTTGTGTAAAACGGTAAATGTTGTCGATAAAGAGCAGTACGTCTGCACCATCTACATCACGGAAGTGTTCAGCTAGTGTAAGACCAGTAAGTGCCACACGCATACGCGCTCCTGGCGGCTCATTCATCTGGCCGAACACCATAGCTGTTTTGTTAATAACACCGGAGTCCTGCATTTCATAGTAGAGGTCGTTCCCTTCACGTGTACGCTCCCCTACACCTGCAAAAACAGAAATACCGCCGTGTTCCTGGGCAATATTGTTAATAAGCTCCTGGATTAATACGGTTTTACCAACACCGGCACCACCGAATAGACCGATTTTACCACCTTTTACATACGGAGCGAGCAAGTCAACTACTTTAATCCCTGTTTCAAGAATTTCTGTTTGCGTTGACAGCTCATCAAAAGATGGAGCTTCGCGGTGAATTGGGTTTCTTTCTACTTCTGGTCCAATAGGGTCTTCCAAATCGATGGTATCACCAAGTACATTAAACACTCTTCCAAGCGTTGCTTCACCAACTGGAACAGAAATCGCTCCGCCAGTGTTCACAACTTCCGTACCCCGTACTAATCCATCTGTTGAACCCATCGCAACTGTACGCACTGTGTCGTTGCCTAAGTGCAATGCTACTTCTAATGTCACGTCTACATTTGTTTCCCCTTCTGCTTGAGCTTTTTGGGAAACTTTTAGGGCGTTATTCAATTCAGGCAGTTGACCGCTTGGAAATGCAACGTCAACAACCGGCCCCATAATTTGGGTGACTCGTCCATTGCTCATTATTTTCCCTCCTATCTAAATCCTGCCAGCTTCTCGTTTACTCTAATGCTGCCGCACCGCCGACAATTTCACTGATTTCCTGTGTGATAGCTGCTTGTCTCGCACGGTTATAAGAAAGAGTTAAATCCTCAATAATACTTCCAGCATTATCTGTAGCCGCACTCATTGCGGTCATACGAGCACCAAATTCACTAGCTTTTGCATCTAGTAAAGCGCCGTATATTAAGCTCTCTGCATATTGCGGAAGAAGCTGATCGAGTATTGCTTCAGCGGACGGCTCATACTCGTAAGTTTGTTTTGAATCTGTTTCTTCGCTCATATCTGTTAGAGGCAGCAGTTTCTTTTCTGTAACATCTTGCTGAATAGGGCTGATAAAGTGGTTGTACCAGAGATACAACTCATCAATCTCTTCATCTGCGTACATATTAACTGCCAAACGAGTGATATTTTTTATGTCGTTAAATACCGGTTCATCCGGAAGACCGGTAATTTCATCTAAAATAGGGATTCCTCTTTTTTTCAGAAGATCCCGGCCAATCCGGCCAAGAATAATCACGCCGTATTCATCTTTTGATTTATGCCGTTTATTAATTTCGTCAATAAAGGAACGAATTAAACTGGCATTGTAACCGCCGGCTAAACCGCGGTCAGAAAAAATAGCAACGTAAGCTGTCTTTTTCACCGGACGCTCTTCAAGCATAGGGTGGCTGGCATCTGAGTTGCCTGAAGCAATACTTGCAACCACCTCACGGATTTTCTGGGTGTAAGGTTCGTACGATTGGGCGTTGTTTTGGGCACGATTCAGTTTAGATGCTGAAACCATTTCCATCGCCTTGGTGATCTGTTTTGTCTTTTTAGTTGAGTTAATCCGTGTTTTAATCTCACGTAATGAGGCCATCTCTTTTCACCACCTTCTCCGTAAGGGCACAAAGGTTGAGACTGCTCAAAAAGGAGAGTCCGCCGGATCAGCCGACGGCATTTACACTTTTCTATCCTTTTCAAGAAGTCTTCCTGATATATTATTTAGACACGTTAAATGATTTTTTGAATCCTTCGATTGCTGCACTAAAGTCTTTATCGTCTGGGAGATTTCCAGTTTCACGAATTCCGTTTAAAAGATCTTTGTGGTTGGAATCCAAGTAAACGAATAATTCGGATTCAAAGCGCTGTACATCTTTAACCGGAATATCGTCCAAAAATCCTTTTGTCAGCGAGTAAATAATAGCTACTTGCTTTTCTACCGGCTGCGGCTGGTGAAGACCCTGTTTTAACACTTCTACCGTACGTTCACCGCGGGAAAGCTTCGCCTGTGTTGCTTGGTCAAGATCAGATCCAAACTGAGCAAATGCCTCTAATTCACGGAAAGAAGCTAAATCAAGACGAAGGGTACCCGATACTTTCTTCATCGCTTTAATCTGAGCAGAACCACCAACACGTGATACAGAAATACCCGGGTTAACCGCAGGTCTTACACCAGAGTGGAACAGATCAGATTGCAAGAAGATTTGTCCGTCTGTGATGGAGATAACGTTTGTTGGAATATAGGCACCAACGTCCCCAGCTTGTGTTTCAATAAATGGCAGGGCAGTCAAAGAGCCTGCTCCTTTATCGTCACTAAGCTTTGCAGAACGCTCTAACAAACGAGAGTGAAGATAGAATACATCCCCTGGGAATGCTTCACGGCCCGGCGGACGACGAAGCAAGAGGGACAGCTCACGATAAGCAGCTGCTTGTTTAGTTAAGTCGTCATATACAACAAGCACATGTTTTCCGTTATACATAAACTCCTCGCCCATAGATACCCCAGCGTAAGGTGAAAGGTACAAGAGCGGAGCTGGATCAGATGCACCAGCGTTTACTACAATGGTATAATCAAGTGCTCCGTGTTGGCGGAACGTTTCTACTACGCCTGCAACGGTAGATTCTTTTTGTCCGATCGCAACATAGATACAAAGGATGTCTTCTTCCTTTTGGTTCAATATCGTATCTACGGCAATGGAAGTTTTACCAATTTGACGGTCACCGATAATTAACTCACGCTGTCCGCGTCCAATTGGAATCATGGAGTCAATCGCTTTAATACCAGTTTGAAGCGGTTCATGAACGGATTTACGGTCCATAACCCCTGGTGCAGGACTTTCGATAGGGCGAGTTTTAGTTGTTTCTAACGCACCTTGTCCATCAAGAGGCTGTCCTAGCGGGTTAACAACGCGGCCTAGCAGTTCTTCGCCAACTGGTACTTCCATGATACGTCCAGTACGTTTAACTTCGTCCCCTTCACGAATGTCATCAAACGGTCCAAGGATAATAATACCTACGTTATTTTCTTCAAGGTTTTGAGCCATACCCATAACCCCATTAGAGAACTCAAGCAGTTCCCCTGCCATTACGTTCTCGAGACCATGAGCACGCGCAATACCGTCACCAATTTGAATGACGGTGCCGACTTCGTTTGCTTCTACATCAGACTGAAAATTTTCAATCTGCTGTTTAATGAGAGAGCTAATCTCATCAGGTCTGATGCTCATTAACGTTCACCCCTATCTTTATCGTTTCCCGGAAACAAGCTCGCGCTCAAGACGGTTAAGCTGACCTTTCACACTGCCATCAAAAATAGTGTCCCCAATTTGGACTTTAATTCCGCCAACCAAACGCGGGTCTAATCGATTTTCAATGTGAAGGGTTGCTTTTCCGACTTTCCTGGCGAAGTTCTCAGAAATAAATTTTCGATCTGTTTCAGAAAGTGGTTTTACCGTATAAACGACGGCATGGCCCACTTTTTGTTCTTCGTCTGCAAGCTCCTGAAACCGTTCAGCCAACAGCACCACGCTGTCGATTCGATTTTTTTTCAGGAGTAAAAGAAGTGTATTCGTTACAGGCTCGCTCATACCAGCGAAGCTTTCACGCAGCAGTTGTTCTTTTTTATCTGCTGGTACTTTCGGATGATGAAGAAGTGCAGGCAGTTTATCATTATCTTGAAAAACTTGCTTAACTGCTTCGAGCTCAGCTTGAATGTCTTCAAGCATGTTCTTTTCCATTGAAAGTTCAAAAAGTGCTACGGCATAACGATTAGCTGCTGCTCGGCTCATAACCGTTCGCCTGCCTCTTGAATATATTCTTGAATCAGTTTTTCCTGCTCTTTTTCATCAAGTTCTTTTTCAATAATCTTTGTTGCGATCATAACAGACAATGTACCAACCTGTTCACGCAGTTCAGCTACAGCTTGCTCTTTTTCACGTGAAATATCAGCCAGCGCATTTTCTTTCAAACGCTCGGCTTCTGAACGAGCTTGAGCAACAATATCTTCCCCTTGTTTCTCACTTGTCTTTCTTGCTGTTTCAATAATAGATTGCGCCTCGTCGCGAGCGCGTTCTACTTCTTTACGCTGTTCTTCTAAATATTTTTCCGCATCTTGACGGCTTTTTTCCGCAGTATCAATTTCTTTGGCAATATGCTCTTCGCGTTCTTTCATCATGTTCACGATTGGTCCCCAAGCGAATTTACGCAATAGGAGAAGCAAGATAATAAACATGCCCAGCGAAAATATAACATCTCCCCAGTAGATTACATCTGGCACGGAATTCACTCCTTTCTGCTGTCATACAAAAGGAATGGCGAAGTTTCCCAAACTAGACTCCGCCATACATGTTAACAATGAAGACAGGATGTACTATCCTCCCATAACGATAAAGGCGATTACAATTGCGATAATCGGAAGGGCCTCAACAAGTGCGATACCGATAAACATAAGTGTTTGCAATGTACCTTTAAGTTCTGGTTGACGAGCAACCCCTTCAAGTGTCCCCTTAACAATCAATGCGTTACCAATACCTGCTCCTACTGCAGCCAAACCAGCTGCAATTGCTGCTGCTAATAATCCCATTCTAATAATCCTCCCTTAGTATAATTAATTATTGAGATAAATACTTTTAAAAATTAGTGATCATCTGCTACTTTGTGAGCCAAATAAACCATAGTCAGCATTAAAAAGATAAACGCCTGGATGGCACCGATAAATATACTGAACGCCTGCCATGCAATCATTGGCAGCCCGGCAGCAAGTGCTCCTAACAAACTTGCTCCCCCAGCAGTCGCAAGCAGTGTTAATAGGATTTCCTTTGCATACAAGTTACCAAAAAGACGCATACCCAATGTTAGTGTATTTGTAAATTCCTCTAATACCTTCAACGGGAAAAGGTAAGGTATAGGCTTGAAGAAACCTTTTCCGTATTCCTTGGCACCCTTTATCTTGATTCCATAATAATGAGTCAGCACAATTACCATTACGGCAAAAGTCATTGTAATGACAGGATCTGCTGTCGGAGACTTCCACCAAAGTTCATGTGTTTCATGGTTAACAATCATAAAAGGTATACCGAGCATGTTCGAGATGAAAATCCAAAGGAATATGGTAATGCCAAGACCAAAGAATCTTTCACCTGTTTTCCAGTCCATTGCACTGTTGATCGTGTTTTTCACAAAGTCTATGATCCATTCAAATCCGTTTTGCATGCCAGAAGGCTTCATTTTCAAGCTTCTTGCACTAAAAAAACCGATGCAAAACACAATAAGAGCCGAAATAGTCAACATGATAATATTCGACAAATTAATATGAAACCCCGAGATTCCAAACAGATCATAAACTATCGGCGCATGATGGTCCACTCTTCTTCACCCCTTTACAAATAATCTGTCAGCTGCTGTTCTTCTCTGCCTCCTTGCTTGTCCTGTTACGATGTTGAGTGTTTGGTTTGAAACAAGGATGAAATAAATATAATAATATAAGGAGTCACGATTCCAGCAACAAGTCCTAAAATGTGAAAGTGCTCAGGAAAACGAATAAAAAGAACTGCAGCTAGTGCACCTGCCGCAAATCTTGACAGCATCCCGAATGTAAACTTTCTCTTCTGATTTCCTGCCGCCTCATCAAACTTTTTCACTTCCCGGTACATACTCCAAAGATTAAAAAGTCCAATAAGTGCTCCGATTCCCAGGCTGAAAAAGATCTTATCAAAAGGCATCACTGCCCACCCAAAGGCATACATGAGCATTGCAGCTAAAGTAAATTGAACATAACGTTTGACATTTCCCTCGAAGCTCTTCACTATTGATCGTCTCCCAAATATTTTCCAAGCAGACGGACTAGTCCGTACACTCCAGCGGCAATTCCGACAAGCAGGCCGACAATCAAAAATAAAGGCTCCGTTTCAAACCGGCCATCTAACCATCTTCCACTGAAAACACCGATCAAAACAGGACCTACCAGATACGATAACACAGCTGAGGTTATAGCCATTGTCTGAAACGATTTTGGAGGTTTTTTCTCGTTCGTCATGTCCGCCTCCATTTATAATGTATTGGGTGTGGTATAAAAGGTACCAAGATGCCGTACGATGAAGCTATGGCAGAAAATATCACTTGGACTGTTTTAAAGAAGGAATAAATGCTTCATAGTCCATAAACGAAATTTCAGAATGTTCGGCTGCATTAAATATGTAAACCCTCTCACATTCCCTTTGTAATCGTACAATAGCCAACCTTCAATGTCAATGTGTTAAATAAGAAAAACTCCCTGTCATATAAGGCTTTCCAGCTTTTTTAAATTATGACTATTGAGTGACAATTTCGATATCCCCAATTTTTTTTGAACCTGTATACAAAATAGGTTAAATCCGGTTCGTTTTTACGATTTTTTTAATGCTTGTATTCAACGACTTTTCGTTTCTTTTGCAGCGTTTTTGCATTTCAAGCTTTTTATTCAGATCTTCCTTACATCGGTTTTTACCCTTTGTTAGATTTTTTCGATTTTTGCCTGTTTCCACCATTAGAAAAACTCTGCTTGCCGCTGAAAAGAAAGAGCCGTTACAACAAACAGCTCTTTTTTTAACGCTTTGATCGTTTTTCATCTATCATTTTCTGTTCTAAACGGATGATCGTTTCTAAAACTTCTTCTTTATCTCCAGCTCTTGCATAAACTACGGCTCTGTATTTTCCCTCAGGGACGGAAATGTCTTTAGCAGATAATTTTTGTTCATATAACCCTGGTTTTATATTTGTGTCTTTATCAAGTACGCCGGCAAATGCATAAGTGTCCAGGTCATATAACGCTATTTCTAATTCTTCTGCCCCGCCTGGCATATATACTTCATACTGATATCCCTTATTTGTTCCAAAAGGTTGTAAATCAAAAGCTCCTATGCGCGGGTAATCGGGTTCGTTGATAAATAATAAATAAGGCAATCGAATTTCTTCATTACCGCCTTCTACTGTCAATACGCCATCGAGTTGATCATAGTCAATGGCTCCCGCCTCTATTTCTAAACGAATTTTTGCTTCTTTTTTCTCTCCTGGCTCTAATGTTATTCGTTTAGGAAGCTCCCATTTTAAACCAAGAAGAGAACTTGTTTCTTTACGAAAGGTATACGTTTTCTTCTGATCAGAATGGTTTTCTATAACCACTGTTTTTTCATGGACTCTTTCTTTATTTCCTAACGTCCACACGCCAAACGATAATGTACCGGGATAAACGAGAGTGTCTGTTCGAATGGCTTTTCTCATTTCAACCCTGCCTGCACCTTGTACAAACGGCGGATAATCATTGTCACTATCATCGGTTAAAGAAACAGCTGTATTCATTAAAGCTGCTTTTATCTGCTCAGGGTTCCATTCCGGTCTTGCTTGTTTTAATAAGGCTGCAGCGCCGGCTATGTGGGGAGCTGCCATACTTGTTCCGTTTAATGCTAGATAGCCGTTTGGAACTGTACTGTCTATATCTACCCCCGGTGCAACTACGTCAGGTTTAATTTTCCAAGAGCGAGTGACTGGTCCTCTTGAACTAAAAAAAGCCATATGATCTGTTTCTTCTTCTAACACTGTTCGCAAAACAGAGGAAGATGATTTTTTCTCTTTTGCTTCGATTACCTTTCGAATCTGCTCTCCATCTTCACGTGTAATAGTAACGGCGGGGATAGGCTGAACTTCCTCCGTACCAGCTGCAAATGCGCCAGCTACATTATTGTAAATAATTACCGCATCCGCTCCAGCTTTGCGGGCATTAACAATTTTCCGAACGAGAGGGATGCCGCCTCGTTCAATTAACACCGCCTTCCCTCTAACATTTTCCAAATCCTCTTTCATCCCAAGACCACCGTTTACTAATGGTAAATCACGCCGAAACTGCCAGGGAGAAGTTCCTTGTACTGCTTGCATAGAAATAGACAATTCTGGGTTATCATATAGCGTTAATTTTGGCATCCGTAATGGAGGAATGGAGGCACCTACTGAAATGGCCTTGTCTGCGGTACCTGGTGAACCAACACTCCACATCGCCGGGCCGCTGTTGCCGCTTGACGTAACTGCAATGATCCCTGCTTCCGCGGCTTTATCTAGAGCTTCACTTGTAGGCCAATCCGGACCGTTAATGGGACTCCCTAAAGAAAGATTTAAAATATCTACCTTATCCTCAATAGCTTTATCAATAGCTGCTAATATTTGTTCGGTAGACCCCTGGCCCCCAGGACCGAGTGCACGATACATGTATAGATCAGCTTCTGGAGCTACACCTCTGACCGCTCCATTCGCTCCGATGATACCAGCAACATGGGTGCCGTGCATGGTATTTTTTCCATGTTTATCTTTGCCTTCAAGAGGATCATCATCTTTATCAACAAAATCATAACCTCCTTTAAAATTACGGTATAGATCAGGGTGATTATAATCTATTCCTGTATCAATTATTCCGACTTTAATTCCTTTACCTGTCAACTTCACACCATGCTTATCAAGCTGACCGCGAATAGCTTCTGCTCCAATAAAAGGAACGCTGTCTTTTAAAGATGAATGATAGGCAACAGATGGATCCGCACGTTTTATCCCATCTAGATTGGATAGTAACTCTATTTGAGAAGGATCTAATTTTACAGCAAATCCTTTAAACCCTTTTTCATAAGAACGCAGAAACTCTATATCAGGAAAGGTCTTTTTCAACTTATCTTGAACATCATCTGCTTTTTCATTTTCTTTAATAGCAATAATAGCGGTCTCCGGTTTTTCTTTTGAATATCCTGTTTGAGCAAATCCTTCAAACATTAAAGTAGACGTAACACATATAATAATGGCAAGGAGGAAAAGTCCAATCTTTCTCTGCTTTCTTAAAACCCCCTTTTTGTTATTTATAACCATTTTTGCTCCCCCCGTCCCTAAAAATCTAATCTCGATATGTTCTTCTATTTATGGTGCAGCAAGCAATAAATTTTATTCGGCACAAACATGGGAAGAAAAGAAAAACATTCCATCAATACGACTTTTCCCTTTCTTTTCAGTGGTTTTTCCCTCTGATTCAGCTCTTCCTCTCAATTTATACAGCCTGCTCCTCGTTCTGTTTGAACTTCTTTCCCCATATTCAACGCTTATCTTTTTCACCTTTTCGAAATACTCGGCTTGCCGTCGAGTCCTTATGGTACCTTTGATCCTTTTAGCAAATTTAAACTTTCCCAAAGTATAAAAAAACTTCAGCAGGAAATCCCTGCTGAAGTGTAACGGTCCCATTCACTATTTTGTTCCAAACAAACGGTCACCAGCGTCCCCAAGACCCGGAACAATATAGCCTTTTTCATTCAATTTTTCATCTAAAGAAGCAAGATAAATATCTATATCTGGATGTGCTTCTTGCACAATTTCCACTCCTTCTGGAGCAGCAATGAGACACATCAGCTTGATGTTTGTAGCACCGCGCTTTTTCAAACTCGTTATAGCTTCCACAGCGGAGCCTCCCGTAGCAAGCATCGGATCAACTACGATAAATTCCCGTTCAGCTACATCACTTGGCAGCTTCACATAATATTCCACAGGTTTTAATGTTTCAGGATCACGGTATAAGCCAACATGTCCTACTTTTGCAGCAGGAATCAATTTTAAGATACCATCAGACATGCCAAGACCTGCTCTTAAGATCGGAACAATGCCCAGTTTTTTCCCTGCTAACGTATGTGATTTGGCTGGACCTACAGGCGTTTCTACTGTCACTTCCTGCAGTTGAAGGTGACGTGTGATTTCAAAAGCCATCAACGTAGCTACTTCATCCACTAGTTCTCTAAATTCTTTTGTGCCCGTGGAAACGTCACGAATAAAAGTAAGCTTATGTTGGATCAGCGGATGATCTAATACATGTACTTTCCCCATAAAAGAAATCGGCTCCTTTACTCCCCGGTGCATCCGGGAAAAATTATCTAATCAACTTTACTACGAACAGGTTCATTCTTTTGAAATTTTACAGAAAAACACAATCACCTTCAAGTTCTGATAAAAAGGCCAATGATTCAGATTATTTATATTTATAAGAAATGCGCAAGCGCCCTGGTTTTAAATGACGTTCGGCTAAGTTTCTCACGTCCTGTGAGAACGCCGAACTGGCTTGCCCTGGATGAGCTGACTTCTGCGTTGCGAATTCGTCGCTAAAAACGCTACGTCCTGTGGCATTGGCGACATTAGTACGTCTTGTACGTCGACGTTCGCGATCTTAGCAGAAGATCCTTCATTTCGCGATTCTAGCAAAAGTCCCTTAAATCTTCTGGGCCCCAAGAGGCTGGGCGCTGAAGCTAGATATCAAAGCTTAAAATTTTAAACTTTCCTATCTTATAAGAAAAGCCTTCCCTGCATCAGCCGCCATAACTCGCTGGAATACAACGCTTTTATTCTAAGTAGTACTGAACTTTCCTCTTTCCTTGGTTACCGCTATTCTCCTCCTACCTCTTTCAGGTGCTATTTGCACCTAATCCTAAAATAAAAAACTGGACCCGCTTTTTTGCGGATCCAGTGTTTATTTTTAGTAATCTACTTACAAATACTCATACATAGGAAACTGTTCAGTCAATGCGTCTACTCGCTCCGAAGCTGCTTTTAAGAATTCTTCATGATCGTGATTTTTTAACGTAAGCGCCATAATTGCACCGATTTCATCCATTTCTTTTTCTCCAAATCCTCTTGAGGTAACAGCAGCTGTTCCGATACGAATACCGCTTGTTACAAATGGGCTTTCTGGGTCAAATGGAATCGCATTTTTATTCGTAGTAAGACCTACTTCATCCAATGCTTTTTCTGCAACTTTCCCTGTCAATCCAAGGCTTTGCAAATCCAAAAGCAGCAAATGGTTATCTGTTCCGCCAGAGACAAGATCGATACCTTCATTCTTTAATGCTTCTGCTAAACGCTTAGCATTTTTTACGATGTTTTCAGAGTACGTTTTAAACTCGTCTTGCAGCACTTCACCAAAAGATACGGCTTTTGCTGCGATTACGTGCATAAGCGGGCCGCCTTGCAATCCAGGGAACACAGCTTTATCAATTTTCTTGGCGAACTCTTCTTCACACAAAATTAAACCGCCGCGCGGGCCGCGTAACGTTTTGTGTGTCGTCGTTGTTACAAAATGAGAGTAAGGAACAGGGTTTTGATGTACACCTGCGGCTACAAGACCAGCAATATGAGCCATGTCTACCATTAAATAAGCGCCAACTTCATCTGCGATTTCACGGAACTTTTTAAAATCGATTTCGCGAGGATACGCACTTGCTCCGGCCACTATCATCTTTGGTTTATGCTCTTTTGCAGCTTCTAAAACCGCATCATAATCGATGGTTTGATTTTCTTTCGTTACTCCGTATTCGACAAAATTGTATTGGATACCGCTGAAATTCACATGGCTTCCATGCGTTAAGTGACCACCATGAGAAAGGTTCATACCAAGCACAGTATCACCATGTTCAAGTGCGGTGAAATATACAGCCATGTTTGCTTGTGCACCGGAGTGCGGCTGCACGTTAGCGTGTTCTGCTCCAAAAATCTCCTTCGCACGGTCACGGGCCAAATCTTCTACTGTATCTACATGTTCACAACCGCCATAATATCGGCGACGTGGATATCCTTCGGCATATTTATTTGTTAATACAGAACCTTGCGCTTCCATTACAGCACGACTAACAAAGTTTTCAGACGCAATTAACTCTATTTTATCGCGCTGACGGCAAAGCTCGTCCTGCAACGCTGCAAAAACACTAGGATCTTGATTTTTGATGGTTTCCATAAAAAATGTTTACCCCTTTCTTTCCTTTGCATCTCTTATTTATTCGTGGTTTAGCACTTAAATTTTCATTCAAGGCATATTGTAACATGGATAAACGGTTAAATCCGTATTTTAATTAAAAAAAAGATAAAAATATTAAGTTTTTAGCATTTATTTTTAGAAGCGAACCTGCACGGATTGTATTATTCGGGGTATTTTGCACGCGGCCCGCCTATTAATTTAGGTCTTGTTTTAGCCATTGTTACATGAGCATTGCCTATTGATTTCACCTGGCTTCTTATAGGAACAGCAACGTGCTTTAAGTGCATGCCAATGAAAGTGTCTCCAATATCAATTCCCGCATCCGCTTTTATATGTTCAATGATAACGGGATCTGAAAACTGTTCAAAAGCATGCGTAATCATTGCCCCTCCTGCTTTACGGTGTGGTATTGCGGTTACTTCATCAAGTTGAAAAGCTCTTGCTGTACCGCGTTCCACAACAAGGGCCCGATTAATATGCTCACACCCTTGAAAAGCAAGGTGCACCCCGGTGTGCTGTTGAAAAGTCGAAAACACGTCATATAATGATTTGGCAGCTTCAACTGAGCCAGCTGTACCAATTTTCTCTCCAATTACTTCACTCGAACTGCAGCCAATAACAAATATATGATGGTTATCCAGTTTGATGTGAGATGAAATAGTATCCAGACAGGTTTGCAAAGATGATTGCCATTGCTTTGTTATATCATTCACGTTGATCACCTCTTTATTTAAAGGTACCACAAAATTTGATTTTCGAAAAAAGAGTGATTTGTACATAAGTCGTATTTGATCAGTAGAATCCTGCTGCGTTTAATTAAGATGGAAAGCTTAAGAAGCCGCAGACTTGGAGTGCACTGTTGACCCTCGTTAAACACAAGAAACGGACCTCTCGTTTTGCAGGTCCGTCTTTGTCGTGGATTTATTTTTCTTCTATAGCCATCATTTTGTCTACGCGTTTGGAATGGCGCCCGCCCTCGAAGTCTGTTTCAATCCAGGCTTTCACAATTTCTCCGGCAAGGCCAGGACCGACAATCCGTTCACCCATTGCAAGAATGTTTGAATCGTTATGAGCGCGCGTTGCTTTGGCACTAAAGACATCATGAACCAGTGCACAGCGTATGCCATTCATTTTATTAGCCGAAATAGACATGCCAATACCAGTTCCACAAATCAATATACCTTTATCTACTTCACCGGAAGCTACTTTTTCTGCTACCGGAAGAGCATAATCAGGGTAATCTACAGAATCGGTGCAATCACAGCCAACATCTTCAAAATCAATATTCATATCTTCTAACACTTTTACTACTTCTACTTTAAGTTTGTAGCCTGCATGGTCAGAACCTATTGCAAGTTTCATGATGGAGGTCCTCCCTTTTTTTCTTTTCCTTTATGTTCTCATGTTACCCTTACGTTGTAAATTTTTCTATGGTATTTTTTAGCTTCTCTGCTTGTTCTGAAAGCTCATGAGCCTTTTTAGCTGCAGAGGAGACTTCGGCTGTTCCGGCAGATGTTTCTTCTGCAATGACCGCTACTTCTTGTGATTCTCGAGAGGTATTTTCAACTGCTTTCATTTGCTGTTCAATCAAATCTGTGATGTCTTTTACAGAACCAGCTACTATTTGAACAGTACTTTCCATAGCTGTAAACACTTGGCTTGTTTCCGTCTCTTTGGCAGATCATCACTCGCTGCTTTTACTTGACTCTCTATGTTAGAAACGACATTTCCAACTTCAGATTGGATATTTTGGATGAGATCACGGACGCCTTGTACAGCTTTTGAACTTTCATCTGCCAGCTTTCTCACCTCATCAGCGACGACCGCAAACCCTTTTCCGTGTTCTCCGGCCCGAGCTGCTTCAATGGAGGCGTTTAATGTCAGAAGGTTCGTTTGCTCTGCAATGTCACTAACTAAACTAATAATTTCTTCTACCTTTTCAGCTTGTTGATTCAAAGCTTCTACCGCATGCAAAGATGCCTGGCTATCGACTTCTAATTGCTTTATGCCTTCAACAAGAGATTGAATAACTTGTTTACTGTCATCTAGTGTTTTTCCTCAGCAGAAGCTTCAGAAGCGTTCGTTTTTGATTGGACTTTAGACTCAATTTGAGCTATGTCTTCCATAGATGCTGCCGTTTTTTGAATAGCCTGTGCGGAATGGTCCGCTACTGCAGCTATTTCCTCTACAGTGATTGATATGCTGTCTGCTTTATTAGAAGCTTCATCAGAAGCACCTGTAATTTTCTCGCTCGTTTGTTTAAAATTATTTTCAATATCATTCACCATGATCCGAAGACTTTTCAGCATTTCATTAAAAGCTAGTTCCTCCCCGTAATTCATCGTCTGATTTTGAAACCTCTACATCTTTGTGAATATCTCCATCCACTGCTTTGCGGGCCGAAAATTTGAGACGCTTTAGCGGCTTCGTTAGCAAAGGCGCTGATAATAAAGCCAATATGCCGCTCCACAGCCACCTCAGTATTAACGTCAAAATAATAAATACATCTTCTGAAATTCCAAATGCATTACTAACCCTATCCGCTAGGACAAAAATAAAAAACGCACTGACACCGTAAGTTACGATGGGCAGGACGCTCGCTGATTCCTAATACCAGTTTCTTGCGAATACTGAATCGATACGATTTTTCCCTCTTTCCCCTCATGAACCTTACTCCTTAAAATTTTTTTATTTTGTGTAAAGCTGCTTCTAAAAGCCAATCCATTTCTTCAGCTGTTGCCCTGTACGTGTCAGTTGATCCCCCTATAGGATCCTGGATATCCCCCATATCTGTATTTGCATCGAGGGCAAACTCTTTCAATGTAAATATTTTATCGGCAGCTTTTGGGTAAGTTTGAACAGTCATTTCGTGATGATTTTTTGTCATCGTTAAAATAATGTCAGCCCAGTCTACCAATTCCTCTGTTAACGGCTTGGAATCATGCTTAAGCGTAATATTTCTTTCCTTTAGTACTTTCATTGTTCCATCAGAGGCGGGCATACCCGGCATAGCATAAATTCCAGCTGATTTCCCTTCGATATTCTTATCTGTTTTTGCTCGGAATAATGCTTCTGCCATCGGGCTACGGCATGTATTCCCAGTACATACAAACAGCACATGTTTTATGATGGCTTCCACACCCTTCCCTTCTTATTTCTTGGTTTTATTTTACCATACATTTAAGATGTTCATTTAAAGTATTAACTTCAAACCAAAACTTAATAGAATAACTCCTCCAAATATTTCTCCATAACGTCCGAGCGTATGCTGGAGACGATTGCCTAAAGCAAGTCCTATCCAAGTGAAAAAGGCACTGAACAATCCAAACATTAAAAGGACAGGTACCAATGAAGCATTTAAAATCCCTAACGTAATCCCAATAGAAAAACTGTCTAAACTCACCAGCACTGCAAAGAACATAAGTCCTGCTCCTCGCGGAATAATTACTCCTCCCGTGTGTTCTGAGTTGTTCCAGCCTGTCCACATCATCTGCAGCCCAATAACAAACAACAGTATTCCGCCAGTAATAAGAGCTACTTTTTCAAAAGACGAAGCAATCAAGCGTCCTCCATATAACCCGATGAAGGGCATCCACATATGAAATAGCCCTACAATAACGGAGGTTAACAATTTATTTATTCTTTCTGCACCTCTCATTGCTACCGCAAGTGACATAGAAAAAGCATCCATACTTAAAGCTAAAGCCATCGTCGCTAGTATCATCCATCCGCCCATTCCCCCGTCTCCTTTCAGGACATGCTTATACACTCTATGCAAGTCCAAAAGAGATCATTCAAGGAGGTCCTTTTAACCCTCGGCAGATGCCTTTTCTAATCTATTCATTATAGCAAGGCCCACTCCTTCTAAGCTGAACGTTTCACAAAGAATGATGTCGGCATCGCTTTGGTCTGCTTGACGAAGGTTGTCATACAAATGCGCTGCCACTCCCTCAAGCTTTGCGGACGATCCAAGCACTATAAAAATATCAGCAGCAGGCTCTAAATCACTTCTATGTTCTTCCACAGCTAGTACTGCAACTTTGTTTCCTGCCTTTTGTTCTGTTTCCATTCGTCTTTTTATAGCTTTGGTTTCACGTAACAATATTAAAGGAGAGTCGGGTGCATAATGACGGTATTTCATTCCAGGCGCTTTCGGAGAAACCATTTCATCATCATCATTATGCGGATCTATCCTATTTTCAAACCCGATTCGATCTTTTCCTAATACTTCTTCTAATTGTTCTTTTGTAATGCCGCCCGGGCGGAGAATCCAAGCTATCTCTCCGCTGCAATCGACAACAGTGGATTCTAAACCAAAACCCGATGAACCGCCGTCCACAATGCCGGCAACCTTTCCAGATAAATCATGTTTCACATGTTCAGCTTTTGTTGGACTCGGCCTGCCGGACTGGTTTGCACTAGGAGCGGCTACCGGTACTCCAGCTTCTTTTATTAATGCTCGAGCAGCCTCATGATCGGGCATTCTCACTGCAACCGTATCAAGGCCAGCCGTTACTTTACTGGAGACTTCTTGTTTTTTTGGCAAAATAAGTGTCAGCGGACCCGGCCAAAAATGTTCTGCTAATTTTTGAGCAAGAGGAGGAACAGAAGAAGCAAGGTCACTCAATTGTTCTTGATTGCCAATATGTACTATAAGCGGATTGTCTCCCGGACGTCCTTTTGCTTCGAATATTTTTTCCACAGCCTCGTCATTTGTAGCGTCAGCCCCCAATCCATATACCGTTTCTGTCGGGAATGCTACAGCCTCTCCTCTTTTTATCCACAACGCTGCTTCTTTTATACCAGGGTCTAAGCTCCTCTCCCCTTCTATGTTATCCACATTCCACACAATTGTTTGTTTATAACTCATGTTTTTCCCCCTTCTTTTGCCCCATTTAACCCTTTCAATTATAGAATTGCCAGTGTATATAGGCAAATGAAAAAAGTTACCCACAGAAAAACCCAACCTTGTGGATAACACAAAACCCTATTATATACGTATATTTACCATAATTATTTCAGCTTTTTCCAAACCATTGATTCCATTTTTCCACAATGAAAAATGAATACTCTTTTTCGTTATCCACAGAATGAGGGTCTTTTTCCACAACTTCCTCGTTACTATTTTTATCCACAGTTTCATCTTGTTTTTCCACATCTTCTTCTTCAGCTGAAATAAAACATAGGGGCGGAAATAGTACACACCACCAATTTTCTCCTTCCCCTTCTCCTATAGAAACAACCAGCGCTTCATACGTACCTGCCGGATAAACGAGCGGTCCATAAATTCTCGTTGGAAACTCGACCTGGTCTTTTAAAGCAATGGAAAATGTATGAGAAGAACCACTAGTATTTATAACATCTTTGACGATGGTCTCTAAATTAGAAAGATTATCATTGATGGTTTTTCGGGCTTCTTCCTTTTCTGACAAACCTTCTACCAGCGTCCGTATTTCTTGATTTACTGCATCACGGACTTTTCTTTTAAGCAGCTGTTCTTCCGGAGAGTCATCATGGGCAAGTATTCTTAGGCGAATGGCTTCTTCAGGAATAGTATCAATTCCTGGATCAGAAGCTGAAGTATTTTGCTGTTGTTCCATTTGCAGCCAAGCGATAAGTACAAGAAAAATAACATATATAAGTGCTTTATTTCTCATCGGTCTGGCACCGTCCTTTCAGCATCAGTGTGGACCGTGCCATCTACAGTTAAACAATTAATCGCTCGACAAATTTTGTATTACGTAAATGAATACATGTTGGTTGGTTTTCTGTTATGTTGAAAGCTATTTGCTGCAAGTTGAAAAAAAATGAGCCAATTCGCTTTCATAATAGGAAAATGCCGCAAAATACCAGGTACCACACAAACACCTTTTAAAAGCTAAATCCTCCCTCTCTCACAGAACACCATGCGCTCTTTCCCGTTTATATCCAAACGAACATCTACCTTTGCATCTGGCAGGGCTTTCTGAAAAATAGCTGCAACTTCTTTTCCTTGCTTTTCTCCTATTTCAAATGCTGCAAGTCCATCTTTTTTCAGTACATTCGAAAGATGAGCGGCCATTTTTCGATAACAGTACAATCCATCTTCTCCTTGACCAATGAGTGCTAGTTCGGGTTCATGATCTTTTACAAGAGAATCAAGCTGAACCCATTCATTTTTTGGAATATAAGGAGGATTAGATACAATAACATCCCATTTTTTTTCTTTACGCTGTAATGGCTCTAGTAAATCACCTTTTAAAAAAGAGACCTCTGCTTGTAAAGATTCGGCATTTTTTTCTGCCATATGCAACGCAGCATCATTTAATTCGACCGCCGTTACCTGAAGATCTGAAAATTCAAGCGCAAGCGTGACGGCTATTGCCCCGCTTCCCGTTCCGATATCTGCCACAGAAGCAGACTTCTTATGGTGCAGCTTCAGCCAGGAAAGTACTCCTTCAACCAGCTCTTCTGTTTCAGGTCTTGGTATTAATACATCTTCACTGACGTTAAACCGCCTGCCGAAAAATTCTTCATATCCCATCAAATGCTGAACCGGGATTCCCTTCCCATAAAGGAACACATCACGTTGGAAAGCTTCCCAGACATCTTCGTTCAATTCATCCCGCCTAGACAGATGAAAATCCGTCCAATCTTTTTGTAAATGATGCCGCATTAACACATCTGCTGCTCTTTGTTCTCTTCCGTTTTCTGCTAAAAAAGAAGAAGCCCACTTTAGGGCTTCATATACAAAGGCTGGTTTTTTCATGCTTCGCCCGCCTTTTCCATCATTTCTGCTTGTTCTTCTACAATGAGCGATTCAATAATCTCTTCTAGTTCCCCTTGTAAAATCTGGTCAAGCTTTTGAACCGTTAAATTAATACGGTGGTCTGTCACACGGCTTTGCGGAAAATTATACGTGCGGATTCGTTCAGACCGGTCGCCAGTACCAACAGCAGATTTACGATTTTCTGCATACTCTGCCTCTGCTTCTCTTTGGTACATATCATATATGCGCGCACGGAGAACTTTCATCGCTTTATCTTTATTTTTTATCTGCGATTTTTCATCCTGACAAGAAACGACAATTCCAGTTGGTTCATGCGTTAATCTTACCGCAGACATGGTTGTATTAACACTTTGTCCCCCTGGACCGCTTGAAGCAAACGTATCGACCCGAATATCTTTTTCATGGACCTCTACTTCGACTTCTTCTGCTTCTGGCAGTACGGCGACAGTAGCTGTTGACGTATGAATGCGTCCACCTGATTCGGTGCTCGGAACACGCTGCACGCGGTGGGCACCGTTTTCATATTTCATTTTTGAATATGCGCCTTCTCCATTGATCATAAAAATAATCTCTTTATATCCGCCTAGCTCTGTTGGACTTGCTTCAATCACTTCAGGCTTCCAGCCGTTTTTCTCGGCAAAGCGGGAATACATTTTGTAAAGATCGCCGGCAAACAAAGCTGCTTCATCGCCTCCAGCTGCACCGCGTACTTCGACGATAACATTTTTATCATCATTCGGATCTTTTGGTAAAAGCAGCACTTTAAGCTCTTCTTCTAGTTTTTCTTTTTTATCGGAAAGTTCTTCAATTTCCAATTTGACCATTTCTTCCATTTCATCATCCATGCTCTCTTCTAGCATAGATTTCGCATCGTCAAGTTGAGACGTCACTTCTTTGTACGTCCGGTAAGTCTGTACTGTTTCTGCAATATCAGATTGTTCTTTTGAATATTCTCTAAGTTTTTTTGAATCATTAATGACTTCCGGATCACTAAGCAGCTCATTTAGTTCATCGTAACGATTTTCTACGGCTTGTAAACGATCTAACACAAGCGTTCACCTCTTTATCGGTTGCATAACAGTACTATTATAATATAACATCTATCTGCCGTCAAAAGCAGAAAAAATTGTTGTCTACAGTATATGCACGTTTTTATCCATTGAAATAGGGAATAATACCTCCAAGGGTTTTAGGTTACATAGAAAAAAGGGGGCTATATATTATATGAATTACGTCGTAATAGGCGGCGTTGCAGCAGGAATGAGTGCAGCGATGCAAATCGTGAGAAACACAGAGAATGCTAACATTACTGCTCTTGAAATGGGAAATATTTATTCTTATGCGCAATGCGGCCTTCCCTATATTATTGGCGGCGCTGTAAAAAGTACGGAAAACTTGATTGCAAGAGATGTAAAAACATTTCGAAAAAAATACGGCATTGACGCGAGAATCTTTCATCAAGTGACAGAAGTAAACACAGATAAAAAGTTCGTGAAAGGAAAAAACCTGGAACAAAACCAACCCTTTGAAATTTCTTATGATAAACTGCTAATTGCCACTGGCGGTTCTCCTATTATCCCAAACTGGAAGGGCCGTGAATTACAAGGCATTCATGCATTAAAAACCATTCCAGACCTAGAGAACATCATGGACGATCTTACCAGAGCCAAAAAAATTACGATTATAGGCGGCGGTTATATTGGTCTTGAACTAGCAGAAAATTTGATTGAAACAGGTTACAGCGTTCGCATGATTGAGCGAAACACCCGTATAGCAAAAATGTTTGATGAAGACATGGGAGCTCTGATTATAGAGGAAGCTAAAAATCACGGCGTAGAATTGTGCCTGGGCGAATCAGTAGAAGCATTTAAAGGAAAGGATTACGTCGAAAAAGTAGTAACCGATGAAAACGAATATGACACGGATTTAGTTATTGTTGCTACAGGAATTAAGCCCAATACCGATTTTCTCAAAAGCACCGGCATCATCTTACAGAACAACGGCGCCATCCAGGTGAACCCGTATATGCAAACAAATATTGATGATGTGTACGCTGCTGGTGACTGTGCCACGCAATTTAACCGTATAAAAGAAAAAGATGACTATATTCCGCTTGGAACCCATGCTAATAAGCAGGGACGAGTGGCTGGTCTTAATATGGCTGGAATACCGAAAGCTTTTCAAGGTGTCGTCGGAACTGCTATTCTTCGTTTCTTCGACCTGACCCTTGCAAAGACCGGTTTATCTGAAACAGACGCTAAAGCCATGAATTTCCCTTATGATACGATTACCCACGAAGGCACTCACATTGCCGAATATTTTGAAAACAAGAAAAAGCTTCACATGAAAATTATATATAGAACAGACAATGACATGGTGATTGGCGGTCAAGTCATCGGAGAGGCCGGTGCAGACAAGCGGATTGACGTATTAGCAACTGCCCTGTTTCACCGAATGACACTAGAAGAATTCGAAGACCTTGATTTATCTTATGCGCCTCCATATAACGGTGTATGGGACCCCCTTCAGCAAACGATTCGGCGAGCCAAATAATCAGCACAAGCTGAGAAAAACTCGGCTTATCGTCGATTCCTTATGGCGAAAGCTGAAGTTTTACGTATACTTTGTTCCTTTAACAAAGTTAAAGCTTTCCTAAAGTATAAGAAATGGCCTTGATCATAAAGGTTGGTGCAGGGCGATACCTGCACTTTCCTCTTCCCTTTCGATCAAGACCATGTTGATATTTTCTCCGGCATTTATCCATTTAATACTTGAACATTTACTTCATAACGAGGTAGTTCTTGTTTATACTGCTTCCTTAGCTCTGTCACCTTTTTCTTTTTTTCTTCTTTGCTCCAGGATCGATTGGCATTTGCATAAAGATAAGCATGCCTGCCGCCAAAGGTGACGTATATTGGTGAAAAACCATGCTTTTGTGCAATGTGTTCTACCATATCTTTATCACTGCCCTGTGTTTGCTTCTTTGTGGTCATCGATACATTGCCAGGCCCCTGATTATAATCAGATGGAGAGCTTCCATCTTGTGCCGGCCTCAGTACAGAAGAATTCGCTGGGCCAGGCCCAGTTAATGAATCCACCCATGGAGCGTGTTGACCGGCTGCTTGTTCCTTTTGGGCATCTGGAGAAAGGTCGTTTTGACAAGCAGACGTGCATAACAACATTCCAACCATCACAGCTAAAGTTGTCTGTTTCACTCGAGCAACCCCCTTGCAGAACTTTTTATTTTTCTACAGTTCTTGCATTTTTAGGGTTTCCAATTTAAAAAGCCTCATTCTTTACCTCTCAAGCTCACTCTTTCCTTTTACTCCCATTCCCATTCTTCCATGACTACTTGTTCTCTTGCTGCTAATCCATCGGCCATTTCAGGAGGACCATTTTGCTCCCATTTAATAACAGTTCCGTTGTTTTCTAAAAGAATAACCGAAAGATAAGCATTACCCGTATCTTCAAAGGTTGCAGCGTAATTGCCAAACAATAGATTTTCATCGTGTTCTTCCTGAACTAATTCATAACCTTCTGCTTCGTATTCTTCTTGTATTTCAGTGATTTTTTCCTCCAGCGGCTCATCCTCAGCAGAAAATTCCTGTATCGTCCAAACAGGTGATTCAGTTGGCTCCTGGTCTTCGGTAAACGCCGCATATAGTTGTATTTCTTTATCTTCTGTTACTTCTGCTTCAAAATATTCTGGAATGTAAGTAGTAAACGAAAATCCAGGTTCATCGAGCAGTTTAAAGACAGCTGTTTCCTCCATGCCTTCATTCATATAAGAAATATCTTTTTGAGACTCACGTGTCTCTTGCGGATCCGTTTCCGATTCCTCTGGCACGTTTTCATCGGGAACTTCCTCTTCTGTATTTTCGCGCTCCTCGTTTTCTCGTTCATCATAAGGAGCTTGTTCTGACCCTTTATCGCCATCGTTAAACGGCAAGTTAAATTGACTTACTGCTAGTAAACCAGCAATGGAGGCGGCCGCTACTGTTCCTGCTGCAGCTCCTAACCAAGAAAATCGGATTCTACGTTTCCCTTTTTCCTGCTTTACATGCGCCCAAATTCGATCCGGCGTGGTTTGATCCGGCATGCGGTTATATTCCTCTTTTAATCGCTTCATCTGTTCATCAAATGAGTTATTCATGGATCACACCTGCTTTCTCATACCGTTTCTTCAGCTGGTTTCTAGCTCTCATGACTCTTGTTTTTACAGCAGTTTCTGTCACACCGGTAACTTTGCTGATTTCCCGGTATGTTTGTTCATGAAAATAGTGAAGAATTAACGGGATGCGGTATTTTTCAGGTAAACTCCTTATCATGTCATGCAATTCCCATGTTTCTTCTCCTGTTTCCAGCTCGTCGAACAGTTTGCCATTGTCTTTTTCTTTCATCGCTTGAAGGTTGCGCTTTTGCCGTTTTTCTTTACGAATAAGATCTCTTGCTGCATTTAAAGTGATGGAATACAACCAGGTAGTGAATGTGCCGCCAGAAAAAGTAGAAATGGAACGGTATACTTTTAAAAATACTTCTTGCGTTACATCTTCGACATACGGGGGATGGACTCCGATTTGAAAGGCGAACTTCTGTACCGTTCGATAGTGCCTTTCGATTAATTCTTGAAAGGCTTCCTCTTCTCCAGACCGGGCCCGTTGTATCAATTCATCATCATTCATTAACGGTCCCTCCGTTTTTATTTTTAATTATGTAACGTTATGTCGAACGATAAAGTAACAAAAACGTTGCTTGTTATCATTAGTTTACGCCTATTTTTATTTTTCCAGGCTTTTATTATGCTAATAGCAACGAGAGCGAAAGCATTCTTTTAGCAAAGATAAACTTTCTAAAGTAAAAAAAATGCTTCCGCTGTAAAGGACAGCAGAAGCAACACAGGGATATTTTCTTAGGACTACCCTAAAATTATCTTTTGAGACAACCCCATACAAATACGAAATATATTTTATTGCCATTTTAGACAAACTAAGACTTACATTACACAGAAGCCATTTTTTGCTGCTCCCTTTCTTCTGTTTCTTGCTCAATAGCTTCATCTACTGGCTCTTCTAAGAAAAATGTGCAAATTAAGCATACAATTGCCGAGCAGCCAATTACTAAAAAAAAGATGGCAGGATTTACAAAACTTAATACGGTCAAGAAAATAACTGAACCGACGTTTCCATATGCGCCAACCATTCCTGAAACCTGGCCTGTTACTCGTTTTTTAACTAACGGTACCATTGCATACACGGCCCCTTCCCCAGCTTGTACGAAGAAAGAACAGCACATAGTTAATGCTACAGCTAACCACAGCGGCCATGTCGAACCAATTAATGCCATCCCCATATATCCTAGTGCCAACCCTACCATTAATATAATTAATGTTTTCTTCCGGCCAAATTTATCACTAAACCAGCCGCCGCTAGGACGTGACATTAAATTCATAAATGCAAAACTTCCTGCAATAAGACCAGCTTGAGCAACTCCCAATGCAAATGTTTCTTCAAAAAACTGCGGTAACATGGACACTACGGCAAGCTCTGATCCAAATGTACAAAAATAAGCAAAGTTCAGAATCGCTACTTGTTTAAATGAATATTTTTCCTTTTCAGGGACTCCTTCTCTTAAGTGATCTTTATTAACATTCCAAATTTTATAAATATTGAAAATGAAAAGAAATATTAATGTAAAAAATATAAGTATAGATACCGTTGAACTTATAAAATCCAAATCCTCGAGCCTGTAAGTTTGGAAAGCAAGAATACCAAATACCGGCAAACTCATCAGCATCAAACCTACCATATCTCTGTAACTGGTAACCTCTAATGCACCGCTTTTCTTCGGACGTTTATAAGTTACACCTTCAGGAGTGTCTTCAACAATACGCATAAAGATAATACCATAAACAAGAGCAATAATACCGGTTAAAGCAACAGCATAACGCCATCCATCTTCTCCGCCAAAGATTACAGCAAGCGTTGGCAGCGTCATCGCTGCAGCTGCAGAACCGAAGTTCCCCCAGCCTCCATAGACACCTTCAGCAAAACCAACCCGCTGAGGAGGAAACCATTCTGCTACTAAGCGAATCCCAACAACAAAACCAGCACCAATCATAGCTAAAAACATTCTAGAAATCATTAATTGTGTAAAAGAATTCGATAAAGCAAATGTAAAACATGGAATACTTAATAGGATAAGAAGCCAGGAATACACTCTACGAGGTCCGAAACGGTCAACAAGCATTCCTATGAGCACTCGAGCAGGAATGGTTAAGGTAACATTGGCAACTGCTAATAACGCAACTTCATCCTTGGACAGTCCAAATACTTCCGTCAATGTTGTCATAAAGGGAGCCATATTGAACCAAACGACAAAAGAGATGAAAAAGGCTAAAGTGGTGAATCCTAGTATTTTCACATTCCCCGTGTATGGAGACTGCATTTTATCTACCTCCTGTTTTTGTTCTACAATGTTCATTATAGATAATATGGATTTCATATCTATTATTTGGTCAGGTATGCTAACAATAAATATTATATTTTCCTCGTTACGACCTAAGAAAATAATAAAAACATGCTGCAATTGTGGCTGGTATAAAGCCTTTTTTGACAGAAACTACTTTTATTCGGAATGAAGTCATTTACTTGATTATTCAAAAAACTATTGTTGGAAGTTAAACTAGCTATTTGAGAAATTGCCTCCGATTCCAAATGCCAACTACCTTTATTCCTTTAGAAAAGGTTAAATTCTCATCATACAAAAAAATCCTTTATATCGGCGGGACAGATAATATCGTCCTTGCCTTGATATAAAGGAGCTATATATGAACTCTATTTTTATTGAAAAGGGATTGAATCCATTTTTTCACTTACCAACTATTGGGGAATTGGCTTATCACCCAGCAGTCCGAAAAGTCTTGTTGGGGTTGTGTCATAATCTTTTTTCAAACAATATTCCATCTGCAAATATTATTCAGCTTTGTATTAGATTGGCGGATTGGAATGACATTTACGGCATACTGGATAGTAGGAGTCATGTCCGCCAATTTGAATTTGTTCACCTGTATAAATAGGGTTTGCATTCTCATCTACTCGCAAATTCATGATGGCTTTCTTTGCACAAAACCAGCATATTGTTTTCATTTCCTCAATTTTATCAGCGTAAAGCAAAAAATATTTACTGCCTTCAAATAATTCATTTTGAAAGTCATTTTTAAGACCAAACCCCATGACTGGAATATCTAGCTCATCAACAATTTGTGCAAACTGTAGAACATGTTCTTTATTTAAGAACTGGACTTCATCTACCAAGACACAAAATGGCCGCTGCTCGTAATTTTCCACTACTTTAAAAACATTTGTTTCTTCAAAGATAGGAAGCGCTTTTCTTTTAAAACCTATCCTGCTCGAGACATAACCGACTTCATCTCTATTATCCAATCCAGAAGTAAAGATGAGGACTGGTTTTTCTTGTTCCTCGTAATTATGAGCTACCTTTAAAATTTCAATTGATTTTCCGCTATTCATTGCTCCATATTTAAAAAATAGCTGTGCCACAAACTTCTCCCCTTAGTCCTTGGCTATCCTGCATGTTTAGATTGTAAGAATCGAACCGTATAGAACCTATCACAGCGTTCCTTATACTTTAGAAAAGTTAAACATTCCTAAAGTAGAACAAAAAAAAGACAGGCAAGTGGCGTTCCCTTGCCTGTTTCAGCCCGCAAGCCTTACTTAAGATTGTATTTCTTTTTGAAACGGTCGATACGTCCGCCTGTATCTGCAAGCTTTTGCTTCCCAGTATAAAACGGATGAGAATCGGAGCTGATTTCTACTTTAATAAGAGGGTATGTGTTCCCATCTTCCCACTCAATCGTTTCTTCAGAACCTTTTGTAGAACCGCTCAAAAACTTAAAACCTGTGCTTGTATCCAAAAATACGACTTTTTTGTAATCTGGATGGATTTCTTGTTTCATCGATTTTCACTCCTTCCGCCCTGCTGTCTTATGATGATGACATATCTGTGAACACACATCATCACAATATGTCAGAGTCAATTTCACACATAACGAGATTATATCAAGGAGCAGAGATTTTTTCAACATACTTCTTTTAAAATCCACATCTCCTTAAAGAAAACATTATTTGCGTCCTGCCGCTGATCCCTTTGCTTTGTCTTTTTCCATTTCCTCAAAAAATTCCTCGTTCGTTTTTGTCTGCTTTAATCTGCGGATGAAGTGATCCACAAAATCTGGGGAATCGTTCATCGTTTTTCGAATCGCCCACAAGTTTTCTAAATGATCCTTTGAAACAAGCAATTCTTCTTTTCGGGTACTAGAACGACGGATATCAATGGATGGGAAGATTCTGCGTTCTGCTAAGCGGCGGTCCAGATGCAGTTCCATATTCCCGGTGCCTTTAAATTCTTCATAAATCACATCATCCATTCGAGACCCTGTGTCCACCAGAGCTGTTGCCAGAATGGTTAGACTGCCGCCTTCTTCTATATTACGAGCAGCGCCGAAAAATCGTTTTGGACGGTGGAAAGCTGCAGGATCAATACCACCCGATAAAGTTCGGCCGCTAGGAGGAATGACTAGATTATACGCCCGCGCTAAACGAGTGATGCTGTCCATCAGTATAACAACATCTTTTTTATGTTCCACAAGTCTCATGGCTCGCTCTAAAACGAGTTCTGATACCTTAATGTGATTTTCAGGTAATTCATCAAAAGTGGAGCTTACAATGTCTCCATCGACCGAGCGTTCAATGTCTGTTACTTCTTCCGGGCGTTCATCTACAAGCAGTACAATTAATTCTGTTTCCGGATGATTTTCTGTAATGCTGTTTGCCACTTCTTTTAAAAGCGATGTCTTACCTGCTTTAGGAGGAGCTACGATAAGACCGCGCTGTCCAAACCCAACCGGTGTAATTAAATCAATAAGGCGGGCACTGATCCGGCCCGGCTTATTTTCCAACGTCATCCGGCTTTCTGGATAAAGCGGAGTAAGCGCTGGAAAGTGCGGCCTTTCTTTTGAGGTGTCTGGGTCCTCTCCATTTACCGCCTCTACCATCAATAAACCGTGATACCTTTCCGTGTCCTTTGGCGGCCGCACTTTTCCAGATATTTTGTCGCCATTTCTTAAACTGAACCTTCGAATTTGAGAAGCCGAAATATAAATGTCCTCTGAACTCGGTAAATAATTAATAGGCCTTAAAAATCCATAACCCTCTGTTTGTATGATTTCAAGGACACCTTCCATAAACATCAATCCGTCTTTTTCGGCTTGTCCTTTTAATATGGCAAAAATTAATTCTCGTTTTGTTAATTTGCTGTAGTAGGAAACCTTATAATCTTTCGCCAGACTGTACAGATCCTTCAGCGTTTTATTTTCTAATTCTGCTATGTTTACACTCAAAAAATGTCACCACTTTTCTTCTTATTCACTATCATAAAACCTTTTCATTTTATCTGAGAGTACTAATTCGGATGGGAATGGAGTATTACGCTTTATTAGGGAAACGTTCCGTTCAAAGGAGTGGGTTTATGCAGGCCGATTTACGTTGAACCATTCTGCAGATTTTCGTTTTTCATTGGGGATAAACACACGATCCGTTTATCTATCTTTTATTCCCGCTTCTTACTCATTTTAAACACGTTTTTTTTGAATGGCAATAGAAAAAGTAAAGTCCTTCTAAAATATTAATCGAAATAAGAAAAGCGCAAGCGCCCTTGTTTTAAATGACGTTCGGCTAAGTTCCTCACGTTCTGTGAGAACGCCGAACTGGCTTGCCCTGGATGGGCTGAATTCTGCGCCCAGAACAGGACGTTCGCGATCTTAGCAGAAGATCCTTCAATTCGCGATCCTAGCAAAAGTTCCTTAAACGTCTTGGGCCTCTGAGAGCTGGCGCTGAAGCTAGACATCAAAGCGCAAAATTTTATACTTTCCTATCTAATAAGAAAAACTTGGCTTACCGCCGAGTCCTATGGCGGAAGGCGTAGTTTTGCTTATACTTTGATCCTTTAACAAATTAAACATCCCTGAAGTATAAAGAAAAAAAGCTGCTCTATTATCACAAAAGCAGCTTTTTCTCCACATGTTTTAAGGCTTTATGACAAAATCTGGTTTCTTTTTCACATTATGTTTTCCATCTACAAATCGTACAGTTCCCGATTTTGCACGCATTACAAGTGATTGTGTGGTAGCATTTGCCCCTTTATAATGGACACCTTTTAGCAATTCACCATCCGTAACACCGGTTGCTGCAAATATTGCATCATCGCCTCCAACCAGGTCTTCCATATGAAGTACACGCGAAACGTCCTCGATGCCCATCTTCTTACAGCGGGCAAGCTCTTCATCATCTTTTGGAAGAAGTTTTGCTTGCTGTTCTCCGCCTAGACACTTCAAAGCAACAGCGGATAAAACCCCTTCAGGTGCTCCGCCAGAGCCTACTAAAATATCAATCCCAGTTTCTTCAAAAGCAGTATTCATCGCAGCTGCTACGTCACCGTCTTGAATGAGTTTTATTCTAGCTCCTGCATCGCGTATGTCTTGAATTAATTTACTGTGACGGTCTCTATTTAATATAGTTACCACCACATCTTCTACATCCTTGTTTTTTGCTTTAGCCACTGCTTTTAAGTTTTCTTCAACCGGTGCATTAATATCTACTTTACCTACTGCTTGCGGGCCAACTGCAATCTTTTCCATGTACATATCTGGCGCATGCAGCAAGTTGCCATGATCAGCAACTGCAATTACCGCTAGGGCATTCCACATACCATTTGCCACAATGTTAGTTCCTTCGAGAGGATCCACGGCAACATCGACTCTCGGTCCATATCCATTACCAAGTTTTTCATCTATGTAGAGCATCGGAGCTTCATCTTTTTCCCCTTCTCCGATCACCACTGTTCCTTTCATAGGTATAGTATCAAAAACATCCCGCATCGCACTTGTTGCTGCATCATCTGCTTCTTCTTTTTTTCCTCTGCCCATCCAGCGCGCAGAAGACAGAGCAGCTGCCTCCGTAACACGGACAAGTTCCATTGATAAACTTCTTTCCATTCCAATCCCCTCCCATTTTTTTCTTATGAACTTTTCACTTGTTCAGCTTCTTCTGTGCTAAGCCTTTCTCTCCAAACATTTGCACCTAATGCTAACAGTTTTTCTTCTAAGTCTTCGTATCCACGGTCTATGTGTTCCATTCCCGTTATTTCTGTGACTCCGTCTGCGATTAATCCTGCGATAATCAGAGCGGCTCCTGCCCGCAGATCACTAGCTTTTACTTTTGCTCCCTGCAAACGCTTTTTACCGTTGATTAATGCAGACCGTCCTTCCACTTTTATTTCTGCTCCCATGCGGCGAAGTTCATCCACATGTTTAAACCGAGCATTATATATTGTGTCTGTCACTATGCTTGTCCCTTGCGCTTTCGTTAAAAGAACGGTAACAGGCTGCTGCAAATCTGTAGCAAACCCTGGATAAACAAGTGTTTTTATATCAATGCTTTTTAACTCCGGAGAAGAGCGAATCAAAATCTGGTCATCCCCTGCTTCAATTCGAACGCCCATTTCCCTTAGTTTTGCTATAAGTGATTCAAGATGATCAGGAATAACATTGTCAATGAGAACCTCTTCTCCCATAGCTGCTGCTGCAATAATGTACGTTCCTGCTTCAATACGGTCGGGAATAATAGAATGAGCACAGCCGCTTAATTCATCGACTCCATCAATACGGATAACATTTGTGCCAACACCTTTAATTTTGGCTCCCATACTAGTTAATAAAGTAGCCACATCAATGATTTCCGGTTCTTTAGCCGCATTTTCTATAATGGTGCGGCCTTCCGCTTTTACTGCTGCCAGCATAATGTTAATCGTTGCTCCTACACTTACTACATCTAAATAAATACGTGCTCCTTGAAGCTTATCTGCTCTTAAATAAATGGCTCCGTGCTCATTGGTTACTTTAGCTCCGAGTGCTACAAACCCTTTAATATGCTGATCAATTGGCCTCGGACCTAAATTACATCCACCTGGCAGACCGATAGCCGCTCGTTTAAACTTGCCTAGCATCGCCCCCATCATATAATACGAAGCCCTTAATTTTTTCACTCTTCCATTTGGTAATGGCATTGGTATGACTTTTTTTGGATCTATCGTCATACTGCTGCCTTCGTAAGAAACAGAAGCTCCAATGTCCTCTAGCAAAGAGGCTAATGTTTCTACATCAGAGATTTCCGGCAGGTTATCAATAGAAACAACAGAGTCAGCAAGAATCGCAGCAGGAACTAAAGCTACCGCGCTGTTCTTGGCTCCGCTGATATGTATCTTTCCGTTTAAAGGATGTCCTCCTTCAACCATCAACTTCTCCATGAGCGATTTCACTTCCTCATTCATAGTCTCGTTGTGATGCTGCTCATCTATTGTCGGCCGATAAGAAAATATAGTTATGCACCTACTACCGGCACTCTTCCATTTTCTTATCTTTTTTCATTATGGACAACCTCTTGGACAGTTAGACGCACAAGAAGACATCCATCTTGAAAAAATTTTCCTTTTAGACAAAAAGATTGAAAGTCCGACAACCTGCTCTGCCGGACTATTTTTTTATCTGTTAGCGAGAACGGTTTTCCCAATCACTGAGAAACTTTTCAATTCCTTGATCTGTCAATGGATGTTGTACTAGTTGGGAGATTACTTTAAACGGCAATGTCGCGATGTGTGCTCCTCGAACAGCTGCTTCTGAAACATGTAGAGGGTGGCGGATAGAAGCCGCAATAATTTCTGTTTCAATTTCATGTTCGTGGAAAATTTCTGAAATCTCACTGATCAAGTCTAGACCACTGTGGCCGATGTCGTCTAAACGTCCTAAAAATGGAGAAACATAGGTGGCTCCTGCTCTCGCTGCTAAAAGTGCTTGCACAGAAGAGAAAACAAGCGTCACGTTAGTTTGAATGTTCTCTTCAGAAAAAACCTTAACCGCTTTCAAACCTTCTGTAGTCATTGGAACTTTCACGGTCACATTAGGTGCTACAGCCGCTAATTCGCGCCCTTCTGTAATCATACCCTGTGCTTCTGTTGAGATGACTTCGGCACTTACGGAACCTTTTACAATACTTGTGATTTCTTGGAGACGTTCCTTAAAGTCTACCCCTTCTTTAGCTACTAAGCTTGGGTTTGTCGTAACGCCCGACAATATACCTAGTTCATGAGCTTCTTTAATTTGATCTAAACTTGCCGTATCAATGAAAAATTTCATTTATTTGCCTCCTGGTCGTTCAAATTCTTCTATGGTAAAAGGGAAGAGTTAACAGGTATGAAACAGGTTAGTGTCCGTTTACATACATATTAACTCTTCTCTAGATTACAATGCTTCTTTACTTTATTTATGCGCGGTTAGAAGAACCAAATTCGCGCATTTTACCTTTAACTGTTTCTTTAATAGCGTCACGAGCAGGCCCTAAATATTTACGAGGATCATAAAGCTCTGGTTTCTCTTCTAATGTTTTACGTACGGCAGCTGCAGAAGAGATTTGGCTTTCTGTATTCACATTAATTTTAGCATGGCCGAAGCTGATTGCTTTTTGTACATCCTCTGCTGGAATACCAGTACCTCCATGCAGGACAAGAGGGATACCAACGAGTCCGTCAATTTCTTTCATACGGTCAAAACCTAGGTTTGGTTCACCTTTATATGGTCCGTGGACAGAGCCAAGTGCAGGTGCAAAGCAGTCTACACCAGTTTGTGAAACGAGTTCTTTACACTCAGAAGGAATCGCATAAGCGGCTTCTGCATCATCAACAATCACGTCGTCTTCCTGTCCGCCAATTCGGCCGAGCTCAGCTTCTACGGATACACCGACAGCGTGGGCTACTTCTACGACACGTTTCGTTAATGCAATATTTTCTTCTAGCGGGTAGTGGGAGCCGTCAATCATAACAGATGTGAAGCCTGCATGAATAGCCTCTACGCATTTTTCAAAACTAGAACCGTGGTCCAGGTGAATAGCCACTGGAACTGTTACATTGTAAGCTTCCATGAAAGCTTCTACCATGGACACTACTGGCTTAAATCCGCCCATGTAACGAGCTGCACCTTCAGAAACACCGCAAATAAGTGGTGATTTTTCTTCTTCCGCTGCTTGCAGGATTGCTTGAATGAATTCCAAGTTATTCAAGTTAAACTGGCCAATTGCATAATTTTCCTCTTTTGCTTTATTAAGCATTTCTTTCATGGATACTAAAGGCATAAAAAAATCCTCCTTGAAATTTAGTTTCTAATGGAGCCAGCATTTCTAGAGCGTTTTTGTAAAGAATAAGCATCGAATCTCTTCGTCAACGGTACTCTCTCAGTCGGTCACGTACTACTGTACGATCCCTCTTTCTTTCCCTTGTTTCCTCGACCTTCTCGCTTCTTCTTTTCAAAAAAGCGCGAAGGTTAGAATAACACTTTGTCAACGGAGCTCTTTCAGTCTTCACGTACTTTTGTATGATCCCTTCCTCTTCCCTTTTACAAAAAGGTCAGGAAGCAAGTGGGCATCTATCGGGAAAAGCATGTCCGGTGCGTTTCGACATTTTTAACTTATCCTTGCCAAATTATATCCATTCACAGCGGTGAGGAAAGCGCTACTATGTAACAGGGCTCAAGAATGAAGTTCTCCATTAGTTTTCTGCACTTATTATAGCATATCATATTTGAATTTCATCTACTCTGTATGAAATTGTTCATTTCCCTCGTGATCTGTTTTTATCCATTTGCCTTGATGTGACTGACAAAAGAGATTTTATCTCTTTTCTTACTTGATCGATATCAAAAGGTTTGGATAAATAAGTAGAAGCACCAAGTTCTTTCGCATCATTTATTACATTTAACTCCCCATAAGCAGTCATTAAAATTATCTCCATATTTGCTGCAAGTTGTCGATTTTTTCTTTCCTTTAAAATTTCAATTCCATCCATACCAGGTATTTTCATATCTAATAGCAGCAAATCTGGTTTTTCTTTTTCCATTATCTCTAAAGCTTGTAATCCATTCGATGCCTGATGCACCTCATATCCATCTTTTTCTAGAACTTCCTTTAACAAAACTCTTATACCGTACTGATCGTCTACAATTAAAACCTTTTGCATGGTTGTCCCCCCTCCATCTCTTTAATCATCAGCTGTCGAATAAATCCGAAATATGCTTCCCATCTACATATTCCATATTTTCCTTTATAATTCCTTCATTTAGTATTTTGTTTTTACTATAAAAATAATGCTAAAGTCATGTATGTTTTTGCTTATACGTTCTTGTCGTATAATAGAGAAAAACAATCGTAAAAGAAAGGCATGGGATGAGAAAAATGAAAATATTTGCTACCCAGCTTCAAGGGGTATTTCAAAGAATATTGGATCAAGAAGAAGAGGCTATTGAAAATGGGGCGCGATTAGCAGCACAAGGTCCAGCCGGCACGGGGAGACTGCTTATTTACGCAACACCTTCCATGAGAGGAAATGCAGTAAATTTAACTTATCACCCAGATGCTCCGCCCCAAACTATACAAGTGATAGATACGAAAGAATTCAAGCCCGAATCTGTCGATAGAGCGATTGTTTTAGCAGAAAAAGAAGAAGCAGCGTATTTACATTCTATTATCGAGCTTTTGCAGTCAGCTGACGTGCCGGTTGTCGTAATTGCTCCTTTTACTGAAGAGGAAGCGAGGATGACACTAGAACCAACAGATGTTTGGATTCACACTCATGTTCGCGGCGGCATTGTACCAGATGAACATGGCAGCCGCATAGGTTACCCGTCCGTACTGTCCACTCTCTTTACCGGTCAGCTTCTTTATTTAAATATAAAAGAACTATTCGATGAATTAGAATAATATTTTACCGAAAGTAAACGGTATATTTAGTTTATAGCGGGAAAAATATTCATTTAATGAGTCGGGCTGAGCCCCCTTCCAAGAGAATTCATCAGCCTTTCGTTATTCTTGTAAAGCCTTTTATCTATAAAAAGAAGCTATCCCGTAAGTTGGTAAAAACCAAACGGAATAGCTTCTTTTTATCATTATCTATTTGTTGTTATGGAAGCCTGTATAAATTCACGGAACAATGGTTGAGGTCTTGTAGGACGAGATACAAACTCAGGGTGAAACTGAGAAGCTACAAAATATGGATGATCTTCAATCTCAATAATTTCCACTAAACGTCCATCTGGGCTTGTTCCACTAAAAATAAACCCTGCTTTTTCCATGGTTTCCCGGTAAGAATTGTTGAATTCATAACGGTGGCGGTGACGCTCATATACCACTTCTTCATTATAGGCAGCTTTTACTTTCGTGTCCTCTTTTAATTTACAAGGATACAATCCTAAACGAAGTGTGCCGCCTAAGTCTTCCACATCTTTTTGTTCTGGCAGCAGGTCAATAACTGGGTGCTCCGTTTCTGGGTTCAGTTCTGCAGAATCCGCTCCGTTCAACCCAGCTACGTTACGCGCATACTCAACAGAAGCCAATTGCATCCCAAGGCATATTCCAAGAAATGGAACCTTATTTTCACGAGCATATTTTATGGCGGCAATTTTCCCGTCAATGCCTCTGTCACCAAATCCGCCCGGAACGAGGATTCCATCTATGCCTTTTAATTTTTCCTCAACATTTTCCTCTGTTACGTGCTCTGAATTAATCCATTGAATCTCCACATCTGAGTCAAATGCGTAGCCGGCATGCTTTAAAGACTCTGCTACGGAAAGATATGCATCTGGAAGAGAGACGTATTTACCTACAAGTGCAATCGTTGTTTTGCTAGATAAATTCTGGACTTTTTCAACCAGCATTTTCCACTCTTCCATGTCTGCTTCTTTTCCATTTAATTTTAAATAGTCACAAACAAACTGATCTAATTTCTGAGCTTGCAGATCAAGCGGCACTTGATAAAGCGTATCCGCATCACGAGCTTCAATAACCGCTTCTTTATTAATATCACAGAATAAAGCAATTTTGTCTTTCATCTCCTGTGGTACAGGACTTTCTGTGCGCACGACAATAGCGTTCGGCTGAATACCAAGACTGCGAAGCTCTTTTACACTATGCTGGGTCGGCTTGGATTTCATTTCTCCGGCAGCCGAAAGATAAGGAATAAGTGTGCAATGCAAATACATGACATTTTCTACACCAACGTCGCTTTTAATCTGCCGGATCGCTTCAAGGAAAGGAAGACTCTCAATATCCCCAACCGTTCCGCCAATTTCAGTAATAACTACATCTGCCCCTGTTTCACTGCCAGCACGATACACGCGTTCTTTTATTTCATTTGTAACGTGAGGAATTACTTGAACGGTTCCACCTAGGTAATCACCGCGGCGTTCTTTGCGAATAACAGAAGAATATACTTTTCCTGTTGTTACGTTACTGTTTTTGCTGAGGTTTATATCAATAAAACGCTCATAGTGGCCAAGGTCGAGGTCTGTTTCCGCTCCGTCATCTGTAACAAATACTTCCCCGTGCTGATATGGACTCATTGTTCCGGGATCAACATTAATATAAGGGTCAAACTTTTGAATCGTTACGCTCATACCACGGTTTTTCAAAAGGCGGCCAAGAGACGCGGCTGTAATTCCTTTACCCAAAGAAGAAACAACGCCTCCAGTGACAAAAATATACTTGCTAGCCATGTATTCATCTACTCCTTTAATCTTTGGTGAATAAGAGAACTGGGCAGGACAATAAGTGAAAGTAACGTATCGTTACTTTTTCATTAAAACACTCAGCTCGTCCATAAGACGAACTTTCATACATATAGCGGCTTCTACGTTGATTTGCACAGGAGTTCCCGAGAAAAAGACCTTTCTCGACATTAGCGATGTTCGAACGTTCATTGTTCGCAACCTTACAGAAAACTATTAGAGCTTCTGCCAAACATACTGTGTCCTTGGCGCTTGCTGTCTTCGTAAAAGTTCGTTTATTTTAACCGGGACGCCTGTCTTTTTATTAATTTATACTTTCCGGCGTTCATATTAGAAAAACTGGGCTTACCGCAAAGTCTTTATGGCAATACTTTGTTCCTTTAACAAAGTTAAACATTAAAAAAAACAAAAGTGACACCTCACCCTTTGGAGGGGCGCACTTTTGCTTGTTTATTTTTCTCATATAAAAAGATTTAATTTGTAATCGTCAAAGCCCAAAAATGATTTTACCGAGCCCCTAAATAAAAGTCAAGCACAAATACATTTTAATATTTGTCTTTTTCTTCGACATTTTCTTCATCCGACCCAAAACCTTCAAATTCATCGTCTCTTTCATAATCGTCAGCGTCTTCTTCTTGCGATAGTTCATCTAACTCATCTTCAATATCCTCTAGATCTCCATCAAAATCATCTTCAAATTCATCGTAATCGTCTGATTTTGGTTTTTTTGGTGCTTTAACCGTGGTGCTTAAGTCCTCATCAGATTGATCAAGCGGATACCACTCTCTTAATCCCCAATGATTTTCACCTAAATGAACAAAACGACCATCCAAATTCATTGCTGTAAATAGTTTCGTACAGCGATTTTTTTTCTCTTCTGGTGAGAGACTTTTTAAATCTGCAATCTTTTTAATCAACTCTTGGTAGTCATATGGTTTTTCTTCGTCTCCCAATAAAATGTGAGCCAGTTCGACCGCGGACATTTCTTCGATTTGTTCCTCATTGTAATCAGAGATGCTCACGGATTTCACTTCCTTTCCGCTAAGTATTACAAATCATGGCTTCAAGGTTATCATAAAGCCCTTAAAGTAAGAGCTAAACCGTCAAAATCATACTTTTCATTATAAACATATTCAGGGTATTTATGCCAGCGTTTTAAATAAAATTAGAAAAACTCGGCTTGCCGCCGATTCCAATGGTGGAAGATGTAGTTTTGCTTATACTTTCATCCTTTAACAAAGTTAAACATTCCTAAAGTATAAGAAAGGCCAGAGCAACAAGGCTTTGGCCTCTTGATTCTAATCATTTATAGGGCAGTATCTGCTGCTTATTTTTTCCTAAATGTAGTATCTCTTAATATCGGCCAGTTCAAACCAGGACCGCTCTATAAAACAAGCGCTTGTTTGACCTGGCCATTTGATTACATGTTTCTTCGGTATTGACCCCCTACTTCGTAAAGGGCGTGTGTGATTTGACCAAGACTTGCAACGCGTACCGCTTTCATTAATTCTTCAAATATGTTGCCGCCGCTGACGGCCGTTTGTTGAAGGTTAGCTAAAGCTGTTTTTGCTTGGTCTTTATTTCGTTCTTGAAAATGGTGCAAGCTTTTAATCTGCCCCTCTTTTTCCTCTTTGCTTGCACGCGCGAGTTCCATATCAAACTCTTCCTCTTCTTCTTCCGGATTCAAATACGTGTTCACTCCAATTATAGGCAATTCACCGGAGTGCTTTTTCATTTCATAATACATCGATTCTTCTTGAATTTTTCCGCGCTGGTACTGGGTTTCCATGGAACCAAGGACACCTCCGCGGTCATTAAGACGTTCTAACTCCTGTAACACTGCTTCTTCGACAAGATCCGTTAATTCTTCAATAATAAAGGAACCTTGTATAGAGTTTTCATTTTTAGCTAAGCCGAGTTCTTTTGTAATAATCATTTGGATAGCCATAGCACGCCGGACCGAATGTTCTGTTGGAGTAGTTACAGCTTCATCATAAGCATTTGTGTGAAGAGAATTACAGTTATCGTATATGGCAAGCAGAGCCTGCAGCGTGGTACGGATATCATTAAAATCTACTTCCTGCGCATGCAAAGATCGTCCTGATGTCTGAATATGATATTTTAATTTTTGACTGCGTTCATTTCCGCCATATTTATTTTTCATAACAGTAGACCAAATCCGGCGGGCAACACGGCCAATCACCGCATATTCCGGGTCCAGTCCATTACTGAAGAAAAACGATAAGTTAGGAGCGAAATCATCAATATGCATACCGCGGCTTAAGTAATACTCCACATACGTGAAAGCATTTGCAAGGGTAAATGACAGCTGACTTATCGGATTGGCTCCCGCTTCTGCTATATGGTATCCCGATATAGAAACCGAATAATAGTTACGGACGTTATGGTCGATAAAATACTGCTGAATGTCCCCCATCATCCTGAGAGCAAATTCTGTAGAAAAAATACACGTATTCTGCCCTTGGTCTTCTTTTAAAATATCGGCCTGCACTGTTCCACGAACGGTCGATAGTGTCTGCGCTTTCATATTTTCGTATTCTTCGGCAGTTGGTTTTCTCTCATTTTCTTTTTCAAAACGCTCCACTTGCTGATCAATAGCTGTATTCATGAACATTGCTAAAATAATTGGTGCAGGTCCATTTATTGTCATTGATACAGAGGTTGTCGGTGAAATTAAATCAAAGCCGTCATACAGTTTCTTCATGTCTTCTAACGTACAAATACTGACGCCGCTTTCGCCTACTTTTCCATAAATATCAGGACGGTAATCCGGGTCTTCGCCGTATAAAGTCACAGAATCAAACGCTGTGCTTAAGCGTTTCGCTTCATCATCTTTAGAAAGATAGTGAAAACGGCGATTCGTCCGTGCAGGAGTTCCTTCTCCGGCAAATTGCCGCTTTGGATCTTCTCCCTTTCGTTTAAAAGGAAAAACTCCCGCTGTAAATGGAAAGCGGCCGGGAACATTTTCTTTTAATGACCATCGTACAATTTCTCCCCAATCCTCAAAAGAAGGTAAAATTACTTTAGGGATTTTCAAACCAGAAAGCGTTTCGGTTTGAAGTTCTGTGACAATTTCTTTATCTCGAATCACCGTAGTAAAGGTATCTTGCTTATACGATTCTTTTAAGTGGTCCCATTCTTCTAAAAGCTTTTTTACGTCTGAATCAAGCGTCTCTTCCAAATTATCATATATTTCTTCAAGCTCCTTTGTATCCACACCTTTTTCTTTTAATAACTGGATCGTCCCAGTTAATTGAAATAGCTTTCTTGCCGTTTTTTCCTGTTCTAATGCACGATCTTTATATTGACGAACCGTCTGGACGATCTCACGTAAATACGGGGATCGCTCTGGTGGAATAATTAAATCTTTCTTGCCCGTTTCTTTGGTTGTATCAATCGTAGTTTTCCAATCAGCCCCAAAATTTTTTTTAATCGTATCTACTAACGCAGCAAATAAAATATTCGTTCCAGCGTCATTAAATTGGCTGGCAATTGTCCCGTAAACAGGCATTTTACTAAGGTCCTCATCAAATAACATGTGACTGCGCTGGTATTGCTTTCGAACATCGCGTAAAGCATCCTCAGATCCTTTCCGGTCGAACTTGTTGATAGCAATTAAGTCTGCAAAATCAATCATTTCTATCTTCTCTAATTGAGACGGCGCGCCAAATTCACTTGTCATCACATACATTGAAACGTCAGCAAATTCTGTAATTTCAGCATCGCCTTGGCCGATCCCGCTTGTTTCAATAATAATAAAGTCAAATCCAGCCGCTTTTGTTACTGCAATAGCTTCACGTAAACTTTTTGTCGTTTCAGTTTTAGACCCTCGTGTCGCAAGACTTCTCATAAAAACGTGAGGATGGTGTATCGCATTCATGCGAATCCTGTCACCGAGCAAGGCGCCGCCTGTTTTTTGTTTTGTCGGATCAATCGATAATATGGCGATGGTTTTGTCTGTAAATTCGCGCAGGAAACGTCTGACAAGCTCATCCGTAAGGGAGCTTTTTCCGGCCCCCCCCGTTCCGGTGATACCTAAAATAGGCACTTTGTTTCCAATCGACTGTAATTCCTTTAAAGCACTGTGCCATTCTTCATCTAAATTTTCCTTTTCTTCTTCCACTACCGAAATAAACCGTGCTACAGCTTGACTCGATTTGTCTTTTACTTCTTCTAACAATGCCTTACCGCTTTTAAAAGTAGGATAATCACACTCTTTTAACATCTGACTGATCATACCGCGCAGACCAAAAGTACGTCCGTCCTCCGGCGAAAATATATGAGCAATACCGTAATTATGGAGCTCTTCTATTTCCGGAGGAGTAATGACGCCTCCCCCGCCTCCGTATATTCTAATATGACCTGCGTTTTTTTCTCGGAGTAAATCGTAGCAATATTTAAAATATTCTATATGACCTCCTTGATAAGAGGAAATAGCTATCCCCTGTACATCCTCTTGTATGGCAGCGTTTACTATTTCTTCAACAGAACGGTTGTGACCTAAATGGATTACCTCGGCTCCCCCTGCTTGGAGGAGTCGGCGCATAATGTTGATCGAAGCATCATGGCCGTCGAACAAACTAGAAGCTGTAACAAAACGAACCGAGTTCACAGGTTTGTATAATTCTTCTACAGCCAAGTAAAAGCCTCCTTTAAAATTTTTCATCCACTTTTATATTTTCCTGAACGACACCATATAAAAGCTGGCGTGTTTGTAAGGAAGTATATTCATCGAGAGTAAACTCTTTTTGTAAGGACCAGCGGCGAAAAGTCCACATGTGCCCTCCCACCATAATGTTGTGAGCGAACATTCTTATTTCTTGTTCAGAAAGCTCTAAATGTCCTTCTTTGCAGCACGTCTGAACGGCACTTTCTATAATAGCTGTCATCGCGTTTTCCTTTTCTAACACATAGGGCAGAGCTTCTTTTGGCAGGGACTTAGCCTCCTGGTACATAACAAGCACTTCATCCTGCATGTCATCTATTACTTTAAATAAAGACTGTATCACTTGCTTTAACCTATCTAATCCGACAGTTTCATTGGTCAATAGCGATTCCAGCCGGTTTCTTACTTCTTCATATACAGAGTCACAAACAAGATACAGCACATCTTCTTTAGAACCGATATATTCATATAACGTGCCAATACTAAACCCTGATTCCTTAGCAATTTCTCTAGTTGTCGTACGGTGAAATCCCTTTTGTTTAAAAAGCGCTACCGCTCCTTTGACCATTTGTTCTCTTCTGCGCTGAATAAGCTGCTGGTCCTTTACCATGGACGGTACCTTCTTTTTCGCCAATGGCCCCGCCTCCTTTAACCTGACATTTCTTTATTAATCTGCTAATAGCATTTTTCCGATAACTAAACGTTGAATTTCGTTCGTTCCTTCATAAATTTGTGTAATTTTAGCGTCACGCATAAAGCGTTCCACTGGGTATTCTTTCGTATAACCGTACCCTCCAAAAACTTGTACCGCTTCCGTTGTTACTTCCATTGCTGTATCCCCGGCGAACAATTTGGACATAGCTGACTCCTTGCCATAAGAAACGCCTTCACTTTCTCTCCAGGCAGCTTGATATGTTAACAAACGGGAAGCTTCTATTTTCGTAGCCATGTCTGCTAATTTAAAAGAAATTCCTTGCATACTGCCAATGGGTTTGCCAAACTGTTTTCGTTCTTTTGCATAATCTGTTGCAGCGTCAAGCGCTCCTTGTGCAATTCCTACAGCCTGGGCAGCAATTCCATTTCTTCCGCCGTCTAATGTTTTCATTGCAATTTTGAACCCTTCACCTTCTTCTCCTAGCAAATTTTCTGCGGGCACTCGACAGTTTTCCATAATAATTTCAGTCGTTGGAGATGAACGGATACCTAACTTTTTTTCCTTCTTGCCAACAGAAAATCCGGAGAAATCTTTTTCGATAATAAAAGCACTGACTCCTTTATGTTTTGTCTCAGGAGATGTCACAGCAAATACGACGTAAACGTCTGCCATGCCGCCATTGGTAATGAATATTTTTGAACCGTTAAGAACGTAATCATCCCCGTCTTTTACAGCAGTTGTTTTCATCGCTGCTGCATCTGAGCCTGAACCAGGCTCTGTCAGCCCATATGCTCCCATCATTTTGCCTTCTGCCAGCGCTTTTAAATATTTCTTTTTTTGGTTTTCATTTCCAAAAGTATAAATCGGCCAGCTGGCAAGAGAAAGGTGCGCCGATAATGTTACTCCCGTGGAAGCACACACTCTGGACAATTCTTCAACCGCTATAACATAACTAAGATAGTCTGCACCGATGCCGCCGTACTCTTCCGGCCATGGAATACCGGTTAAACCAAGCTCAGCCATTTGATCAAACAATTTCCGGTCAAATTTTTCTTCTTCATCACGTTCGGCAGCAGTAGGTGCCACTTCATTATTCGCAAAATCACGGACCATTTTTCGTATCATCTTTTGTTCATCCGTTAAAAGAAAATTCATTATTTCTTCCCCTTTTCCGCCTTAAAAGTAAAAATCAGCCTACCTCATTTCCAAGTAAATGTTTTCCAATTACAATTCTTTGAATTTCGCTCGTTCCTTCATATATTTCACATATTTTTGCGTCACGAAAAAACCGTTCGGCTGGATACTCTTTCGTATATCCATATCCCCCGAAAATTTGAACGGCTTCAGTAGCCACAGTCATGGCTGTACGGGATGCAAACAGCTTTGCCATGGATGCTTCCTTTCTACAAGGGACCTCTTTTGATCGAAGACTTGCTGCTTGATAGGTTAATAGTTTCGCTGCTTCAACATTAGCTGCCATATCTGCCAATTTAAAAGAAATTCCCTGCTTGGAACCAATTGGTTTGCCGAATTGTTTTCTTTCTTTAGCGTAAGCAGTTGCAGCTTTAAGGGCTCCTTCGGCTATTCCAAGTGACTGCGCTGCTATACCAATACGACCTGCAGAAAGGTTGGCCATCGCAATCTTAAATCCTTCTCCTTCTTTTCCAAGGAGATTTTCTTGTGGAACTTCACAATTTTCCAAAATAACTTCTGTCGTATTAGACCCATTTAACCCCATCTTTTTTTCTTTTTTCCCTATTTGAAAACCAGGGAAATGTTTCTCTACAATAAATGCACTCACCCCTTTTACTCCTTGGGCAGGGTCAGTCCTTGCAAAAAGAATATAGGTGTCAGCTGCTCCTCCGTTTGTAATGAACACCTTAGAACCATTCAGTATATAACGATCATTTTTCTTCACTGCTGTTGTTTTAAGAGACGCCGCATCACTTCCCGCGCCGGCTTCAGTCAGCGCAAATGCGCCAAGGTACTCTCCTGAAGCAAGTTTGGATACATATTTCTTCTTCTGTTCTTCATTGCCAAAATAAACAATGGGATTTGTGCCGACAGAAGTATGCACAGATAAAATAACCCCTAAAGCTGGACTCACTTTTGATAATTCCTGGATAGCAATAATATAAGAAAAAAAATCCATCCCAGCCCCGCCATATTTCTCTTCGACTGGTATGCCCATTAATCCAAGCTCAGCCATCTCTTTTACGAGCTCTTTTGGAAAACGATCTTCCTCTTCCATCCTTTTCACTTCCGGCTGCACACGATTATTAGCAAAATCACGAACCATTTTCCTCATCATCGTTTGTTCCTCTGTAAAGGTGAGATTCATTCGTGACTCTCCTCCGTTGTTATTTTATTCGTTGTAGTTATAAAAGCCGCGGCCAACTTTTTTCCCAATCCATCCTGCTTTCACATACTTGCGGAGTAATGGACAAGGTCGATATTTATCATCCCCGAAACCATCATGCAGTGTTTCCATGATGTACAAACAAGTATCAAGGCCGATAAAATCGGCTAGGGTGAGCGGTCCCATTGGGTGATTCATCCCCAATTTCATCACTTGATCAATATCTTCTGGAGAAGACACACCTTCATACACTGTATATATTGCCTCATTAATCATCGGCATAAGAATTCTATTAGAAACAAAACCTGGAAAATCATTTACTTCGACGGGGGTTTTATGAAGAGACTCTGCTGTTTGTTTTACTGCATCAAATACCTTGTCACTTGTTTCCAGTCCTCTTATAATTTCTACTAACTTCATCACTGGCACTGGATTCATAAAGTGCATGCCGATAACTTGAGAGGGGCGTGATGTTTCTGCTGCAATTTCTGTGATAGGAAGAGAAGAAGTGTTTGTCGCAAGTATAGCGTGAGGCGGAGCACATTCATCCAGCTCCTTAAATACTTTCTTTTTCACATCCATATTTTCAACAATTGCTTCCACTGCTAAATCTGCTTTTGAAGCATTTTCTAACTCCGTGGATGGAACAATACGACTTAGTATTTCTGATTTTTCTTCATTCGTAAGCCGCCCTTTTTCGGTTTGTCTCGTCAAATTCTTTTTCACTCTTTCTAAACCTTTTTCGACCTGGGTCTCTTTTACATCGTGCAGGTAAACATAATATCCAGATTGGGCATGAACCTGAGCAATTCCTGCCCCCATCTGACCAGCGCCGACTACCATTATGGTTTGAATATCCATTTTATCTCCTCCTGCATTCTCACTATTTATAGGCTGGCACTAAGATCTGGCTATAGTTTTATACTTCAATCATGATCGCATCTCCCTGTCCACCGCCGCTGCAAATAGCAGCGATACCGGTTCCTCCTCCTCTACGTTTTAATTCATTAGCTAAAGTTAATATGATTCGCGCGCCGCTTGCTCCAATTGGGTGACCAATAGCTACGGCTCCTCCGTTTACATTCACTTTGTCAGCATCAAGGCCGGCCAGCTGTTCACCAATTAGCGCCACTGCTGCAAAAGCTTCGTTTACTTCAAATAAATCTATATCTTTTAGTGATTTACCTGTTTTCTTTAATAATTTATTAATCACCAATCCTGGTGTCTTCGGAAAATCCCCCGCTTCTACTGCCAGAGCTGTGTGACCTGTAATGGCAGCAAGAGGCCGTTTTCCTTCCTTTTTCGCACGTTCTTCACTCATTAAAACCATAGCGCAAGCACCGTCATTGACACCTGGTGCGTTCCCCGCCGTAACCGTACCGTCGTTTGCAAAAACCGGCTTTAACTTTTGCAGTGCTTCGATAGCGGTATCTTTACGAGGACTCTCGTCTTCAGAAACAACAAGAGGGTTTCCCTTTCTTTGAGGAATTTCTATCGATGTAATTTCTTCTGAAAAATAACCCTTTTCTTTTGCTTCATTCACCCGCTGATGACTGCGAAGGGCCCAGTGATCCTGCATTTCCCGGGAAATACCGACTTCATTCGCTGCTTGATTCCCATATACCCCCATGTGAACTCCTTGAAAAGAACATGTTAATCCATCATGAACCATCAAATCTTTCATGGAAGCATCACCCATTCGCGCTCCCCAACGTGCTTTTGGCAAAAAATATGGAGCATTGCTCATTGATTCCATTCCTCCGGCAATTAAGACTTCTCCATCTTCTGCTCTTATTATTTGGTCAGCCAGCGTCACACTGCGCATCCCAGAAGCACACACTTTATTAATCGTTTCTGTCTCTACTTCCCACGAAAGACCTGCATGGCGTGCCGCTTGGCGCGAGGGAATCTGCCCCTGCCCGCCTTGTAATACATTTCCCATAATGACTTCTTGAATTTCTTCAGGGTTTATCTTTGTATTCTCTAACGCCCCTTTTATCGCTTCGCCGCCTAACTCAGATGCCGTTAAACTACTTAATACTCCGCCAAATTTCCCAAATGGAGTGCGGGCCCCGCCAACTATCACTGATTTTGCCATACAATCTTTCCTCCTTTTTTGTATAAAACAAGAAAAGTCCAGAAAATTTCTCAAATAAAGTTTGTATTTTCTAATTAGACGCCAAGTCCAAATGACGGAAGCAGAAGTTTTAGTTATACTTTGATCCTTTAACAAATTTCTAAAGTAAAAATAAAAATTTGTTTATAATATCGAACGAACGCTCGCTCATTTTCGCATTAAAAAAATCCATGTCATGTAAAGAAAAAGGGGAATATTCATTCCCCCGCTATCATTATTTCTTGCGCCTCTGTTGAAAACGCTTTCCTCACCTATTAAACTACTTCAAATTGGTATAAAAATCAAGTATTAATTTACCAAAGCGGCTGCATCTTTTTATTACTGTTTAGAAGCCTGTTATATGCTATTCGGCTTCTGCTGCTTTTTGTCTTTCCCCCACTACGGATCGTTCTAAAATTTCTGCAATATCCATCGTTTGGATATCATCTTCTGCTTCTTTAGCTTTGACCCCATCTGACATCATCGTCAAACAGTACGGACAGGCGCTTCCGATCATGGACGGACTCGTCTGGAGCGCTTGTTCGGTACGGGCGACATTTACCCGCTGGCCGGCTTCTTCTTCCATCCACATCATGCCCCCGCCAGCTCCACAGCACATCCCATCTTGACGATTTCTCTCCATTTCAACGATGTTAAGGCCCGGAACCGCCTCTAAAATTTCTCGCGGCGGATCGTACACTTCATTGTAGCGCCCGAGGTAACAAGAATCGTGATACGTTATCGTTTCCTTCACTTCATGACGCGGTGTGAGCTTTCCTTCGCGTACGAGCTGGGCCAGTAATTCGGTATGATGGTACACTTCCACGTCTTCTAAACCAAATTCCCGATATTCATTTTTAAAAGTATTATACGCATGCGGATCGATAGTAACGATTTTCTTTACGTCATTTTTTTGAAATTCGTTAATATTAAAAGATGCAAGTTCCTGGAACAAAAACTCATTTCCGATACGTCTTGGTGTATCTCCGGAGTTCTTTTCTTTGTTTCCAAGAATGGCAAAGGAAACCCCTGCCTCGTTCATTAATTTCGCAAACGACTGGGCTATCTTTTGGCTGCGCTTGTCATAAGACCCCATGGAACCGACAAAGAACAAGTAGTCAAACGTTTTGTCTTCTTTTTTCAATTCTTTCACAGTTGGTGCGTCAATATCTTCGCGGGCTTCTCTCCATTTTTCCCGTTCTTTCCGGTTAATCCCCCACGGGTTACCCTGACGCTCAATATTCATCATCGCGCGCTGTGCTTCAGAATCCATTTTCCCTTCCGTCAACACTAAATAACGGCGCAGATCAATGATTTTATCGACGTGTTCATTCATGACCGGACACTGATCTTCACAGTTGCGGCACGTCGTACATGCCCAAATTTCTTCTTCTGTAATAACATCACCGATTAAGCTGACATCATAGCCGGCAGCAGCTTCTTCGGCTCCTTTACCTTGAGCAGCCAGCTGGTTTCCATTCGTCCCGCTGAACGCATATGCCGGCAGCCACGGCGAACGGGACGTGACAGCCGCCCCTTTTTCGGTTAAATGGTCTCTCATTTTAATCAATAAGTCCATCGGGGACAGCATTTTCCCAGAGCCTGTGGCCGGACACATATTCGTACAGCGGCCGCATTCGACACAGGCATAGAGATCTAGCAATTGTTTTTGGTTAAAATCTTCAATCTTTCCAACCCCGAATTCCTCTTTGGTTTCATCTTCAAAATCAATCGATGACAGCTGCCCTACCGGATGAGTCCGGCCGAGCCACACGTTTGCGGGCCCCGCTATTAGATGGGCGTGTTTGGATTGCGGGACGTAGACTAAAAACGAGAGTAAAAACAATAAGTGCGCCCACCAGAATACATAAAACAAGACACCTGCTGCCCCAGCACCAAGGGGGGAAGCAACAAAAGCAATCACCGAAGCAATTGGTTCAAAGCCCGTTAATCCTTTGTCGAGCCACACCATTTCCATCCCCTTGGCAATCATTTTGGATGTCATTAAGCCGCCGATAAAAATCAGCACCAACCCTGCTTTCCAACCGCGTTTCAAGCGAACCAGCTTTTCTACATAGCGGCGGTAAAACGCCCAAACAACTGCCGCCAAAATCATAAATACAACGACTTCCTGAAACAAGGTGAAATAAGGATATACTGGTCCAAGCGGCAGATGCCCCCCTATCTGCAGTCCTTTCCAAATCGTGTCAATCGCACTGAACTGCACGAGCAAAAATCCATAAAAGAACATCACATGAATGGTTCCGCTTTTCTTATCTTTCAAGAGTTTCTTCTGTCCAAACACATTGGTCAAGATCGCTTCCCATCGCTCTTTAACCGTTTGATTAAACTCAGCCTTTTGACCGAGCTTAATATATTCGTACCTCGTTTTCACAAGCTGAGCAAAAAGATAAACAGCATAAAAGGTAACAAGTAAAAACGCAATCCAATTCACAATTATAAACGTATCCATAATCTATTCTCCTTTCTATAGCAGCCATAACCCGGTGTCAAGAAAACGCTTTCTTTTCCAGGCTTTAATTATCGGTTCTGCAAGAGTTAGAACCGATAAAAATTCTGAATTGGACCAATTTTATATACATTATAACAAAAAAATTAGTGAATGAACATTCAGTCGAGTTATTTTTTTTAATCATTTCATTTCAAGCGCTAGTTTGTGTTGATTTTCGGGCATTATAGTAATAAGATCTCAAAATGCTGCGGGAGGGTTCTACCTATGGTGTTTGTTTTTTATATTCTCTTTGCCCTTTTGCTGGTCACCTTGTATATTTGGCTGGATTTTTTTCTAGGAAAAAGAAAATATCTTCACCAACAAAATGCCGTTTTTTATCCATCAAGAAAAGGGCAAGTTCAATGGATTGATACCGGTAAAGTTTTTTTTGAAACAATGTTTGAAGATATTCAACATGCAAAAAGCCACGTACATGTTCTTTTTTATATCTTTCGCAACGACAGCATAGGCAGTCAGTTCATTGACCTTCTCATTCAAAAAGCTTCGGAAGGAGTCGAAATAAATTTTCTTGTCGATCGAGTTGGCTCTGGCTTAAATCGTAAAGGACGGCAAAAGTTAAAGAAAGCAGGAGTTACGTTTGCATATGCTAAGACTCCCTCGTTCCCTTTCTTTTTCTTCACTTTAAACCGCAGGAATCACCGGAAAATAACGGTGATCGATGGGAAAATCGGATATACAGGCGGGTTTAATGTCGGGGACGAATACCTCGGGCGTGATCCTAAATTAGGCCTTTGGCGTGATTTTCACTTGCGTTTTTATGGGGAAGGTGTTCAAGATTTACAATCGCAATTTCTAGAAGACTGGAAACAAGCAACAAGGAATCCTTACAAAAAAGAAGAAAGTTACTTCCCTCCCTTAGAAAAGGGCAGCCACACATTCCATTTTTTTGCTACGGAAGGACACGGTTTAGACACTTTCTTTTTGGAAGGTATAAAAAAAGCGAAAAACTATATTTACATTGCCAGCCCATACTATGTACCAAGTATAGAGCTGCAAAGCGCTCTCCTGGATGCATTAAAACGGGGTGTGGAAGTTTGTATTATTCTTCCAGAAAAAAGGGACCATCCCCTGGTAAAAGAAGCGTCTATATCCTATTTAGAAGACTTGATAAAAGGCGGCGCTTCCATTTTTCATTTTCAGCAAGGATTCTTTCATGCAAAAGCTGTTTTAATAGATGATAAGTTCTGTGATGTGGGTTCCGCTAATTTTGATAAGCGAAGCTTTTTTTTAAACAGTGAAATGAATACTATGCTATCTTCTCCCTCAAATATGAGTTCTGTCAAAAACCGGCTTGAGAAAGACATGTCACAATCAACCATACTTCATCTTGACGAATTGCAATACCGCCCTTTTAAAACAAGGGTAAGGGAAAAAATTGCAGGTATAGTAGAACCTCTGCTTTAGGATGTGTTTATCTTATAATTAGAAGCAGCTGTCACCGGAAAAGGTGGCAGCATTTCTGATTTAATTATGGTTTTTAGGAATTTATGGACCTTAACGCTTTTGGACTGCTGGATGGAATAATATTCCTATATATTTACCCAAAAGTCAGCATTCCCCCACAAAAAAGCTCCGCTGAAATTTAGTTTGATTTTAGGAGCAATGCCAAGAAAGCAGCGCCCCTTTGGATATTTTTGAGTGAGTGAAAGGTTTAGAAAGGGGCATTACTAGCTTTTAATAAGGAAGCAAACTACTATCTTTGCTTTGCAAATCATTAACACACCGCTTAACTACTGCGTTGTAAGCATCAGGTTCCAAGGTAGGAACTTGGTGTCCAACACTTCCGACGAGCACCACATCTTTTGGGGCCTTTAATGCGTATTTATAAAATAAATACTGATAATAATGAACATACCAATCACGAGATCCATAGACGAGCAATGTTGGAACTTGCAGCTGCGGCAGCCTCCAAGTACAGTTGAAATAAAGCCCTGATTCATAAAGAGACTGCAATAAAGATGGGTTGGTTCCTTTTACCGTTTCAGCGATAGCTTCTCTATGCGAGGCTTCTTTCGAGTTTGAATAAGAAAGCATTTGCGCAAGCATTACATTCCATTCATTTTTTGCAATCCAAATACCCGTTTCAAACTCTTTTCTTAAAAGGGTGGTACAAACCTCTGGAAAGGCTCCTACGAGAATGATGCCTGCTGTTCGATCCGGCCAATTTAAAGCGAATTCTAATGCGACAGAACTGCCGCTTGAATATCCGCACAATACAATTTTTTTATGGCCGCGTTCATTCGCTAAATTCAGAAGATCTACTGCCCACTCGGAAATAGATAAAGTTCCAGCGCCATCACTGCTGAAACTATGGCCCCTTGCATCCATTAACACTACTTGAAATTCATGGGCAAGGTCGCGCTGCTCCATGAAAGTAGCTGCTCCCATAGATGGCGGATGAATAAAATATAGAGGCAAGCCGCGTCCCCATACTTGATAATGCAAGGTTGCTCCTTGAGAAGAAAAAAAAGGCACTTGTTGTTCACCTCATTAACGGTTAGCTTCCCCCGCCTTGAAACAAGGGAAGCACCCATTCATATATTTTATAACCTAGAAATATTCCAATGATACCCATCACTCCAGCAAGAGCCGGCGGCGCCGGGATCGGCAAACGAATGATAGCAAATACTATTCCTACAATGATACCTGTAAAAAGGGATAACATAACCTCTTGCATTCCAGTCACTTCCTTTTGCCTAATATGTATCAAAAGCTCGTCCTTTATACTTTTTATCAAGATAATAACATGTATTAGAAAAATTCGGCTCGCCGCAGAAACCGCCTAACAAAAGGTAAAGGAACTTTCACTGAAAACTTTGTGTTGAAAGCTGAAGTTTTGCTTATATCGTTTACAAATTAAAAAGTATACTTCCCTCACCGTCCTTAGTAAAACTTGGCTTGTTGCCAAGTCCTTAATGGCGAAAGCCTTATTTTTTCTTATACTTTAATCCTTTAATGAAGTTAAACTTTCCTAAAGTGCAAAAAAGCCGTCCCTATTAGGAACGGCCCTTCACTTCTTTACATTTTTTCTGGAGCAGAAACACCAATTAATCTCATACCGTTTTGTAAGGTGGTTTGTACAGCTTTGACCAACACTAGACGTGCTTTTGTTTTCCTTTCATCCTCGCTGTCAACGACCCGTTCCGCATTGTAAAAACTGTGGAAAGCAGACGATAGTTCATGCAAGTAATTGGTGATGCGGTGTGGAGCATATTTTTCTGCAGCTAAGGCTACAATTTCAGGAAATTCACCCATTTTTTTTAACAGGTCATATTCTTTTTCTGTTGCCACAGCACTTAGATCAACCTCAGGCTCATAAGTAAATCCTTTTTCTTCTGCTTGTCTAAATATACTACATAAACGAGCATGAGCATATTGAACGTAATATACCGGATTTTCATTGGACTGGGATTTTGCCAGATCCAAATCAAAATCTAAATGTGTATCCGCACTTCTCATCGCAAAGAAATAACGCGTCGCGTCTATTCCGACTTCCTCCATTAAATCGCGCAGTGTCACTGCTTTACCGGTACGTTTACTCATTTTTACTTTTTCTCCGTTTTCGTACAAGTTCACCATCTGAATGATTTGGGTTTCAAGCTGCTCCTTATTATATCCCAGCGCTTGTACTGCTGCACACATCCGGGGAATATAACCGTGATGGTCTGCTCCCCATATGTTAATGACTTTTTCAAAGCCGCGTTCAAATTTATTTTTATGGTAAGCAATATCCGGAGTCAAATAAGTGTAAGTACCATCGCTCTTTACTAGTACTCGGTCCTTGTCATCTCCGTAGTTGGTTGATTTAAACCAGACCGCACCGTCTTCTTTATATACCTCCTGGCTTTCCTCTAAGAGTTGAAGTGTCTCTTCAATTTTGCCGTCTTCATAAAGGGACGTTTCTGAAAACCAAACATCAAAATCAACCCCGAAATCGAGCAGGTCTTGCTTAAGCTTTTCCATTTCCCGCTTTAGGCCGTACTCACGGAAAAAAGCCAGCCGTTCTTCTTTTTCGACATCGACATATTGTTCGCCGTGTTCGTCTGCTAACTCTTTTCCAAATTGCTGAACATCTGCTCCGTGATAGCCATCCTCCGGCATGTCTGCATCAATACCTAGAGCCTGTAAATAACGAGCTTCTACCGATAGGGCGAGATTTGAAATTTGGTTGCCGGCGTCGTTAATGTAATACTCTCTGGTGACGTCATATCCTGCCATATTTAATATGTTGCAAAGGGAATCACCTACCGCTGCTCCTCGGGCATGCCCTAGGTGTAGATTACCAGTGGGATTGGCAGAAACAAATTCCACTTGTACTTTTTCCTGCCCGCCATAATTAGTCTTCCCGTAGGCCTTTCCTTCATTGACTATAGAAGGAATCAAATCACGTAAATAACTATTATCAAGAAAAAAATTAATAAATCCCGGGCCTGCTATTTCCATTTTTTCAATAGAGGCCTTGGATTTATCAAAGTTTGAGGTTATATCTTCTGCAATGAGTCTAGGCGCTTTTTTGGCAACACCAGCTAACTGCATGGCTAAGTTAGTCGCAAAATCACCATGCTCTTTTTCCTTAGGTGTTTCTAGTATGATAACCGGCAGCTCATCTTTTGTAACGATTCCTGCTTTTTCAGCTGCTTGAGCGACTTCTTCTTTTATTCGTTCCTTCATCTGTTCCACGATGTTCACGTTTATGTTTCCTCCTCTATTGAAATAGTAACATCATATCGTCCGGCAGCGGAACCTTGTAAGGTTAAGTCATAACCAAATTGAATTCGTCCGGTTTTTCCACTGTCAGACCACATAACAGCTACTTGATCTGTTTCTGCTTCTGTTCTTAGTTTTCCAAAAGGGGTTTCGTAACTTCCTTCGGTAATTTCTCCATATTGATAAAGCTGTCGCATTGCCACAGATCCTGAGCGAATCACTGTAATTTCCTGTTCCCCTACTTTTAAAACAGTAGACACCTCACCTATGTCATCTAACTCTTCTTTAAAATTAACATAAGTGAAATTATTTTTTTTATAAAGCTCACCTTTTGCTTCGAGGTTTACCTGGTCTTTTTCACCTTGTTGACGAATGTTTGTCGTCATTTTCACTTCTACCGGCGTTTTGAGGGTTTCAGACATGCTTTATTCACTCTCCTTCTGATTTACGGAAGCCTTAGTTATTACTTATACTTTATTCCTTTAACAAAGGTAAATTTTAAAGTATAAATAAGGCACGTCCATTTTTAACCAGGTCTGAGCAGCAGGGAAGATTTTTTCCTTTCTAGTATTTCTCCGTATAGAAAGTGTAGCGATTCCTTATGAAGCATGCAAGGAGAAACGAAAATTTCCTTTATTTCACGGGCGTTGCTGCAAATGATCTGATTATAAACACTCTATGTACGAAATCTTTTATCTATTCCTACGGAAAATGCTTCGCGTCTGTTTTCCAATGACGATTTGTATACTGCCTTTGTTTCCAAATTGTTACTGCTATTACAGCCATTCCAGCTCCAAAAAGAAAACCCGCCATGATATCGATAGGATAATGATGACCAACAAATATGCGCGATATAATGACGAGAAGGGAGAACTCAAAAGCTGCAGCTCCTGCTTTTTTACTTACCAGCTATAGCAAAACGATGATGCCTGATCACCTAGGAAAAGAAGGAGATGCTCCTCTTTCTATCACCAGTATAACACTTTCATCATTCATAAAAGGCCTTGGCCTGTTCATAGATATTTTAATCAACTGGTTTATTCCCAGCGCAATGATTAAAGTAATTATTTCTAATACTCCCCCTAGAGGCTGCTTCGTAAACAATAATAGCTTCACAGATAGAATTCCGAATATAATGCAGTACAAACTCGCCTTGCTGCCGAATTCTTTTTAGCAGAAGGCGTAGTTTTACTTGTACTTTGATTCTTCAATAAACTTATACTTTCCAAAGTATAAAAAACGCATGGCAGCATCCAGCCATGCTGTATTACCTGCCATGCCATTAATCTTTTCAAACAAATACAAGTCTATCTCCTATAACCCCTCTATTTTCTGCGTAACTAATTTATGTTTTGTCGTTTTAATTTATTTTTGGCGCGTTTTAAAGGAGAAAGCTTTTCTTGTTTTTGTTTATTTTTCTCTTTAAGGTTGAAGTTTTCAGCATCTTGCCTGTTTTTATCATCCATCGTTTCTTCCGGTGATTTTTTCTCCTGTTCTTCAAAAGAACTAGAAGTTTCTGTTTTTGGTTGAGGCGGTGCAGGGAGGTGAACGCTCGAAGCAGCAGACTCCCTTGATCCCGGCTGCATTAATAGAAGTCTTATAGCGTTTCCTACGAATACTTTCCCCTCTTCACTCTCTAAAAAGGATTGTTGTTCCTTGTTCAATCCATCTGAAGGAATAGAGAGGTTCAAATGATTTTCAAGCTGAGACTGCTGCGCTCGCTGTGACTCTAATCCTTTTTTAATCAAATGTTCGGTTAAACGGTTTCTACTCCAATCAGGCTCCTCTTCTAAAATTTGATTGAATTCATCGACCCAATCCGCTTTTAAAGAAGGAGCAAACGTCCGGCCGAGACCTTTTACATACCCTGCTTTATTCCCTTTAGAATTGGACACGCCACCACCCCCTTTCTAATTCCCTGAATTAAATGTTAGTTGACCGGCTCTAGTTCTGCTTCTTCTTTTTCTGTAAGCTGAATGAGGTTAGCAATTAAATACCCTCTAGAAGTGAAAAATGGTGCTTCTTCCACTTTATCCGGCATAATTACCCACTCTTGTCCTTGAAGTTCCATAAACTTCTCTTGTACCTCTTTGAACACAGGATATCCAAATAGAACGCCTCCGCCTACTAAAACCAGTTCATCGACACCGGCACTATTCCATGCGGAAGTAAGTGCTTTTTTGTGGTCGTTCGCATATTTACGAATTTCTTCCATAACAAGCTCTGTGATGTCGGTTGTTTTTTTAGATTTCAGCAGCCGCACTTCAAAGGTTGGTGTATCCGCTTCCCCTCTAATTACTTCCAGAATACTAGGCTCGATTACTTCACTCATGAACTCCTCACGAGATTGGTAAGCACGTTCTGAATCGTCTAAATCAAATAATTCTTTCAATGCTCTAAATTCATCAAGATTGTCCACTTTTTCTCTAATTCTGTCGATATAAGGGTTCGTTCCTTCGATATCAAGACTTTGTGATAAATTCCCGTCAATACCTTCTTCGGTAAAAATAATCATTTCTGAAGTGCCTGCTCCTAAATCACCTAATGCATAAGTCTCCGACAACCGATCCTGCAGAGATGTTTCCACTAACTCACCTTGCTGGATATCAAAATTTAAAGAAAGATCTGTTATTGCTCCTTCACCATACATTTTTCCGCTTCCAATCACCAAAGTTACGGATTTCTTCTCTAAAGGTCCGTCCATAAATTCTACTGTATGCGTTCCTTTTACACTTTCTAAGGCTTTTTCAGAACCTAATTCTTTAATTTCGCTAACTGGAAGTCCACCGGCATAAGGAATGTGTATTTCTTCTTTATTTTCTTTCGCAGCCATTACTGCTAAACCTGAGATGGTAGTTATAACATGAAGATCATTGGAGAACTTTGTTGTGGACATATTCTTTTGTGTATCCTCTATTGGATTATACGTCGGTTCTTCTTTTCCTTTTTTATTCCTAGCATAATGACCAACATACACGTATCTCTCTTGATTTACAGTAGACAGTGATTTTGAGGTGATTTTTAAATGAAGCTTTTTTTCTATCGTATTTGTTTCTGTGGAGCCTTCGACGGCAGACTTTTTATCCTCTGCTGGAGCCACAATAGTAGGAATTGCAAAGGATGCAATATTCCCGTGTCTATTTAAGTAGCTGAATTTCGCACTTTTATTTCCTTGGTCAACCCCTGAGATTATTATATTTTTATCGTAGAGTTTTTGGATAACATCTAACATTTTTTCTCCTCCGTTCTGGATTTTTCTGATATAGTCTTCCAAATTAAAACATAAAGGCATTTCATAGATTAGTATAAATGAATTCAAACATGTTCACAAACATGTTTGTGAAAAAACCATATTTTCTTTTTTATTAAGGTATTAGAAACACACGGATGATTTTAAATTATCAAACAAGTTAACCAACATGTTTGTAAATATTCTTAGCATGTTTATTAACATAACTCCAAAACTTGTTGATTAACATGTTGATCTGATGAAGGAACCCCCTTTCTGAAATCTCTTTTCTCTTATTATACGTAAACTATCTTTTCTTTCGGGTTACATTTTCATTTCGAGCAGGAAAAATTTAAGCAAAAAAATATTTGAAAAACTAGACTGTCTCCTATTTCCTCACCTTGCTTACTACTTTTTTATCATTCTAAAAGAGACCGGCCCAAATACATTCATGCTGCTGCCAGTCTCTTTTTGCTGTGTTACTCAGTAAATAACAAGCCTTTCTCCGCTTCTATCAACTTGTCGTATGCATAAACCGCTATTGCAGTATCCTGTACACCAGTCCCGGTTAAGTCACAGAAAGTGATCTCGTTCTCATTTTTTCTTCCTTGAGCTTTTCCCAAAGATAAATCTCCTAGTTCTACTATTTCACTTGTCTCCTTAATAACGCCTTTTTCAAGGGCATGGTGATGCTCTCCTAAGCGAAAGACTTGATTTTTAGAATCACATGCTAGGACATCTACTGCCCCTAACACTTCAGGATCAACCTCATTTTTCTCTTCAGCATCCGAACCCATAGCTGTAATATGAAGGCCTGGATGCATCCATTCTTTTTGAATAATAGGTTCTTTAGCAGGAGTTGTTGTTATCACGGTGTCACACTGGCGAACTACCTGTTCTGCACAGTCAGCAGCCGTGATTTTTACTTGAAGCTCATTTTCCATATCTTTTATATACGCGTTTACACGTTCCTCCCGACGTCCGTAAACGAAAACCTCTTTTATATGACGGACGAGACTTAATGCGCGCAATTGATATCTTGCTTGTGTTCCTGTTCCTATGATACCTGCTTTCTCTACATTTTGTTTGGCCAGGTATTTAGAAGCCATTGCACCAGCAACCGCTGTCCGAACATCTGTTAAATACCCGTTATCTTGAAGAACTGCTTTTGGAAATCCAGTTTCCGTGCTAAAAAGAAGCATCATTCCGCTTAGGCTGGGGAGTCCTTTTGCATCGTTATTAAAAAAACCTGAAGAAATTTTTAACGCAAACTTATCAATCCCCTTTACATAGGCAGTCTTCACATCTACTTCTCCATTATTCTCCGGGATATCTACTCGAAGAATTGGGGGCATAGTTACCTCCCCTTTTGCCAGCTTTTGAAACCCTTCCTCTATTAAATCCAATGCTTTCTTATTAACATCTGTTACATTGCGGATTTCGTTTTCAGCAAAAATGTACACAGAGTAATACTCCTTTCTCCAACAATTTTGATGCATTTACGACTTCATTTCCTCATATTCCTACATGTTTTTTTTATTAAACCTTTATCTCTTAATTTATACAAATATTTTATATCTCCTGCTTTCTTACACTCCCGTTCTTTCATAGAATCATTTTTAATTCCATATATAAGTTTGAACTATCGTCAAACCGGGAATGCGGAATTAAAGAATTTGTGAAATAAGTTTTGGGACATGGGCAATCGTTAGAGATGGACACCGCGAAGAATTACTTGCAAAAACCACTAAAGATAAAGAAAATGACATATTATGGATGGCAAATTCTGCCATGCAAAAGATATCCATAATCCCCAGACTTATTCAGAAGAATCGGTGAGAACTTGAAAATAGTCTAAGACGATTGAAGCAAGATCGGCTCGACCTCTATCAAATCCATTGCCCGCCACCTCACATTTTAAAAGAAGGACATATGTTTAATGTGTTGGATAAACTCCAAAAAGAAGAAAAAATACGTTATTACGGTGTAAGTGTTGAGACTGTGGAAGAGTCTAGAAAATCCAAATGTTCGTCCTTTAAAGTCATTTTTAATATTTTTCGGCAAAACCAATTGAACAGCTGCTGCCGATGGCAAAAAAAGGAGTTGGTATAATAACAAGACTGCCCCTTGCAAATGGGCTTTTAACGAAAAAACAATAATTCAGAAGATGATCTTAACCGAAATGGAGAAGCTTTTCATGTTGGAGAAACGTTTGCTGGCCTTCCAATTGGAGTAGAGCTCAGTGAGGTTCTGCTGTGGATAGCCGAAGGCCGAAAAAAATATAACAAGGGCTGCGATCCGCTGGATATCAGATCATGACCAAATTTCCTGAGTTATCCCCGGGTTTGGAAATGTAACAAATGGAAGACAATTAAAAGGAAGAACGGAAGCATCATTTTGTTCCAATGGCAAAGAACAGCTTTGTGCTTTTTATCAAAAAGAAGCGCTGCCTTATATAAGAGGAGCTTATTAATTTTATCTGAAAAACAAACCGCATCGGGTACTAAATCAGGGGGGGTTAAAAGAATGAAAAGTTGGAAAAAAGCAAGTTTTATATTTTTAAGTATTTACTTTTCCTTTTCTGCTGCTGCTTTTGCTAATGAAAGGTTTACAGATATCGACAGCGATTATTGGGCTAATGAAGAAATTACCTATTTGGAAGAACATAACATTATTGGGGGTTATCCAAACGGTGAATTTCGGCCCGGAGATAAAGTAACAAGATCCCAGGCTGCTCTTATGATTGCTGAAGCCCTTGAATTAGATACCAATAACCGGCCTGATCCTGATTTTGAAGACGTTGATGAATCATACTATGCGTATGACACTATTACAGCTATCTCTGATGAGGGAATAATTAATGGTCATGACGGTAAGTTTAGACCAAACGATAACTTGACTAGAGGACAGATGGCAGCTGTTTTGAACCGTGCCTTTACGTTGTCAGGAAGTGATTCTTTAGACTTTAAAGATGTAGAGGAAGATTACATTTTTTATAACGATATTCAATCAATAGCCAGTGCAAATATAACAACCGGTTACTCTGAAGATAATACGTTCCGCCCTGGCGAAAGTACAACAAGAGCTCAATTTTCTGTTTTTTGTGCAAGGGCTTTGAATGATACATTTAAAGAAGAACCAGCTGACACACCGGCAATTACTTATTTTGATGAACGTATAGAAGAAGCAGAAGAATCCATTGAAATGGCCATGTATGAACAATGGGAACAGGAATTTTATGAGAACGAACCTAAAGCTCCGTTTGAAGAATTAAAAGATACCTTTTTAACCTATTATACGAAAGACATTACAACCAACAGATGGAAAGAATTTTATGAACAAGAGCTCGACAACTGGGGACCTGAACTTGCTCAAGCAATGCCATATCGGTCAATGGAGAATACTCATTTTACAGAGAGAACAGACGATAAAGTTGTTATCGGGGGTACTGAACCTGAAAATGAACTTAACGGTCAAGAAACCTATTATGAATATACACTAGTTAAGCAAGACGGAGACTGGTATATTGATGAATTTTCAGGAACTCCACAATAAAATTAATACTAGACTAGGGAGCGGATGCTTCCTAGTTTTTTACGTGTGGGCTGGTTAAAGTCGACTACGGGGTTGGCAGTGGGAACCGTTAGCGAATGGCAAGGTGGGAAAAAAGATAACATACACTGTAAATGGCGGACCCCTCCCCATTTATTTTTTTACAAAAATTTTAATGATGTTCACGTTTATGCTATTCCAATTCCTTGATACAATTTGCCTCCATTGTAAGTTTTCTAAAAGAACTGTTACAGCTGATTTAAATATTAAAGTGAAAACTAGTCGATTTATGAGCCTGAAGGCGATAATAGAGACGTAACTTCCCTAATACTATTTTCCGAATATACTTATCCATTCTAATAGTAGAACTTTTCCCTCGTAGTTTTATTTATACTTTAATCAATTAGCAAATTTAAATTTTCCTAAAGTATAAAAAACTATATAATAGAACAAAAGAAATAGAAAAGGAGAGAGATACCACATGAACCCTTCTTCTGAAAAATTTTTATACGATTTGCTGCACACTCCCTCCCCTTCTGGCAAGGAAGAAGCTATTCAACGCAAGTGGCTGGAATACATAAAACCTTGCGCAGACAAGCTGCAAACAGATACAGCCGGAAATGCTATGGCTTCCCTGCAGCCTGATGCTCCTTTCCAAGTTCTTTTAGCAGGCCATTGCGATGAAATTGGTTTTCTTGTTAAATCTATTGATGAGAAAGGATACGTTTATGTGGAAAAACTTGGCGGGATCAGCCATAAACCAGCCCTTGGCATGAAGGTCGACATTTTAGGAACACACAAACGTATTACAGGTGTTATAGGCGCGAAAGCAGAGCATCACGGCGGTGCCAAAGATTCATTTGGCTTTTCTGATTTGTTTATCGACTGCGGAGCCTCCAGCAAAAAGGAGCTAGAAGACTACATTGCTGTAGGAGATGCAGCTGTTTATAAACGGGACCCGGAACAGCTTTTAAATAACCGGGTCAGCGGTCGCGGGCTTGATAACCGGACGGGAGCGTTTATCGTCGCTGAAACGTTAAGACGACTTCGCCAGCATACTTTACATGTGGGCGTCACCGCAGTTAGTACGGTCAATGAAGAAACGAACATGGGCGGTGCTTATTTTGCAGGAGCCGGTCTTTCTCCCAGCCTCGGTATTGCAGTAGATGTAACCTTTGCGACAGACTATCCAGGGGCCAATACGGATAAAACAGCCGATGTTATTCTTGATGGCGGTCCCGTCCTGGCCAAAGGAGCACCAATTAATCGGAAAGCTAATCAACTACTAGAGAATGCGGCGAAAGATAAAGAAATTCCCCTGCAATATGAACTCACTCCAAAACACACTGGCACCGATGCTGACCAGCTGCGAAAAACCGGCAAGGGGATTCCCGTTTCTGTTGTGTCCCTGCCGCTGCGTTACATGCACGCTCCAGTAGAAACAGTAAGCTTAAAAGATATAGAACAGACAATCGACCTTTTAACAGCCTTCCTCACTAATTTAAATGGTTCGGAAGATTTACGGCCTGTACGATTTGATTAAACGAGACGACGAAAAACCTCCAAAAGTAATTTCTCATGCTATTGGGGGTTTTTACTTATTTTGCACTGATAAGAAAGTATAAAATTTTAGCGTGGATGAATCATCGACGTCGTCAAAATTTTGAAGAAATCAGTATATGTGCAACTAGGCAATCGCCTGCACCTAAAGGCTTGGCGCTAGCCAAGTTTTCTTTATATTTTTTCCGAGCATATTAGAATCATTTTTCATCTATTTAAGATACAATAAGAAGCGTTCTCTCTTACCAAAATTTAGACAAACTCGATTAAATATTATAATTTCCTACCAGTGCTAAAAAGAAAGGTCGCTTGATACATTTATGGAGCCTACAACTTCCGCATCACCTATAAGCGCCGGCCGCAGAATTTGGATGGCTGTTTTGCTGGGATCACTAGCTGCTTTTGGTCCGCTTACCATCGACATGTATCTGCCGAGTTTCCCTTCAATTGCCACAGACCTTAAAACGAGCGCATCTTTCGTGCAATTGAGCTTAACAGCATGTTTGCTGGGGCTTGCCGGCGGACAGCTGATAATTGGTCCATTAAGTGATATGAAGGGCAGAAAAGGCCCTATGCTCCTATCCCTGTGTTTATATATCGCAGCCTCTATGCTTTGCGTTTTCGCTCCATCTATTTGGGTTCTCATAGCAGCAAGATTCATTCAAGGTTTTTCTGCATCCGCTGGTATCGTAATATCACGTGCCGTTGTTCGCGATATGTACACAGGAAAAGAACTGACAAAATTCTTTGCGCTTTTAATGCTCGTCAACGGACTTGCTCCTATTTTAGCTCCCGTTGCAGGCGGAATAATATTAGATATTGTGAACTGGCAAGGCGTATTTGCCGTCCTCAGTGCTATTGGACTGTTTATGTTTATTATGGTTTTTATCGCTTTACCAGAAACACTCTCTCAAACAAATCGCTCAGATACAGGCATTAAAAGCACCATTCTTACTTTTGGAGATCTAATTAAAGACAAAACATTTGCTGGATATGCTTTAACACAAGGTCTTGTCATGGCAGGCATTTTCGCATATGTTTCCGGCACTCCGTTTGTTTATCAGGGAATATATGGAGTTTCCCCTCAAATATTCAGCATTTTATTTGCGATGAATGGTATAGGACTAATTATTGGAAGTCAAATAACAGGCAGACTGGCAGGCGTTATAGATGAGAGTAAAATCCTGAAGACAGGGCTTTTCATTACAACAACAGCCAGCATTTTTTTAATGGCAATGATTCTAATAAAAGCCCCTCTTCTTTTTATTGTCATTCCTATTTTCTTTATCGTGTCATGCGTCGGTGTAGTTACAACCACTTGTTTTTCTTTAGCCATGGAAACCCAAGGCCACCGTGCAGGGAGTGCTTCTGCTCTTTTAGGCTTACTTCCATTTGTACTAGGCGCCGCTTCCGCTCCTCTGGTAGGAGTTGCCGGGGAATCAACAGCCATTCCTATGGGGCTGACGATAATGATAGCTGATCTTGGTGCACTCAGTATTTACTATCTCCTTGTGCTGAAAGCTCTTCCTTTCAGTAAACAAATAAATCACTAACAAATCTTCCGCTGACCTTTGCGAACTTTTTTAGCATGGAGCTTGCTCTCATGTTCGAGAAGCATTCGGACCAGTTCTGCAAAATGGTTTCAGTCAAAGCTTTTTACATGTAATTTGTATAAAGTTACACTCGTTTTAGAAGCAGTGTCCTTGTGTTAATGATTCACAGGTGCCATCCAGTATTTTTTATACTTTAGGAAAGTTTAACTTTGCTAAAGGAACAAAGTATAAGAAAAACTACGGCTTGCCGCCATTTGGACTTGGGGCAAGCCAAGTTTTTCTAAACTTTTCAGCCATCCGTTTTCTTCCATGTTTTTGCTTTTTCTGCGGCGTTTTTAGCTTCTTCTAATGAACACCCTAAGCCTGCTTCAACAGCTGCAATATAGGTACCCTCCACAATTGGTGCATCGGCAATCTGTACATTTCCTTCCATATCAGGCAGCATTTCCATGGCAAGTTCTGCGTTCATAAAGGCACTGCCTAAATCAAATAGAAGCAGTACCCCCGCTTCGTTATATACTTCTTTTACCGTCTTTGTAATCATCTCAACACTTGTTCCAATTTCTTCTTCCTCTGTCCCGCCTGCAGCTACGACAGTCACGTCTTTTTGTTTCGTTTGTGAAACTAATTCCACAATGCCTTCTGCCAGCTGCTTACTATGAGAAATAACGACGATACTGACTTTAGCCATTAGCATCACCTTCATTTGTTATACTTTCCGCTAATGCTTCAAAGACTAGATACGAGGAATAAGCACCAGGGTCTACGTGTTCTGCTGACCTTTCACCAAAATAAGCAGCACGGCCTTTCTTAGCTGTCATTTCTTTTGTTTTCTCCATAGCTTCTTTTGCAGTTTTTTTCAGCTTTTCTCTTTGCAGCGGCTGAGTGGTTACATATGCATGAATAGGCCCCCATACATCAAGCATTGTTTTATCTCCTTCCTGAGCTTTTCCTCTAGTTTTTATCCCTGCTATGGCTGCTTCCATTCCCTTCCCTAAAGCTTCTTGATCTATCGTTGTTTTTTCTTTCCACTCATCAGACGCTTTCAAAAAAGCAGTGCCATATAATGGTCCCGCTGCGCCGCCTACCTTAGAAATAAGTGTCATCGCAACTTGTTTAAAAAGACTGCCAGCTTCCTCAAAACTGTTACCTTCTATTTTATTTACCACTTCTTGAAAACCTCTTGCCATATTATGACCGTGATCTCCATCGCCAATCGCTTGATCAAGCTCTGATAAATATCCTTTGTTCTCTTGCATCTTTTCATTTGTGTTAATAATCCATCGTTGCAGTGCTTCTACTGTAAGCTGCATGAGTTCTCCCTCCTGCTGTTTAGTTTAAGTATGATTTCAATTGGTCATCTAATTTTAAAATGGTGATAGAGCAGCCTGCCATTTCCAGTGATGTCATATACTCGCCAACTAAGGATTTTTTAAGTTGAATTTGTTTGTTTTTAAGAAGTTCTGCTGCTTTTCTGTGAACAATATACAGCTCCATAAGAGGCGTGGATCCAAGGCCGTTAGTGATAACAGCTGCCTCTTCACCAGGAGAAAATTCCATTTCATGAAGTATGTTATTCATTATCTCCTCTGTCAGCTGGTCTGCTGGTTTAAGCGATTGCCGTTCCATCCCTTGTTCTCCGTGAATTCCAGTACCGATTTCTATTTCATTATCATTTAGAGTAAAACCAGGTTTACCTGAAGCAGGGACGGTACTGGGACTAAGAGATACTCCCATGGAGCAGATGTTCTCTGCCGTTTTTCGAGCTATTTGTGCCACTTCCTTTAAGCTTTTCCCTTCCGATGCAGCTGTGCCAGCAATTTTGTGTACAAAAATAGTGCCTGCTACACCACGCCGGTCTTCTTTGATGTCTACTGCAATATCATCTTTTACAATAACTTGTTCTACTTCTATCCCTTCTGCCTGTGCCATTTCTGCCGCCATATCAAAGTTCATTACGTCTCCACTATAATTTTTCACAATAAGTAATACTCCTTTTCCGCCATCCACTGCTTTGATGGTTTCAAGAATCTGATCAGGAGTTGGAGAGGTAAACACTTCACCAGCAACCGCTGCATCGAGCATATTTTCCCCGACAAAACCAGCATGTGCCGGTTCGTGACCGCTGCCGCCGCCGCTAATGAGCCCTACTTTTCCTTTAATAGGCGCTTCTTTTCTAACGACCACATTCAATCCCGGTAATCTTTTTAATTTTTCAGGATGGGCAGCTATTATTCCCTCAAGCATTTCGTCTACCACTTGTTCTGGTTGATTGATTAATTTTTTCATATCAGCTTTTGTCCTCCTCACTCTAAAACTCTCTTTACCCTTTTACTAAATATTCTATCCCCTGTCTATTGTAACCTTCAATTACATTGAAAAACTTGTTTGACCTGCACTATCACTGTAGCTCTAGTATCCTGCTAAAGCTAGTCATAGCGTTAAAAACAGAAAAAATCCCCGCCACCTTGAAACGACGAGGGATTCGTTCTTTATGAAAGTTTTACCTTTTGAAGGCGTAATGCATTCAACACAACAGATACGGAGCTAAAAGCCATGGCAGCTCCGGCTACCCAAGGGGCGAGCAGTCCAATTGCCGCAATAGGAATACCTAATGTGTTATAAATAAAAGCATAAAATAAATTTTGCTTAATATTTCTCATTGTTCTTCTGCTCATCAAAACAGCATCTGCAGCACTGTTTAAATCACCGCGCATAAGCGTAATATCCGCAGCCTCAATTGCCACATCCGTGCCTGTTCCGATAGCCATGCCAATATCTGCCGTCGCCAGAGCCGGCGCATCATTGATGCCGTCTCCGACCATTGCGACTTTTTTGCCTTGCTCTTTGAGTTTTTTTATTTCATCACTTTTTTGCTCTGGCAAAACTTCAGCAATGACACGGTCAATCCCCACGTGACGGGCAATCGAGTTTGCGGTTCTCGTATTATCTCCGGTCAGCATAATCACTTCAAGTCCAGCTTCTTTTAATCGCCGGACGGCTTCTTTTGATGTTTCCTTGACTGTGTCGGCAACAGCGATAATTCCTGCAAACGTGTCGTCTTCCCCAACGAGCATTGCTGTTTTTCCTTCTTCTTCAAATGTCTGCAGAGATTGTTCTGCGTCGTTTAAATTGACTCCTTCCTTTTCGAGCCATTTTCTAGTACCAATGCGAATCATTTTACCTTCTATATCTGCCTGAACACCATGTCCCGGTAAAGCTTCAAAGTCTTTTGAATCCAGCAAGGTGATACCTTTTGCTTTTGCTCCTTCTACTATTGCTATAGCTAAAGGGTGCTCTGAAGATTTTTCTAGAGAAGCAGCCAGCTGCAGGAGATCCTCTTCTGTCCAATTTTCTGCCGGAAGCACATCGGTTAGTGACGGCTTTCCTTTTGTCACGGTTCCTGTTTTATCTAGAACAATGCTTTGAATGTTTTGAGTGTTCTCGAGGTACTCTCCACCTTTAAATAGTACTCCTATTTCTGCAGAGCGGCCAGAACCTGCCATAATGGATGTTGGAGTTGCAAGCCCTAAAGCACATGGACAAGCGATAACAAGAATGGAAATCACCGGGATCAGCGCAATGCCAAAATCTCCAGGTGTCACAAACATAAACCAAATAATAAAGGTTATTACAGCAATACCGATTACAGTTGGAACAAACACACCTGAAACACGGTCAGCAAGGCGTTGAATATCAGCTTTAGAACTTTGGGCTTCTTCTACTACTTTTACGATTTGAGACAAGGCCGTATCTTTTCCAACTTTTGAAGCTTTGATTTGTAAGACACCATTTTTGTTTATCGTTGCCCCGATTACTTCATCTCCCTTTTCTTTATCGATTGGGAGACTTTCTCCTGTTAACATGGATTCATCGACTGCCGATTTGCCTTTTTGCACTTCGCCATCCACAGGTATTTTATCACCAGGCTTTACAATCACTATGTCGCCTGGTTCCACTTCTTCAACTGGAACCTCCTGCTCTTTTCCATCTCGTTTTACGATGGCTGTTTTTGCTTGCAAACCAAGCAGTTTTTGAATGGCTTGGGACGTGCGCCCTTTGGCCCGAGCTTCAAATAATTTCCCTAATACAATAAGCGTAATGATAATAGCCGATGCTTCAAAATAAAGTTCCGGCATATCGGTTCTTTCGTTATTCAGCCATGACCATCCTAAATAGATACTATAGAAATATGCTGCAGAGGTGCCCATCGCTACAAGTACATCCATATTGGCACTTTTGTTACGCAGGGCTTTATATGCTCCTTCGTAAAATTGCCAGCCGATAATAAATTGAACTGGTGTCGCCAGCGCAAATTGAATCCATGGATTCATCAAAATTTCTGGCATCCAAATAAAGGACAGCCATTCAAAATGAGTCACCATCGTCCAGAAAAGCGGAACAGAGAGGATAGCAGACACAATAAATTTGATTGTTTGTTTGTGTATCGCTTCGTCTTTTTGAGAAGTACTTTCGTCGGTTTTTTCTTGGAGCGTGTAACCGATTTTATCAATGGCATCTATCATTTCACGCGGCGAGACATTGTGTGGATTGTATTCCACCGAGGCTGTTTCCAATGCAAAATTTACAGATGCCTCTGAAATACCCTGCATTTTATTTAGCTTTTTTTCCACCCTGTTTGCACAAGCCGCACAGGTCATACCGCTTATATCAAACTCTGCCTTATCATGAACAACGCCATAACCTAACTTCTGTATCTTTTTTTCAAATTCATCTACACTTGTTTGATCTGAATCGTATTTTATTTTAGATCGTTCCATCGTAAGGTTTACATTTGCCTCGTGCACTCCGTCTATTTTTTTTAAGCCTTTTTCAATATGGGAAGCACAAGCGGCACAAGTCATTCCTGAAATTTGCAGCGTTGTTTCTTTTTGCTGAGCCATTTAATACCCTCCTTTGTTTAAGGGTAAATACTTAAAATACCCATACGGTGTATTTATAATGTAAAAAAATATAGAACCGCTGGCATAGGATTCTATTATTCTTTAACATCATACCCCTGACCATCAATCGTTTCTACAATCTCTTCTAGGGATGTTTTTTCTGTATTATATTCTACATCAACCGTGTTTTGCTCTAGATTCACTTTCACATGAGATATACCATCTAACTCTCCAACACTGCCTTCTACAGTTTTTTCACAGTGACCGCAAGACATTCCTTGAACGTTCAAAGTTTCTTTTTTCATCATGATCCTTTACCTCCTCGTCTCTTACGTTTCATTATACAATACACCCTAAGGGTATAGTCAAGCAACTTGTTTTTATTTTATCATTCGTTTGATCACTTCCATCAATTCTTCGATGGATTCTTCCCCCTCGCCGTTTTTTATTGCATTTGCAACACAGTGATTCGTATGATCTTCCACCAGCGCCAAAGATACTTTGTTCATCGCTGACTGAATCGCAGCGATTTGATTTAAAATATCGACGCAGTAACGGTCGTTTTCTACCATATTGTGTATTCCTCTAACTTGTCCTTCAATTCTTTTTAATCTATTTAACAGTTGTTGTTTGTTTGGCTGCTCCGTATTTTTATGATTCGTATGGGAATGATCTTTCATTTGTATGCCCCTTTCTTTATATAGATACACCTGCCGTGTATTACAACTTATCATTATCTTCTTGTGACTTCAAATTATTAGAAAAACTCGGCTTACCGCCAAGTCTTTAATCGCGGAAGCCGTAGTTTTCCTTATACTTTGTTCCTTTAACAAAGTTAATCTTTTTAAAGTATAAATTGACCCCGCTTTTAGAGCATGTCCTAAAAGCGAGGCCTGACATTCATGCATTTATAGGCTGCTCCTTCCTTGTTGAAGAAGAGGCCGGATTTTTTAATTGCTGTTGTTTTACTTCTTTAGCAATATTGCCTAGAATGGCAAGGGAAATCATAGAAACTAATAACGAGGACCCTCCGTAACTCACAAAAGGAAGTGTAATACCTGTAATGGGCATAAGTCCGCTGACAGCCGCTAAATTAAAAAATGCTTGGAACAATAGAAAAAACACGATGCCAAACGCTAATAGTTTACCAAATAGTCTTTTGCACTTCATACCAGCAATAAACCCCCGATAGGCAATAACAATTAAGCAAGATAAAATAAAAAACATCCCAAATATTCCTAGCTCTTCAGCAATAACAGCAAAAATGAAGTCTGTGTGCGGTTCAGGAAGAAAGTGCATTTTTTGTACACTTTGTCCTAAACCCGTTCCTGTTACACCGCCATGAGCCATCGCTATATAGGACTGAATTAACTGATGACCGCTTCCTTGCATTTCATATTCAAATGGATCCCTGAAAGCAACGAGCCGCTGCATTCGGTAAGGTGCTTGAAAAGCAAGCCAAGTTACTGCCAAAGAAGCAAGTACTCCCAAAGTAATAAGATGACGCCAGCGTGCTCCAGACAAAAATACAACGGTACCTCCCACTAGTAAAATGGTTGTTGCTGTACCAAGGTCAGGCTGCAGCATGATCAATGTAAAAATAAACACGACAATAATTAGAGGCGGAAGCACTCCTTTAATTAATTGATCAATATACTCATGCTTTTTAGAATATACATAGGCTAAGTAAAGAATTACTGCTATTTTTACAAATTCAGAAGGCTGTACTGTGAGCGGTCCTAAGGACAGCCAGCGCTGTGAACCATTAACACTCGTTCCCATTAAAACGACAAGGATCAATGATATAACAGATAGACCTACAATAAAAGGGATCAATTTCATATATAAACGATATGGAAAATGCAGTAAAATGAAAAAGAGAAAGAAACCAATAATTAACCAATTAATTTGCCTTTTCACGAAATAAAAAGCATCATCAGCCATATCCAGCCCAAGGGGAAAGCTCGCACTGTAAACCATAATCAGGCCGAAAATCATTAATAAAAAAGCTGCAATCAGCATCACCCAATCATACCGTTGTAATATGCTGGACAAGGAACCACCACCAATTATTGTTATAAATGTATCTCTTGGACACCTTAAGATGAGCTTGTACTGGTACTGCCTGCACATGGCAGGAACTAATGTACCATGGATGATAGAAGTTTCCCTTATTAAATTACTAGAAGGCACCGACAGCATCAATCCTCCACAAGGAGGGTTTTTCCTGTTAGATTTCCTTTTTTATACTTTAGGAAAGTTTAAATTTGTTAATAGATCAAAGTATAAGAAAAACTACGTCTTCCACCATAGGACTTCGAGTTTTTCTAAAAGAAGTGAAAAGATAATATCGAGATTATAGAAAGGAAGTAGAAGCTAACATGTCACGCAAACAAGCATACGTTTGTGCGGTAGCGGGGGCTGCTTTGTGGGGTTTGATTGGAATATTCGTACAAGTGCTTTACGATGCTGGTTTCACCCCCTGGCAAACCGTAGCAATCCGTGCCATTTTCTCTTTCATATTAATTGTAGGATATCTTGCCGTTTTCAAACCTTCTCATTTGAAGATTAGATTAAAAGATTTTCCTTTCTTTATTGGGACAGGAATTATTAGTATTGTTTTTTTTAATTGGTGTTATTTCACGGTAATGGAAGAAGCAACTGTTTCCCTTGCAGTCGTCCTGCTTTATACAGGCCCCTTATTTGTAACCATTATATCACGATTTTTGTTTAAAGAATGGCTTACAAAACGTAAAATTCTATCGCTTCTATTTACTATTACAGGTTGTGCATTTGCCGTAGGACTTCTCCCAGCATTTCAAACTAACCTCTCATGGTTTGTCATAGCTGCAGGGATAGGATCTGGATTTTTTTATGCCTTATACAGTATTTTTGGAAAATATGTAAGCAGCCGTTATTCCTCTATGACAATTACTGCTTATTCTTTTATTTGTGCAAGTCTACTTATGATTCCTGCAGGAGGATTAGCTGAGAATCTGGGTAATTTGTTCAATATGCAAGTTATTTTGTCTTCTCTTGGTCTTGCCTTCATAGCAACGGTATTAGGTTATATATTGTATACCTCTGGATTAACGTATATTGAATCCAGCCGAGCCTCTATTTTAACAACGATAGAACCTGTGGTCGCTATAACCGTAGGTATGACTATATTCGGAGACACACTTAACCTTTGGCAGTTTCTTGGCGTTATTCTAGTTCTCACCTCCATTTTCTTGGTTGCTGAAAAATCAAATAAGAACACCGCTAAATCTACCGCATAGTTGTTATCTAAGGCCGTCCTAACCAAGGACGGTTTTTCTAATACTATAGTAACTTATTTAAAGGATCAAAGTATATTGCCATTTGGGCTTGGCGGTAAACCAAGTTTTTTAATGATATTCAACGTATAAGACGCAGTAATGCCACCCTCTGCTGCAGAACACGTAAAATAGTATATGGACAACAACGTCTCTGCCCTATATTTAGGTCGGACATTGATATGTGGTGACTAGAAGCCGAATTAGGTCTAATTAATCAGGAATAAACCATGTTTTTTCTACATTCCTTAAGAACCTTTTGCATTTTCTCTCCTTATTTGTTTAAAATACAAGAACAAACGTTCGTATTTGTGGTTGTTTTTAAGCTGCAAATTTATCTATTGAAAGTAACTAGGGCAGAAGGGAGGCACAGCATGAATAACACTTTTTTAGATTTAAATGGAATATGTCCACGCCTCGACCGCTTTTTAAAAAGCAATACACACTTGTGTCAAAGCTCCGTCTTTCAACAATTTCTCGAGTATAAAGAAAACAAACAATTATTTATATCAGCCATTTGTGAACCAAATTCATCAAATGAAGAAGCATTGGACCTGGTCTTCCGTTCCCATTTTGGCAGTATAAAGCTTACTTCTTATATTATAAAAACGCTTCACTGGCATGCTGTACAGTATGATCAGCTTTACCGTAAATCAAATGAAAGATTTCCATTAATTCTCGATAGACCACTTTCATCGGAACAAGACTCTGCTCATCTGCTTGACCAAATCAGTCTCGGGGAGTCTCTTACAGAATATTACTTGGAGGAAAATCCAGCACATTTAGAAGATATTATCGGAACGGATGAGTTATATTCGGCCTATCAAACACTTACCGAGTACCAAAAAAGTATTATTGAAAAAAGTTATATGCAGGAATGGAAAGACACTGAAATTGCGGCTTATCTTCAAATTAGTCAACAAGCGGTGTTTAAAACTAGGAAAAAGGCTCTCGATAAAATGAGAATGTTTATGCAAAGGAGGAATATATGATGATGGCTTTTACAAACGCTACTGAATTTGTTCAGCTGCTTGCAAATTTTGGTTTTCCAGTAGTTGTTACCTTCTATTTATTGTTTCGTTTTGAAAGAAAGATTGAACAAATGTCCTTCACTCTTCAACGGCTGCATTCCTCTTTTTTACGACCAGATAACAGAAAGGAAGATGACAATGGATAACGTGTTTGAGCTGACCTTAGAAGCAAGACGGTATAATAGTGAGGCTTTGGCTCATGTAGTAGAACATTTTGAACCTTTTATTCAAAAGTCGTTACAGCAAACATCTTACAAAGAGAGAGAAGATTTAAGACAAGTTCTCCGACTAAAATGCATAGAGAGCATCTTTACTTTTCAAGTAGAAAATGTACCCGGTTTTTGGGATTTCAAAAACGAATTAACACAATGATGACAGCTTCCCATACTTCCCTTCTAAAAGGACAACCCGGGAGGTAAAACAGCGGTCTATAAAGATGTTAGACCTGGTAAAATTAACCTACCTCCCTTAAAGTTTTAATAGAAAGTCTTCTGAAATGTTTCACATGAAACATTCCAGCCTAAAGCTTTTCGTTAAGTCCTTATGATACAGGCTCAAAACAGGAGTTTCTTATTTAGAACACCAATGCCAAATGTTTTGCAGAAGCGACTCTACTTTTCGTTACAACGGCTCCTATTAAAATATTTACATTTTAATGTTTCTTCACGTTTATGACAAAAGGATTACGACTGTATAACGGTTTGATTAGGACTATTTTTTACCATTTCGAGTTGCTTTATAATATTTAGATATAAACTTTTTGTATGCTGAATTTCATATAAAGGTGTTGGGAGTATGAATCGTAATAAATATTTAAAATGGAGTCTGCCAATATTTATTTTGGTCATCTTAGCCGGGGCTGCTTATTTTTTCATTACTCCCATTTTTAGTCATGAATATAAACAGTTAACTGAACGAGTTGAAATTGGGTTAAAATACACAAACCCTGACGAATCAGTTATGTATGTGCACCCTTACGTGGAAAACCCTAATAATACTTCTGATTTGACATTAACACACAAACAAAACTTTATTAACATTTACGTTCTTGATGAAGAAGGCAATATTATTGAAAATGCAGTCACAGTGGAAGAACCGGAAAATAACAACACCGATTTATTACAAACAACACTCAAACCAGGGGAAAAAGAAAAAAATATTTGCCATTATAAAATTAAATTCTCAAATGATGCCGATAGTCTTCAACTTAATTTTGAAGGGGAAGTAGAGGATGAGTTTGGTTCAGCAAAAATTGAGGAAATGATTGAAATCAATCTTGATTACTTGAATATATAATTACGATTTGACTCGTTTTCAAGCTTCATAGGTAACTAAAGGAGCCGTTCCCTTCTAGGAACAGCTCCTTTGTCGTTTTAGAAACTGATCAAAGGTCCATAATCATGAATCTGTATTACCAGCGTGATGTCAGCATTTTTCTCCTTGTGTAAAATTCCACTCCATCTTTTCCATTAGCATGAAGATCGCCATAAAACGAATTTTTCCACCCGGAGAAAGGAAAGAATGCCATTGGAGCCGGTACATTTACATTCACACCGAGCATCCCTACTTCAATATCCTCTCTAAATTCACGAACAGCATATCCGCTTGACGTGTACAGCACAGAACCATTGCCAAATTCGGATTTGTTTGTAACTTCAATTGCCTCTGTTAAATCTTTTACTCTCACTATTGAAAGGACAGGAGCAAAGATTTCTTTTTTCCAAATATTCATATCCGGTGTCACATGATCAAATATCGTAGCTCCTAAAAAGTAGCCTTCTTCCATATTTTCAGCATCTTTTCTGCCATCACGGGCTAACTCGGCTCCTTCTTTTTCTCCTTCCTCGATCGCCTGATACACTTTATCTAAATGGGATTGTCTAATAACCGGTCCAAGATTGACCTTCTCGTCGAGTCCATTTCCTAACGTCAGCTGATCTGCAGCTTTATCAAGACGTTCCACGACTTCATCAGCAATATCTTCTGTCACTACAACAACCGATGTTGCCATACAGCGCTGCCCCGCACTTCCGAAAGCACCTCCTATAATCCCGTTAATTGTTTTTTCAAGATCACAGTCTCCCAGCACAATCGAATGATTTTTAGCACCTGCGAGCGCTTGTACTCTTTTACCTTGATTCGCAGCTGATTTATAAACATATTCTGCAACAGGCTGAGAACCAATAAAAGATATGGCATCAACTTCTTCATGTTCTAGTAAACCGTTCACCACATCATGGGCGCCGTGAACGATGTTTAAAACTCCTTCTGGCAGACCTGCTTTTGTTAACAATTCTACTAATTTCTCTGCTAATAGCGGAGTTCGTTCAGAAGGCTTCAAAACAAATGTATTGCCGCAAGCAATCGCAAGCGGGAACATCCAGCACGGGACCATCATTGGAAAGTTAAACGGTGTAATGCCGCCCACTACTCCGACAGGGTAACGGTACATACCGGATTCCATATTAGTTGCAATATCTGGGAGAACGTCTCCCATCATTAAGCTCGGTGCTCCGGCAGCAAACTCTACGCATTCAATTCCCCGCTGTACCTCGCCATAGGCATCATCATAGCACTTACCGTTTTCTTGGGTGATAATTCTTGTAAGCTCCTCATAGTTTTCCATCAGTAGCTGCTGGTATTTAAACATAATGCGAGCACGCTTAGGCACCGCGGTCTTTTTCCATGTTTTATATGCTTTTCGTGCAGATCTTACAGCTTGGTCGACATCTGCTTTTGTAGATATTGGAACACGAGCAAGTTCTTCCCCTGTTGCCGGATTCGGAACAATCTCGTATGACGCGTTATCTGATTCCACCCATTGACCACCAATATAATTTTTTAATGTTCTTGTTGTTTGAATTTTCATATAATATTATCCTCCCATTAATTGGTTTGACTAATGACATGCTTTGGATACTGATACGTAAAAGCTTTGTGATATAACTTTACAATCTCTTCTTTGTCAGGCACTATGGGATTATTTGCTGGGCTTCCGCTCTCTAAAGCATCTTCAGCCATTTTAGATAATTGGGAATAGTATTGCTCTTCATCCACTCCCCAATCTTTTATATTTGGAATATCTAAGTTTTTACAAAGCAAGAGTACCTTTTCTACTAAATAACTGGCTGCTTCTTTGTCTGAGAGTGCTTTTTTATCAGGAAATACAAATCGTGCTAAGTCTGCCAGCCTGCCTGTACAATAATCCTGGCTGTATTCTAGTACGACTGGCAAAAGCATGGCATTAGATATACCGTGAGGCACATGAAACAATGCACCAACTGGCCGTGACATACCATGAACTAAACAAACTGAAGCATTGGAAAATGCCATACCTGCCTGCATAGCCCCTAGAGCCATGTTTTCTCGAGCTTCTTCATTAGAGCCATCTTTATATGCCGCTTCCATATTCTCCATTATCAGCTTGGCTGATGATAAAGCAAGCTGATCCGAAAAAGGATGAGCCTTTTTTGAAATATAAGCTTCTAATGCATGGGTCAAAGCGTCCACGCCAGTTGCTGCTGTTGTCCCTTTTGGAGAAGACATAGAAAGCGCCGGGTCGACAATTGCAATTTCCGGCATAAATGCTGGTTGTTTTATCATCATTTTTACGTCGTTTGACGTATTAGTGATTACGGTAACGTCAGTTGCTTCTGACCCAGTTCCGGCTGTCGTCGGAATAGCAATGAGAGGGAAAGGATGTTTACTAGCTGTTTTTTTATTATTCATGTATTCACTAATGTCTCCCCCGTTTGATGCTAAAACTGCTACCGCTTTTGCTGTATCGAGACAGCTTCCTCCCCCAAGCGCGATAACGACATCTGCCTGGTTCTCTTTTAATAATGCTAATGCTTCTGAGACGTATTCATCCGTAGGTTCTGTAGCTACTTCTAAATAGGCTGTATAACCTATACCGGCATCTTCAAGTGTCTGGTGACAACGTTCTAGATAGCCAAGATCTTTCATGATCCGATCACTGATAATAAGAGCTTTTTCCCCTAATTTTGCTGTTTCTTCACCTGTTTTAAGTAAACTATCTTTACCGTAAAACACATGTCTTGGAAAACACATCGTGGAAACACTCACGTTTGCCTAACCTCCCTTTTTATGTTTGGAAGATTACATTGCAAATGTTGTGCCAATGTGTGAAAGCGGTTAACAGCAAAAATAAAAAGGAAAAACATTAAATGTATGTATATAAAAATATACAATTCGACACTGTTTGTATAAAAATGTATACGCTAAGTGAGCAAATTGTATTCGTTCAACTTTTTATACAGAGTCGTTCTATGGATGCCGAGAGCATCAGCAGTCTTTGTTTTATTTCCTTCATGTTTTTCTAGTTCTTCTTCAATCAGCTCTTTTTCTTGCAGCATCTTTTTTGATTTCAATGAATATTCAGTAGTCGAACTGCTTGGTAATACGCTGTTTCTTATATCATCGGGCAAATCTGATTCCTTGATCATGCTGCCTTCGGTTAACACCACAAGCTGTTCTGCTATATTTGTCAATTCCCTTATATTCCCAGGCCACCGATAATTCATTAAGCATTCCATCGCGTGTTGATCAATTTGTTTGACAGAAATCCCATTTTCCTTACAAAATTTTTTCACGTAATGACCGAATAAGAGTGGTATATCTTCGGTTCTTTCCCGAAGCGGCGTAATGTTAATATTAATCACGTTTAATCGGTAGTATAAATCCTTTCGAAATTGTTTGTTTTCAACGAGATCTTTAAGGCTTTCATTTGTGGCCGCTATCACTCTCACATGTAACGGTACCCGAACATGACTGCCTATTTTCACTACCTCACGCTCTTCAAGAATGCGAAGCAGTTTTGCCTGCATCGGCAAAGGCATCGTGCTGATTTCATCTAGGAATAAAGTTCCGTAATTAGCTGCTTCAAATTTCCCTTTGTGTCCGCCTTTTTTCGCGCCAGTAAATGCTCCTTCTTCATAGCCGAATAATTCTGCTTCCAAAAGGTGTTCTGGAATCGCTGCACAATTAATACTTACAAATTCTCCTTTTCTTTCACTCATTTGGTGAATAGATTGTGCAAATAATTCTTTACCAGTACCACTTTCCCCGCTAAGCATCACCGTTGCCTTTGTTTTGGCTGCCTTTCTTGCTTTGCTTTTACTGTCCATCAAACTGCCGTTTTCCCCGAGAATCTGCTCAAAAGAGTATAGATTGGGTTGATTTTTCGTACGTGACCTTTCTTCATCTTCAAATGGCGGCACACTTTGCATATTGCCTGCATTTCCAAGAATTCGATATAGTTCACTTACTCCTTCAAAGATGAGCATCCCTATTGCCCCAGTTACCTCTCCATCTTTCCAAATAGGAATACGGTGAACGATCATCTTCTGCCCTTGGATAATTTGAATTTCTCCTTTTTCTGGTACTCCAGACTGGACTGTAATATGAAGCCTTGTATTTTCAATCACCTCTTCGACTGAACGTCCAATCACTTCTTCTTCTGGGGATAGGCCTAGAAAATTTCTGTAGGTACGGTTCATTTGCTGAATAATTCCGTCCCGGTCCACCACGGCAATACCTTCGTATGCACTGTTTAAAATAACATCCGTTATTTCTGTATAATGTGTCAGCGACTCCGATAATTCCTTGTACGCCATAAGCATGCTTTTGACAGTAAAAACACCGCATACCTTTCCTTTGTCATCAATAACTGGAATGGGCAGGTTCTCTTGGGCTATATCAAAAAAAGAATCCGTTAATCGACAACTCAGAGTCTTTTGTATCATCTCTTCTTTCATTTTTTTCTTAATGTTTTTATCTTTCGAAAGATAAAAATTTACTTTGGAAACGGAAAGCATACCTAGAGGTTCTTTAATTTCATTAATAAGCACGATCTTGTGAAGATCTTCATTGTTTTTTATTTCCAACAGAATTTCTTCTACTTTCGTTCTCCCTGCTTCAAAGGTGATAGCTTTCTCCATCCATTTTTTAATAGTAACGCACTGTTGAATATGTTCTATCATACCCGGCCCTCCCGATTGTATTCCAGTTCACATATCTTCTATATTATCATTTTAGAAGAGAAGACTTCCTCTTTTATTTTGTGCAGGGCGCAGCCCAAAAATAAGGGGGGATGAATCGCCTTTTTGCATATCGGAACATATAATATTCTTGTACAGATTGCTCTTTGAAAACTGGATAAATGAGGTTGTGGCAAGAAATGCTTTGTCACGTAAAATATCCAAGCAACAATCGCCCCACACGTACCGAAGTTGCGAAAACCAAGCTAAAGTAGAACGTATGGCGAGTCCAACGTACAAGTTTTTTGTTTTCACTGTAGGGACTACGAATAGAGCCTGCTAATATAACTGGTGGCTGCACTGGTGTTCGCAGGAATCCCCCAATTCAAATTTCTCCAGAAATTAAGTGGGGGGTGACATTCCTGCTCCATCCATACCTGGAAGTAAACAGGTTAATATCAACTTTTCAGATGGGGGCTGTATGAAACTCATTTTAGCGTTTGAATCATCAATTCAAGTTCTTTCTCCCTAACCACGGCATAATAGATGTCTTCTGTTTTCTCATACCCTTTTGCATGCAGTTCGTTTTTTAACCAATCTCCGTCTTTATTAATCAGCTTAAGATTTTTGTGCTGCACTCTTCCTTCGACGATCACTGCAATAGGAAGCCCTTTGTAATCAGGTGTAATATTTAAATTCTGAAGCGTAACAGGAGTGACCTCTGGTTTAGGTATGACACTCAGCTTTCCATTAGGTTCTAACAATACATATTCGATCTCCTTAATATCAGGATAGCCAGCTGATCGAATACTTGAAAGCAATTCTGCTAAAGAATAACGGCTTTTCTTTAAATTTTTAACAATAAGTTTCCCATGTTTAACTAAAATAGTAGGTTCTCCAATAATAAACTGGCTGAGAGGCTGAACAAGGCTTAACCTGGCAATCAAGCTGTATAATAACCCAATGACAAGAATGCTGATAATGCCATGTGAAAAATCCTTAATTTCGATGACACTTAACCCGACATAAGATAAAAAGAAAAGCGTGATCAAATCATAAGGCGTCCACTGTGACAACAACGATTTTCCTAACAATCGCATAATCACAAAAATCAATACAAACAAAACGGCTAATTTAATAATCTCAATCCACATTGTCACCCTCAATTTTTTCAATATGTTGAATCATTTCCTATTTTAAACTTCAACTGTTATATCTATTCTCTATTGTGGATTAGAAAAAACTTGGCTTGCTGCCAAGTCTTTTTCCTTATACTTTATTCTTTAACAGTCCTAAAATAAATAAAACACCAGTAAAGATTTTTAGCTTTCCTCTTTACTAGTGTTTTGTGTATTATGAAAAGTCAATCGGCACTCCGGTTTTTTCTAACAAGTTATAAAAAGTAGGACATGTTTTTGATACACAGCCGGGATCTTCTACTGTCACACCAGGAACTTTTGTGCCAATCAGCGACAGTGCCATCGCTACCCGATGGTCGTCATAGGAATGAAGAGATGTACCCTGCGGTGTTCCTGGATAAACCTTTAAACCGTCCTGAAATTCCTCGACATCAATTCCCATTTTTTGCAGCTCTGTACAAACCGCTTTAATTCGGTCCGATTCATGATGGCGGATGTGCTCCACTTCTGTAATGGTAATAGGTCCATCGGCAAATGGAGCAATTGCTGCAAGTGTAAGCGTTTGGTCAGACATTTCTTTCATGCTGATTTCAAAATTCCCTTTTAACTGGGGAACTCCTTGTACTTCAATGTATCCTTCCCCTTTAATCACCCGACAGCCCATTTTTTCATACAGATCCACCATATAAATATCAGGTTGATTCGTTTGCATAGTAAGATTATTAATACGGACACGTCCATTGTTCATAGCAGCTAAGGCCATAAAATAGCTTGCTGTTGAGGCGTCCGCTTCTAATGCCATTTTTTTACCGGTATAACTCGACACCGGCACTTTCATATCTGTAAGCTCTTCATTATAATCGGCTTCTACTCCGAAATCTTTCATAAGGTCGAGTGTTATTTTCACATAAGCATGCTGGACAATATAGTCAGGTATATTTATTCTAAGCGCTTGTTCTGCATATGTTCCGGCTAATAGCAACCCGCTTATAAATTGACTGGATACTTTACCTGATATGGTTACTTCTCCGCCTTTTAAGCCGTTTGCATGAATGTTCAGAGGATAGAAACCTTCTTTTTCCAAATACTCTACTTTGGCTCCAAGCGTTTCCAATGCTTCCATCAGCGGCTGTACAGGACGCTCACTCATACGCTTACTTGCTTCTACCTTAAACGTACCTGCCTTTGAAGAAGCTAATGCTCCTGGCAGAAAACGAGCAATGGTACCTGCCGCCCCGATATAAAGGTCTGCCTGTTTTTCCGGCCAATTTCCTCCGCATCCTTCAATCTTTACTGTATCTCCATTTACCTCAATCGTAATGCCGAGATTGCGAAGAGCCTCAATACACCAGTAAGAATCATCACTTCGTAAAATGCCGGACAGCTCAGACGTTCCTTTTGCTAAGGCTGCCATAATTAACGCACGATTAGTAAAACTTTTACTTCCAGGCACGGTAATATTGGTGTTAACCGTTTCATCTTTTATAGGCGATATGTTTACACTTTTTACATCATTTAAAGCTGCCCACGGGGACCGAGCTTTTAAATCTGGCTTACTCATCCAATCTTCCTTCCTTTGTCTATATAATATTATGTACTATGTAATGAGCTATTTGTATTGTTACCATTACACCACCTTGTTCATCAATAATCAAGTGTTAATCGTTTAAAGAAATGTTAGAAAAACTTGACTTGCCGCCAAATTCAAATGGCGAAAACATAGTTTTACTTATACTATTAACAATTATAAACTTTCCTGAAGTACAAAAAAGCCCTTCCTTTAATGATTGAAGGAAGAGCTATAAAAACTATACTATCTATAGATTTATCTCTCTTTTAGATGACTCATCTGTCCGTTTCATTAAATGAACTGCACTTTCTTTGCCCGGGCTTTTGCAGCCAAGCGGATATTCTTGCGACGGACCATACATACCATGAAAATCAGAACCTCCTGTTTGAATGAGGTTATATTGCGCTGCATATTGTTTAGCTAATTCTTCGGTTTCTTTATTATGCAAAGGATGGAAAACTTCGATTCCTTCTAATCCTTCTTCTGCCCACTCTGAAATGGCTTCAAAATTATCGAATTGTCCTGGATGAGCATCCCCTGCTGTACGTATCTTTCGAATAGCTTCAACAGTATCCAAATACTCGATTGACATGTGAGCAATTCCTGCCTCTCCGTCCTTTCCGTCAGCAGAAAATAATGTTTTATACAACGGACTGTAAATCTCATCCGTATAAGGGCGTGCATAATGTGCTGTTTATAAACAGCTGTGGACCCTTCGGCGTATGACAGCACGTCTTTCCCAGGTAATATCATAACCAGCTTTTGTAATGCTGTTCACCTTTTTATACGAGGCTTGATGACGTTTTTGCAGCATCGGCTTACAGAATGTTGTAAGCTCAGCGTTTCCTTGATTCACATAATAACCTAATATATGAGCTCTTCTATTGCATTTAAAATCAAAAGCCGATTCAATGCCAGGAATAATCGCTTAATTCAGAAGCTTTTTTCGTTTTTTCGGTTAGCCTCTCTTGGTGACCATTCTTCCTTCCTGCTTTGGCCCCAAGAAATTCCCTTGATGACCAGTTTCCTTTAATCCTCTTCTAATACCGCCAATCCCGCAGTGAGGCAGAAAGAAGGGGCTGCCCTCAGTTTTTGAGACACCCCCTTTATTTCATATGCTTTACGATATTATTTTGGATATACTGAAATTGTTTTCTGTTATATCTATTCCAAGGTGCAGCTGGAAGGTGTTTGATGATTCTCCTTGCCGTCTCTCTTTCGTTTCTTGCCGGTAATTCGCAAGCTCCCAGCCCTTCATAAAAGTTTTTTTGAAAGCTGAAATAAGAATGGTCTCTTTCCACTTCTCCTTTTCTTTGAGAGAAGTCTTTAATAGTTCGTTTTCGAATCGTACTCTCCCCAGCCATGAGGTAGTAATATCGGTCTGGAAATCCTATTTGTTCGTCCATAAACGCATGCAGAAATGTATTTGAAATGCTCTGAAGCGTGAAGGAATCATGGATATTATTAATGACAGGCTTAAAGATATCGCCATCAAGAACAATAAGAGCATATTTCTCTGTCTTTTTTAATGCTGACTGCCACCTTCTCATTTGGTGATCACATTCTTCAAACCAATTTTCCCCTGATGACTCAGGGTAATCACGAGAAACCACATAAGCCCCATATCTATCCTGCAGTTCAAGACAAACGGCTGTTTTCCCTACTGCTCTTAGTCCTTCTATGCAAATGATCGGCATCATAACCATCTCCTGTTTTCATAGATGGCAAATATCCCTTTTCTATATGTATTTTCGCTGCAAACAAGCCATTTCCCTTTTTCCATTTTCTTGAAAAATTTGATAACCTGCATAATGAAAAATTCAAACAACTCTAAATGGGAAAATAGAGAGTGTTTGGTTTTTCTTTATATTATTTCCGTTATTGCCTGCAAGGCCGACTTAAGCTGATACTTAAGGATGGAATATTTTATATATTAATATAATAACGAGGTGCGCTTCCTTTCATTACCTTTATTTCATAAACTGTTACTGCTTTCTCTTCTTCTGTTAACCAAACAGAACAGCATCAATGGAGAACACTCCTGCTCCAGTTAATGCAACGCCAATTCCCACAATAGCGAGCATCAAATTATATTCATATCCGCTTTGTGCTGCCCAGAACCTATTTGGTCCACGATTAAAAAACCTGCTATAGGTATAAAGAGTCCAATTGGCGAATAGTTTTTCTAATACTTTATTCCTTTAGCAAAATTAAAGTCCTAAAGTACAAAAAAAGAAACACGCATTGTTTGACAGTTTCTTCCCCTCTTTCTTCCTTCATTCTGCCATTCTAAAAAGCTTGGAAAAAATTAAGGGTGTTTAAAGAACAAGCGTTCGCATATAATAGGATCAGGAGGGATGGCCCATGAAAGGAAATAAATTAACACCAGGATCAAACCTGCGCTGGGAATCCTCACGAATGATCCTGCCGGAACACCGTGAACAATGGCTTCACCATCAAAAACAGCAGACAAAACAAAAAAAGCCAGAGCTTGACCCTCAGCACTGGGAGGAGTTGGAATGGCTTCTAGGTGATGCGATGCGAAATGATGACCCTCTTTGTTTTACGTACTGGCGGGACGGCTTTTTCTTCGAAATCATTGGGAAATGCCACTACATTAATCACGTACAAAAACAGTTTCATTTAGTGACAGATGATGGGATCGAATACTTGCGCTTTGAAGAGCTGGCCGATATCACCTATGCCTAACCAAAGGGCGCTCAGCCAAAGGCCTGCGCCCTCTTTTCTCATCTAGTTCGTTCAACTCTTTCTTATATGGAAAAAATTGTTATAATTACAAGTGGATTATGAGCAAGTTCCACTCTGTAATTAAAACGCTCAGCCCGGTAGATCGACCTGGAGAATTCTACCGGACGGTCATCGAGCCCAGAACTAAGGCGAGTAATACATACTAACTCCTCCGCGTACTCCTAAAATATTCAGCCTCTTTCGATGTAGAGTTAATAGCTGTAACCCAACCTGTCGCGTTCTTAAGCCGGATCTCCATCTGCTGTGCGTACACTTTCAAATAGAAAAAACTAAACACTTAACAAATGCCCCCCGACAGAGGGTACACTGTTGGCGGGCATTCATTTATCTTCGTAAAAAGTAATGTGAAAAATCGACGTCATTATCAAAATCAATTAGGTTCCCTTCACTATCTGTCATGCTGAACCCGAAAGCTACATCTTCGTCGACATTTTCGTTTTCAGCATCTCCAAACATTCCTTCATATTCAAGTGAAGGGTCATAAGTGTCCTGCGGGGTGTCTGCTGTTCCATAGGCTGCAGTCAATTCCCAGCTTTCTTCTGCGTCAAACCGATCATTTTCTACGTCCTCTTTTGTTGTGTCTGTAAATCCTCCCTTACCAGGGATCAACCTTTCTTCTTCTACTGGACGATCAAATGGATCAGGTTCTTGATATGAATGCTGGATGCACTGAAGAGCGGTTGGTTCAGATTCAAGACGTTCAAGTGGAATATCCTCCCCGCACTTCTCACACTTTCCATACGTTCCATCCTCTATTGCCTGCAATGCTTTTTGAATTCGTTTTTGTTCCCGGCCGGAATGCTGCTGCAATGCCATATCTTTTTCTCTCTCGTACAATTCCGTTCCGTTATCGGCTGGATGGTTGTCATAATTAGACAATTCACCGATTGTTTCTCTTGCAAATTCCTCATCTAAACCAAAATGGTCTTTATTGTTTTGCTGCACTTTTTGTAATCGAGACGTCAGCTTGCTTTTCATTTCGGCAAAAAATTCGTTCGTCTTCACCTTTTAGGTTCCTCCTTTCTCTCCCTCTTTACGTAGTATGCTGCAAAGTGCAGAGCGGTTTTCAGCACATTTTTTGGTAATAAGAAAAGCACAAACCGTGCAAACACTTTTGGATATGTTTCTTTTATCAATCCTTATTAATAATTTGTACAAAAAAGCAAAACCTTAAAAGGTGGAGGTGAAAAAATGACTACGTACGATTGTGTTATAGTTGGCGGTGGTTTAGCGGGACTAACAACAGGCCTTGAATTGGCGGTAGCAGGAAATAAGGTGGCCTTATTTGACGTGGAGTCTTTTTGTTGGAGGACGGACAGAATAATGGGATGAAAACGGTATGCATGTTGAATCCGGGTTCCACCGTTATATTGGGTACTACATTCACCTGCCCCAGGCCCTTTAAAAATGCTGAAATCAATTACGGTAACGCCCCTTATTTGGAATAAAGGATTACTATCTTCATTCAGCCGAACTTGATCAATGGACCGTGCGCGCTAAAAAACATCATCTTAGTGAAACGGCCCATTTTACTGTATTATCATTCAGCACAGGAGTTTTTTTCCTTCCGCCAGAACGTTGTTCTGCTTATAATTTTTTTGGTCTATTTGATGCAGACCTGCCCCCGTCTTTATAAAAAGCGGATGCAAGCGCTCGGCGGTGAAGTTTATACAAATTTAAAGGAAGAATCTTTACTCGTTTCAGTAAATGGACGTAATGTCTATGGTGTTCAAACAGCCGATGGAAAAGAGTGGCATGCTAATCATACTATGCTTGCTGTCTTTCTTCATGCTGCCAAAAAATTGCTGAAATCCTCTTTTCCCAGCCATGAAAGCTTCCAATCCATGTTTGCATTGCCAACCATGGATGCTGTCACCTTTCAAATTGACATGAAAACACCGCTCATGGAAAAAGATATCACAACGTTTGGTCCTGGCACCTGTTTAGCGAGTTTTACAGAACAATCACGAACAACTTTTCAACAGGCAAAGGGAAGACTGTCTATCATTATGACGCCGTCTGAGCGTTTTACTGCTTTGTCGGAAAACGAAATTCTTGACATCGTTCTTCAAATAAGGCTTCCATTAGATAAAGAAAATGTCGTAAAGTATCGTAAAATCGTTCACTTTCATGATTTTTATCATTTGGGTCCCGGACATCACATTATGAGACCTTCGCAAAAAACACCGATTCGAGGACTAACTCTTGCGTGATTACACGATGCAGCCTTTTTTGCAACAATGGAAGGGACTGTTTATTCAGGGAAAGCTGCGGCAGAACTCGTTCTTCACGAAGGCCAATCATAATTTCGTATTACGTCTCCTCTATTTGGGGGTACTTGCTAAGAGTTTCACATCCGTTTTTTGTCACAACAAAACTCTCACTAATTTCCACGCCCATTTCTTCAAGCCAAATGCCTGGTATTAAATGAAATGCCATGTTCGGACGAAGAACTGTTTTATCTCCTGGGCGCAGCGAAGCTGTGTGTTCTCCCCAGTCAGGCGGATAATTGATCCCGATTGAATAACCAATGCGAGAGTCTTTACAAAATCCATACCTGGCGATGACACTTTGCCACTTTTGTTCTACTTCTTCACAAGTAACACCAGGTTTAATATAATCAAGGACCGTTTCCACACCTTCAATCACAGCAGCCGATAACCGCTTGAATTCAGGCTCAGGTTTACCTGCGGTTACTGTGCGGGCTAAAGGAGCGTGATACCTGCTGCAGCAGCCGGCCAATTCAATGATAAGCGGATCCCCCGCTTTAATTTTTTCATCTGTCCATGTTACATGAGGAGCATAGGTAAGTGCTCCAGCTGGTATCAACGGTACAATCGACGGATAATCTCCTCCGAATTGATCTGTTCCTCGTATCTGAGCTTGTGAAACAGCTGCTGCTACATCACAAACCCTCGCACCCTCTTTCACAGCGTTTACCCCGGCCTCCATTGCAAGCGCCGCAATTTGTCCAGCCTTTTTCATATACCCTATTTCATTTTTAGATTTTATTAAACGGATTTCATTTACAAGTAAATTCGCATCAATAAATGTTATTCCTTTACACCCGGATTCTAAGCGTTCCAAAGCGCGAGGAGAAAAATAGTAAGCCTCCATCTCTACTCCAGCCCTTTTGACATTCTTTTTATGCTGAGTTAACCAAGCTGCTAGCACTTCCATTGGGTGTTTCGTAGTGGAATGTACATATTCATCACTATAGGAAAGCAGCCGGCACGGTGACAGCCAAGAAGTTGCCCGTGCCCCATTTACATCTTGGGCTCTGCCAAACCAATACGGTTCTTCATCCTCTAGAAAAATAATAACCATCTGGGGAACATAAAAGGACCAGCCATCATACCCGGTAAGATAATTCATATTTGCGGGGTCACTTAAAAAAAGAACGTCTATTCCGTTTTCGGCCATCTTATCTTTTACCTTTTTTAGTCTGCCCGCATACTCTTCTTTCGGAAACACCGTCAATGACCGCATAGTTCGAGCCTCCTTTATAATTATCTTACCTGGCAAGGCTGCTTGCGTTTTTTGTCCCTGACAAAAAGCTTTACGAATTAATTGGTAAACAGTTTAGCATGTTTGATAATATTATTCGGAAAATAGCATAGCGCCGCCACTGCCATCGCCTTTCAAAAGTAACAATTTTTTTACAAGGCGGAAAACTAGATTTTTCTAACAATAAAATGGATCGGCGTGCGTACAAATAATGGTAGACAATGGTTTTTTATCAATTTATTCTAACCATGAAGGAGTTCATAACCAGAAATTTTAACTTTTTATTGGGAAGCTGAAGACAGCAAGGAGGGGAAACCATGAAACAAATAACCGTGAAAGACATTTGGAAAGCCAAAAAAAGAATACGAACAACTGTCCAGCCTACACCGCTGATTTATTCAAAAACCCTTTCTCAACAAACGGGAGTACCTGTTTATTTAAAACTTGAGCAGCTGCAGCCTACAGGTTCTTTTAAACTTCGCGGAGCTTCCAATATGATCGCTTCTCTTACAAAAGATGAACAGCAAAATGGAGTTGTTACTTTTTCCACGGGAAATCACGGATTTGCGGTTGCCTATGCTGCTATTAATATGGGAATTAAGGCCGTAGTATGTGTTTCAAAAAATGTACCTCGGGAGAAAATAAACGCTTTACAGGAAAGTGGAGCTGAACTTCACATTGAAGGAGAAAGTCAAGACGAAGCGGCAGATGTGTGTTTGCGTCTTCAAGAAGAGAAAGGATTCACTCTTATCCCTCCATTTGACCACCCCGACATCATTACCGGTCAGGGAACAATTGGATTAGAAATACTCGAAGACCTTCCTGAAGTAGAGACCGTGTTAAGCGGATTATCAGGGGGCGGATTGCTATCAGGAATTGGTCTTGCCTTAAAAGAAACAGATCCTTCCATCCAAGTAATAGGCTTGTCTGTAGAAAAAGGCGCTGCTATGGACGACAGTATTAAAGCTGGAAAACCAGTCGCTGTTCCTGAGCACCCAACTTATGCAGACAGCTTGCTCGGAGGGATAGGAATGCAAAATCGGTATACCCTTCCAATGATCTCTCGTTACATTGATCAGCGTTTTCGTCTAACAGAAGAGGAAATTGCACGTGGAATGGCGTTTTTATATGAACATCATCGTTTTATCGTAGAAGGTGCAGCAGCAGTAGGAGCCGCAGCGTTACTTGAGAAACATATAAAGCCTAAGGGGCCGGCAGTGGTAGTTGTAACCGGGAATAGTATTGGTGCTTCTTCCCACTATAAAGCCGTTAAACCGTACTTGAAAGGCAGTTAGAAAAGACTCATTTTTTATTAAAAAACGTTACACCTATTGTATTAGTTTTGTTGGATTGACAGGGGTTTCAAGGTATGAAACATGCGAGAAGAGTGGTTAGTACAGCCAAGCGGCGAATGAGTCTCATTCCAAATTTGGAAAATTATGTTATAATAGAATAGCATGGCTTGTACATCCGCAGGGTGGGCGGTTGAGCCTCCAAAAAAGGGGGTGATGCCGTAATGATTACTACAGAGATAGCCGAAGTAATGATCGGTTTTGGAAGCTTTTTATTGGCTCTAATAATGACTGTAATCGCTATTGTGACTTTAAAACAGTAGACCACCCTGGACGTTTTTGGCGAACTTTCGAGGGTAGTCTACTCTCTTAACCTGCCAGCCGCTCCTCGTGTGGGCAACTGTGCGACGCTGGTGTTTCTACACCAGCGTCCTCTATTATAAAACATATTTTGTTTTTACTCAACATTCCTATTTTAACAAAAATAGGATTTTTTATACTTTAAGAAAGTTTAACATCATTAAAGGGTTAAAGTATAAGAAAAAATAAGGCTTTCGCCATTAAGGACTTGGCGACAAGCCAAGTTTTCCAATGTTTAGTTTATTAAGAAAATTGTTTAATAAACTGCTTGTCCATGCGTTTTTTTAGCTTCCAGGATGATTTATCTAACGAATATTTGCCGCCTTTAATATATAATCCTTTTTTATGCCCAAGATTTAACACTAATTCCCTTTTCTTTGGCGGCGTAAATGTTTTTAATTTCTTTTTTCCCTTTAATGTTTTAATAATATTGTCTTCCAGCACGGAAGCTTCTTTTCGCATATAAGAATTATTTTTAAGCATATCTGGATAATCGCTTAATGTAACACAAGCACCACTCGCAAAAATGGACGAATCATCAAGAGATTGCAGCGAAGAAGATACTAGCAAAAAGCCTTTCTCATCAACCGCAAGCTTCGCGTATTGAAAAATGAGAGGAGGAGTCGGACCTGTTATCCATAATACTTCTCCATAAGGAATGACATGATTTTCTGTGTAAAGAACGTCTTGATCGATGCGCTCTACTGATATATTTTCATAAATCATTATTCCCCGTTCATCCAATAATGTTAATACATTGTCTCGGATCTCTTCTTTTTCATTCTCTAAAACAGGACCATTGCTGATTAAGGTGACAGGAGTTTTCATGTGATGTTTTTTTCTCCACTCTTGAAGAGACAGCGCAATCTCTACTCCCTTATAATCTCCTCCTCTAATTACCGGGTATTCGGTTTGCTGCAGTTTCTCAGCAGCGGAAGGAAATTGCCCATTTGGTTCTAAAAATAGTGCATAATCTTTAACTCCTGGAACGTTAGGTTTTTCGTGAGTTGAGCCAATATTTGCAGAAAGAATGTCATAGGATAACGACTTACCGCTATCCGTTAGAACGTTCTTCTGTCGTTTATCAACCGCTGTCACTTTCCCCTTTAAAAACCGTCCTCCGTTTTCTTTACAGAATGACTTTAAGTCTATTCTTATATCTTCTATGCTGTAACGTCCTTCTGTATACCCGGAAAACATACCAGAATAATACTGATAACGAGAAGGAGAAACCAACGTCCAGGTGGTGTCTTTTAATTTTCTTTTTTTCCAGTTCTTCAAAACCGATAAATTACTATCACCCGCTCCTACAAAAACAACATGCTGGCTCAATGTCATTACCCTCCTTTGATTTTCACGAAGTATTTTTCTTCGCAGCTACTTTCTATTTTCCTTTTATTACGTAACTACAAACATAATAAAAGCGCAAGCGCCCTTGTCAGCCTCGACAGGTAAATGTTCTCCAGGCAATAAAGGCGCTCTTACTTCCACAGGATGTGGTGACTTCTGCGTTGCACACAGGACGTGTGCGTATTTAGCAGAAGGGTCCTTAAGGATGTTCGACTAAAAACGTCACGTCCTGTGACAACGTCGAACTGGCTTGCACAGGAGTGCTGACTTTTGCGCCCGGAACACGATGTTCGCGAATCTAGCAAAAGTTCCTTAAACCATCTAGGGCCCCGAGAGGCTGGGTGCTGAAGCTAGACATCTAAGCACAAAATTTTATACTCCCCTATCTTATTAGAAAAACTCGACTTGCCGCCGAGTCCTATGGCGGAAATCGTTGTTTTGCTTATACTTTGATCCTTTAATAAAATTAAACTTTCCTAAAGCACAAAAATATCTCGTGACTAGGCGGGGTCGTTCACCCTTTTACCAACGCAGAGAATGGAGAACTTCTAGTGCCGTCGATTTTTTCTCATCACTAATATCCCACGTTTTCACTTCCTCTTTCAGATCCTTAAAAGATCCCTTTCCTCTCACAAAACCATTCAAACGGGCCGTCATTGTTCCATTGATCAACTCATCATGAGTGGAATAAAGTTTTCCCAGTGAGGCTATTACATTTTTATAACGTTTTAACAAATATTTTTGGTGATAATTTTCTGCAATATAGAAAGCAGAATACGGTTGAAATTCTGTATAAATCGGTTTTTCTATATTGGCTTCCCATTTCTCTTTAGATCTGAGTGCTTTTTCCCTTTGGAAATGATTATAGTAAACAAGCAGAGACATGTATTGGCGATCACGATAAAAAAGCTTTTGTGACGGATTATGATTCCTCCAGAAGACATCTAATAATTGTTCATAAGATATCGTTTCTGGATCATAATCAATTTGAATAGATTCGGTATGATCTCCCATGTTTCGATACGTAGGATTTTCTGTTGTACCGCCTGTATAGCCAACACGGGTGCTGATAACTCCTTTTAACTGCCCAAACTGGGCGTCCGGTCCCCAAAATCATCCCATTCCAAATACAGCGGTTTCTGTTTTTTCCATTGTTTTTCACCATCCTCTCTTTTCTTCATAGTAGCTTGTCAGTTTTTTGTAAACAACTGTTTTCGCCTTTATATAATGTATTTTTTTTCTTGCTTTTGGTTTAAAAGCTAAAAAATATACCCAAAATGTAGAAAAAAGGTATTTCTCTTTTCGAAGGGGAGGTGAACAAGATGGATACAGTTATAAAAAGAAATCAAAAAACGAAAAAGCCCGGCTGGTTTCGGCTTTTTATAAGAGCTGCTCTTTTAGCCGGAATTCTGGGTTCTGGCGGAGCATTAACTATAATTACCAGTGCCCTTATCTTAGAACCTCCCCCGATTCAAGTTCAGCAATCTACTGTTTTTTATGGAGCGGATCATTCTGTTATTGGTGAACATCATAATGGCCAAAAGCGATATTGGAAAGAACTTGATGAAATTTCTCCAGAAATAATTAATGCTGTAATTGCCGTAGAAGACCGGGAATTCTATCAACATAATGGCTTTGATCTCCCAAGAATTGCTTCTGCTGTTGCTGCAAATATTAAATCTGGTTCAAAAGCACAGGGTGCGAGTACAATTACCCAGCAGTATGCCCGCAATTTATTTTTAACGCATGATAAAACGTGGTCTCGAAAATTGGAAGAAGCTTTCTATGCTCTGCGATTAGAATCTCATTATGAGAAAGAAGAAATCATAGAAGGCTATATAAATACAATATACTTTGGCCATGGCGCTTACGGTATTGAAGCAGCTTCCCGTTTGTATTTTGATAAATCTTCCAGTGACTTGTCTCTAGCTGAGGCATCCTTGCTCGCTGGTGTGCCGAAAGGACCTTCTTATTATTCTCCTTTTTCCTATCCCGAAAGAGCGAAGGACCGGCAGCAAATTGTGCTGGCAGCGATGGAGACAACAGGAATGATTACTTCTGAAGAACGTCAAGAAGCTAAAAATGCCTCCCTTTCTATTCAACCTCCTGGCCAGCTTGCAGATGACAGAATAGGGCCTTATTTTCAAGATTATATTGAACATATTCTGCAAGAAAATGAGGGAATTGATCCACAGTTAATAGATTATGGAGGATTGCATGTTTATACTACGCTCGACCCTGAACTTCAAGAAAAAGCAGAAAAATGGGTTAGACTTGAAATTCCAAAAGACTCTGAACTTCAGGGAGCCCTTGCAGCAATCGATCCTCACAGTGGCGACGTTCGAGCGCTCGTCGGAGGAAAGGATTATGATGAAAGTACCTTTAACCGGGTTACAAATGCTGCAAGACAACCAGGATCGGTGCTAAAACCGTTTTTATATTATGCAGCACTTGAAGATGGTTTTACGCCCCTTACTTCTTTTCGAAGTGAACCAACTGAATTTGAAACAGGGGAAAACGGAAAGACATATTCTCCAGGAAACTACGGGGATATCTATGCTGATGACTTTATAAATATGGCAGAAGCTCTTGCTGTTTCCGATAATATATTTGCTGTTAAAACCCACCTTTTTCTAGGACCAGACGCTCTGGTGGAAACTGTCAAAAAAGCAGGGATTCAAGCAAACCTGGACCCTATCCCCTCCCTTGCGTTAGGTACCCAAAACGTAAGAATTCTTGATCTTGCTGCTGGGTACAGTACCTTTGCCAATGGAGGCCAGGCCGTTGAACCACGGTTTATTCAAAAGATTACAGATGCAGAAGGAAATGTATTAATGGAACAGGAACAGGAAAAAAACCAAGTGTTTGACCCCCAAAAATCATACGTTATTACGGATATGATGAAAGGGATGTTTGATCTGTCATTGGATAGTTATACCTCTGTTACAGGCCGATCTATTTCACACTTAATCGACAGACCTCTTGCTGGGAAAAGCGGCTCTACGGATTACGACAGCTGGATGGTCGGATCTGCTCCTCAGCTGACAACAGCTGTTTGGGTTGGTTATGATGATAATAGAGAGATGGATCATTCAAACGAAGGGCAGATTTCAAAACGTATTTGGGCACAATTTATGAGTGAAGGATTGGAGAATGAATTAAAAATGGCCTTTCCTCCGCCCGAAGGTATTGTGAAAACGGAAATCGATCCTGAAACTGGTTTACTTGGTTCAGAAGAATGCGGTCCGGCAAGGACTGTTGCTTTTGAAAAAGGAACCGAACCTAAACGGTCATGTACTGATGAATTAGAAGAAGAGGCAAAAGACTCTAACACACGGGAAGATCAGAAAGAAGACGAACTTCCTGAACAAAAAGAAAAATTCTTCGATCGTTTAAAAAAATGGTTTCAATAGAAAAGCGTAAGCGCCCTTTGGCTACTGAATCTAAAAGCCATCTAAACCAAAACGTGCAAGAGGCTGTTTAGCACTCTTGCACGTTTTGGTGTCCTAGTTATGTGTGTGTATCTCTAGTGTATTGATATTTTTATTCAAGAACAATACGTCTACACATTGTTCAAAAATCGTTCATAATTTGTTTCATTTTCCATGCACATCTTCTATTCGTCTTCTATATTTAAAGCCTGATGCAATTCCTCGCTTGAGTTTTCCCACATTTCTTCATTGAAACCTTTTAAAAAGGCGCCAAGTATCTTTTTAGAGTGATCGTCCATATTATTAACCACGATACGGCCTTTTAGGGATTTATCCATATTGTTCACATGCTCTGGCATGCTTTTATAACCTTTACGAATTCGTTTTTCTCCTCTTTCAATGAGCATTTTACAAGCGGTAACTCCCGTATAAAAAGGCTTGCCTCCTTCTTTATGATCAACAGTAACCCAAACCATCCAATACAGCCTGCCATCTGGGACATCTTCCTTATTTTGAGAAAACTTCACCCGTTTTTCTACTTCTGAGCGAGCGTGCAAAGCTCCCATGTCTACATATGCATCATTATTTTCTGGGTCCACAATGATAGGCGACATATTGTCTAAACTTAATGCCCCGACACCGTAACCTCCATGGCCATCTGTTGAATCACCGCTTAATATGTTAAAACCGCCGCCTTTTCTTTTATTATCGCCTTTGTCAAAAAGATCCATTTGAATCGTCTCCTTTGAAAATAATCTCTAATTTTATCATACGTTTTTATTGCTTGTGTTTCAAAGAATCTATAAAACTCCAAGCTTCCTCAATGTCTGATTCGGAGTAATTCTGGCTTTTTTTCAAAGTAAATACTTTGTTTTTTACCTCGGCTTTTGGTAATTCGTCAAAGTAAAGCATAGTAGATACTAATTCAAGAAACTTAGAACTATGCTCATTTAGTTTCTTAACCAATCCAAGTGCATCCTCTTGCGGCCAGTCCATTGGAAACTTTTCTAAAAACGTTTTTCCATCATCAGTCACTTTATAACGATATTGGTAATATCCAGACTTCTTTTCTTTTAATTCGGTGACAAAGCCGAGACTGCAAAGTTCTTCTACTCTTAATGTTAACTCTTCTGAATATGGCCCGTACATATGAAACGTATATTTTTCTTGAAGAGGTAAATTCATTTTCTTGCCTATATATACAATCTTTTGTAATTTTTTTCGTCCGACTATTTCTTCAGCGTCGTTCAGCAAAGTCATAATTTTAGCATGATCCGGCAACACTGCTAGTCCTCCTTCACCTGAAACAATCCCCGTTTGTTTTATGTATTTCTTTTTATTTATTTCTCTATTTCTCTTTTCCCTTCATGGGCTTGCAATATGTCTCTAATTTGCTTTTTTTCACTTTCATTTCCAGGAGTATCGAGCCATTCTTTTGGATAATACAACTTGTGGTCCGTTCGCTTTTTCCCAGAAATAGCCTCTACAATATCCGATTCTCGCGATAGTTCACGCAATTTTTTATCTGGCATTAACAAGTGAATCGGCATTCGTTCTTCTTCCTCTTCACCTGGTCGATAAAAATCATACGGGAGATCAGAAGAAGAATCAATAACCAAATAATATTCAGGATCAATTTCCGCTTTTCTAAACAGTTCTTGCAATTTCATCCAGTCATTCATTACAAAATTCTGGTCAAATTCTACATATTTAAACAGACGGCGGTTCATAAAACGTTGACACAGATCTCTTAAAATACGGTCTTCTTCCTGCTGCCATATTTGAAAATAGTATAATATAACTGCTTCATCGAGCTGGAGATATTCTTCTAAGGGAAGTTCCCCTTTAAAAAAACCTTGAAAATGAAAAGGCTGTTGTTTAAATGAATACCCGCTTTCTTGGAGTGCTTTCACCCGCTGGAGAATCTTGCTTAATATAACTTCTGCACTTCTAGTAACAGGGTGAAAATATACTTGCCAATACATTTGATAACGGCTCATAATATAATCTTCGACGGCATGCATACCAGTATTTTTAATAACTACCTGGTCTTCTGTAGGCCGCATAACCCGTAAAATTCGTTCCATATCAAAGTGACCGTAGCTGACCCCTGTATAAAACGCATCACGCTGTAAATAATCCATTCTATCTGCATCTATTTGACTTGATATCATGCTTATTACAAGCTTATTTGGATATGTTTTCTCAATAACATCCGCAACTTTTTGAGGAAAATCCTCCCCCATACGGCGAAGTACTTGATTGACTTCTGTGTCTCCTGCAATGATTTTTCTCGTCCACCATTCGTGATCGGTTTGAAACACTTTTTCAAATGAATGAGAAAAAGGACCGTGCCCAATATCGTGCAATAGTGCTGCACTTAAACAGAGCAAGCGTTCTTTTTCCTGCCAATGCGGTTTGCCTTCAAAAACTTCAATAATCCGCCGCATTATTTCATATACGCCTAGTGAATGGTTAAATCGAGTGTGCTCGGCTCCATGAAAGGTTAAGAAAGTAGTACCAAGCTGGCGGATACGACGAAGACGCTGAAATTCTTTTGTTCCGATTAAGTCCCATATAAGTTCATCACGAACGTGAATATAACGATGTACCGGATCTTTAAATACTTTTTCCTCCTGCAGCTTGCGATTGCCTGTTTTCATGCCAGCTTTCGCTCCCTTTTGTCGTCCTCTTTCTATTTCGTCTATTTCTCTTTCTCCATTATACCAATCTGTTTGATTATTAATCAAAACGATTTGAAAAATCCCGAAGCTGTAAATCAGCCTCGGGATATGACATTATGTTGTTTCAGCTGCTTCATTTTTCTTCTGCTCCGAACGATCAACAATATAGGCACAGGTGGCATCACCCGTAATATTTAAAGCGGTTCTAAGCATATCCAGCAACCGGTCCACACCGAGAATTAATGCGATCCCTTCAACGGGAAGTCCAACTTGCTGCAATACCATAGAAAGCATGATTAACCCAACTCCAGGTACACCTGCTGTACCAATACTTGCAAGGGTTGCCGTTAAGACAACCATAACCAGCTGTGAAAAGGAAAGATCCATACCATAGACTTGAGCGATAAATACTGTCGCGACAGCCTGCATAATAGCCGTACCGTCCATATTTATCGTAGCTCCAAGCGGCTGCACAAAACTGCTGACTGATTTACTTATACCAAGCCGTTCCTGGGCAGTTCTCATAGAAACAGGAAGCGTTCCGCTAGAACTTGACGTACTGAATGCAACGGTCATAGCCGGGAAGAAATTTTTATAAAAGTGTATAGGACTTGCTTTTCCTATGCCTTTTATTGCAATGCTGTACGTGATGAGGGCATGAAATAAAAGTGCCAGAATGATGGTGATCATGTACATCAGCATTTGTTGAAGACCTTCTACCCCAGCATCTCCAATAGCAGAAGCAATTAAGGCAAATGCTCCGTATGGAGCAGTATACATGACTACATTGACAAGAAACATCATTACTTCATTTCCCTGTTCGAGAAGCTTATAGAGACCTGCGGTTTTATCACCGAGTTTAGCAAGAGCGATGCCAAAGAAAATGGCTATTGCAATAATTTGCAGCATATCAGCATTCGCCATAGCGCTGACTGGGTTATCCGGTATGATGTTTAGAAGCGTGTCCATAATAGGCGGTGCTTCCTCTGCTTCATAGTTTGCACTTTCTGTATTAAATGCCCCTTCTTGGCCCGGCTGAATCAAATAAGCAAGTCCAAGTCCGATCACAAGGGCAATAGTAGTGGTAATCAAATAAAACCCAATTGTTTTACCACCAATTCTTCCAAGCTGCACAGGATCTTTTAAACTAGCCGTCCCAAGTGCTATGGAAATAAAAACGATAGGTACAACAAGCATCGTTATAAGATTGAGAAAAATTTGACCTATAGGATTTAGAAAATACGTATCAAGTGCACCAAAGACATTATCTGGTACAAAATTTAAAATAAGACCAACAATTACCCCTAATACAAGAGCTATAAGTATTTTTTTCGTTAAATTTTGCATAAATGGCTGCTCCTCTCCGATGTTGTCTCAGCTGTTATGGAAAGCTCCCCTCCTTTTTTAAGATAACTTGGTTTATCGCCAAATCCTTATGGCAATATACTTTAAATCCTTTAACAAAGTTAAACATTCCGAAAGTACAAGAAAACAAAACCGCGTTCTTTGGCAACGGCGGCATAAGTTCGCCCTATACGGTTAATATAGTTTATACTTTTTTACTTTAAGCAAACGTTCTCATTCATTAGATTCCCTCTATGTTTATTTATATAAACCGCTAATTTTCTAAATTTTTTAACAGGTTTACTTGTTTACAAACAAAAACCGTTCAGTATTTGAACGGACTTCAAACCCTATATATATATAAAATTCTCACACAATTATTAACGTTGTAATCTTCGTTCCACTTTATTCATTAACTGATCTTCGTCGAATGCTGCAAGCGGGCGATTATTCACAAACACAAACACTTTTTTTCGTCCAGGGCCGCAATAAGACTGACATCCAATGTTAACAGCAGCGTGCGGATCCATATTCTCTAACTTAGGAAGCAGTGTTTTTAAATTGGTAGCCTGGCAATCATCACAAACACGAAATTCATTAGCCATGATTTGCGCCGTCCTTTTCCAGTTTCTTCTTTTCTTAACGAGCAAAAGCTGCTTTTAACGCATTTTACAGTATAACATATGATCGGAAGAACGCAACATTAGAAAGGGCTGTCCCATAAGTCAAATCGGCTAAGTATTTTAATTAACTTCAGCTGAAATACATTAAACCTACCTAAAAAAGGTGGTCATTTTTTCCCTATTTGGTTTCGTGCTATAATCATATAAGCTTCTTAAAATGGAATTTTATAAAAAGATCGGGGAAATGAAGATGAATGCAAAAGACATGCTGGCAAATAAAACATGGAGATGGCTGGACCAATCAAGTTCAGGCCTGCATTTCAATCCACTCCAATCCTTTGCACTTGATGATACACTATGTACAAGTGTTGGAGAAGGTTCTTCTGTCCCAGTTATGCGTGCTTGGGTACATTCTCCAACTGCAGTACTAGGTATTCAAGACAGCCGTCTTCCTTATGTCCAGGATGGTATACATTACTTAAAAGATAATGGCTATCACGTAATTGTTCGAAATTCAGGAGGGTTAGCGGTCCTTCTGGACAAAGGTATTTTTAACCTCTCATTCATTTTCAAGGAGAATAAAACATTTTCTATAAACGATGGCTACAATTTTATGTGGAACATCATCAAAATCATTTTCGATGATGCCCCTGGGTTAATAGAGGCTTACGAAATAAAGGGTTCGTATTGTCCTGGCAGCTATGATTTAAGTATAAACGGAAAAAAATTCGCCGGTATCTCGCAGCGCCGTATTCGCGGAGGAGCAGCTGTACAGATTTACCTGGCAGTTTCAGAAAGCGGTGCAGCTCGAGCTGAACTGCTTAAACAGTTTTACGAAAGAGCTGCCCGCGGTGAACCTGCCCGGTTTGAATGGCCCCGAATACAGCCTGATGTTATGGCGTCATTGACAGAGCTTTACGATCAACCCATTAACATAAACGATATTCTTCTTCGCCTGCTTACTTCTGTAAAAGAAAAAGGCGCCCTCATTCAACCGTCTTCTCTTACAAATGAAGAGCTCCACCGCTTCGATTATCTTTACCAGCGCGTGGTCGAGCGAAATAATAAAGCTTTACAAGTAGAACTAAAGTCATAAAAATGATTTAGAAATCCTTCTTGGAAAAATATGACAAAAACCGATCAGAACTGATCCGATCGGTTTTTTCTAGCTGTTTTTATGAATTAATGAGTTGAGTTTTTTTTTCAATAATTGCTTGTTTGGCTGTAATTAAGGCAAGCTTGTAGACATCGTCTGTGCTGCAGCCGCGTGATAAATCATTTACTGGCTTGTTCAACCCTTGCAGTATCGGCCCAATTGCATCGTACCCTCCGAGACGTTGAGCAATTTTATAACCAAGGTTTCCTGATTCTAGACTTGGAAAAATAAAAACGTTAGCTTCGCCATGCAGCGGAGAATCTGGAGCTTTTTTTTCAGCCACAGCCGGAACAAATGCAGCATCAAATTGGAACTCTCCATCTATAACAAGATCCGGACGGTTTTGTTGTGCTGATTTAGTTGCTTCCGACACTTTTTGTGTTTCCATGGATGAAGCTGATCCTTTTGTTGAAAAGCTCAACATAGCTACTTTTGGATCAATATCAAACGCTTTTGCTGTTTCTGCTGTAGAAATAGCTATTTCAGCTAATTCTTCTGCATTCGGAGAAATGTTGATCGCACAGTCTGCAAATACAAATTTCTTTTCTTCCTTTACCATAATGAAAACACCAGATGTTTTTTGAATGCCTGGTTTTGTTTTAATAATTTGTAGAGCTGGTCTAACGGTATCTCCCGTAGAATGAGCTGCCCCGCTAACTAAACCGTCTGCATAATCTAGATACACCAGCATTGTTCCAAAATAATTTGGATCTTGTAATTTTTCTTTCGCACTTTCCTCTGTCTCTTTTCCTTTTCTTCGCTCCACAAAAGCAGCAACGAGTTTATCAAAGTTTTTATAAGAAGAAGGATCATAAATGTCCACGTCTTCAAAAGAAACACCTAAAGAGTTTGCTTTTTCCTGCACCTTGTCTTTGTTTCCAACAACAATAGGTTTAAGCACTTTATCCTGTGACAGCTTGGCCGCTGCTTTTAAAATTCTATCATCTTCCCCTTCTGCAAAAACAATGGAAGGATAGTCTGCTTTTACCTGACCTTTAATTGTTTCAAATAGGTCGCTCACCGTAATTCCTCCTTGAAAATACTTCCTATATCATAAAGCGGGCTCATCAATTATTTCCATAAGTTCATGACCACTCAAACATTCGCCTATACGTTTATTTATACTTAGTACTTATTTTACCCCAAATAAAGCTGTATTTATCTATTTTGTAGAATATCGCATTTTTTCATAACTAAGGATACTCCTCTTTTCTAAAAAAATAAACCAACTTGTATAAAATAATAAAAATAGAAATTTTCTAAACGGTATTCGCTTACACAAGCCCATCACTTAAAGCGTTTACAATACAATGTATATTGATCAAGAATTTAGAAAAAAATATATAAATATAATATTTTCGCCGTTTCACGTGAAACATTTTTACTATTAACGACATTTTTTTATGAAGTCATTTTAAAAAGAAGGACTTGAAGGGTATGTATACCTAACAAATGTTTATGCTAGTAAAAAGTTTAAGCTCCGACAGTAATATCGAAATTTGTATTAGAAAAACTTGGCTTATCGCCAAGTTCTTATGGCGGAAGTCTTAAGTAAAAAATAGCAAGTGTCACAAGGGGGGTATTTTATGAATTATGAACATCTCTTTTCTCCAATCACCTTAAGAGATACAACATTTGAAACACGCATTTTTATGGATTCCATGCTTGACCATCCAACAGAAAAAGATTTGGAGAAATATACGGATCATTATGTACAAAAATGCATAGAAGGTATTGGTTTAATAATTATTGGAAGAGCTGCAGTTACTATGGAAGAAAGCAGTGGTTCCAATTTTATGTCTATCGCAGAAGAGAAAAATGTAGAGAATTTCAAAAAATTGATAGAGTCTGTCCATGAATCAGGTGGAAAAATTGCTCTTCAGCTTTTTCAACCAGGTCCTTCCCAAAGCATTGGTCAATATCAAATAATGCCTGAAAAAGATATATATCAAATGATAGAAGCATTTGCTGAAGGGGCAAGACGGACAAAAGAAGCAGGCTTTGATGCTGTAGAAATAGCAGGTTCAGACGGTTACCTTATCAATCAATTTTTATCTTCCTTATCGAACAAACGGAAGGATAAATGGGGAAGAACCTTTGAAAACCGGATGCATTTTCCTTTAGCAGTAGCTAGGCATGTAAGATCATACGTTGGCGAACATTTTCCAGTTATCTACCGAATCCCTGGCTTCACCCTTAGCAATGACAGCACAACAGAAAAAGATATCCTTCATCTTGCTAAACAACTTAAGTATTCAGGAACAGATCTATTAAATATTGGTATTGGATGGAATGAAAAAAACTTGGAAAAGTCCATCGAAGTGCCTGAACGTAAATTTTTACACCTTGCCGAGCAAATCAAATCTTATGTATCAATTTCTATTGGAATTACAAAACAAATGACTTCCATGAAATCTGCAGAAGAAGCGGCAGCGAAGGGAATCACTGACATGACATATTTGCCGAAATCGTTTACTAATCAACAAAAATCTAATGTCGGCGAAAGAAAGTCAAACAAGAATTCTTAAAATGTACAGGAAAAACCGTGGTTAATGGTGTATATTACTTATTAACAAACGTTTATGAGATTATTTCTTGTTTATGGACCTAGACTTGTATCAAGTTACCGGCCGGTTGCATTTTAATGTTTTCTTAACAGTTCGAGAAAGGAGTTAAATGATATGAAGCAAGAAACAGTATTATATGAAAAAGAAGAGAGTATTGCTCGTATTATTTTAAATAGACCACAAGTGAAAAACGCTTTAAACCTCCAAATGCACGAAGAATTGTTTGACTGTTTTAATGAGGCAAATAATGACGAGAGTGTAAATGTCATTATACTGCAAGGCGCTGGAGATGCTTTTTGTGCAGGTGCCGATTTGAAAAGCGTTGCGGTTAATGATAATGATGCAGAACATTTTGATTATGGTTTGTATTTAAGGGAAACGTATAATCGTTTAATTTTATTTATTGCAGATATTCAAAAGCCTGTTATAGCCTATTTAAATGGCATTGCTGTAGGAGCCGGGCTCAGCATTGCTCTAGCGTGTGATTTTCGAATAGCCGAGTATGACACAAAAATGGCATTAAGTTTTTTAAAAATAGGTCTCGTTCCTGACGCAGGAGCTTCTTATTTTCTTCCCCGCCTTGTCGGTCTAAGTAAAGCAATGGAGTTAGCACTCGGAGAAACGATTTCCGCAGAAGAAGCTTACCGAATTAATTTGATTACTAAAATTGGAAAACCAGATGAATTTGCACGTTCTCTTGCTTTTGTTCCGCCTCAAGCTTATGGACTCATGACACAAAACATGAAAGAAGGGTTTGAAAAAAGTCTTGCTGATGTACTTGAAATGGAAGTTGCGGCACAAAGTCAGGCTGGAGCTACAGAAGAACACAAACAAGCTTTAAAACAATTTTTACGTTAGATAGATTTGACCTTCAGCAAAAACATTATTTGCGGCATAGAATAATTTAATGTTTTCCAAATGAATAAAACAAGGATATCAGCCGCAGTCAGCTTTCTTTCAGTCGAAATAATGAATATGGTATAGTGGGTAACGAAGAGAAAGGTTTATTTAAAGGAGTGGTACATAGTGGGAGAAGCATCTCAAACACTTGATGGTTGGTTCTGTCTCCATGACTTGCGAAAAATAGACTGGGCTTCTTGGAAAAAAGTTCCCAGTGAAGAACGGCAAAGTATGATTCATGAGTTTTTAAACATGCTTGAATCCTGGCAGACCGTGGAAGATAATAAAACGGGCAGCCACGCTTTGTATACGATTGTTGGCCAAAAAGCTGATATTATTATGATGGTTCTTCGGCCTAATATGCAAGAATTAAATGATGTTGAAACAGCCTTTAACAAATTAAAACTTGCAGATTATACGATCCCTTCCTATTCTTACGTTTCCGTTGTAGAGCTTGGTAACTATATGCCGCCAAAAGACGGAAGCGATCCATTAGACAGCCCTGAAATTCGCGAACGTATTTTTCCTATTTTGCCAAAGTGGAACCATATTTGTTTTTACCCCATGGATAAAAAGCGTGAAGGCAGCGACAATTGGTATTCCCTTCCAATGAAAGAACGGCGTGAATTAATGAGAGCACATGGCATGACAGGGCGAAAGTATGCAGGTAAAATAAAGCAGATTATTACAGGCTCTACTGGTCTTGATGATTGGGAATGGGGTGTAACTCTGTTTGCACACGAAGCGCTTCAATTTAAAAAGCTAATTTATGAAATGCGCTTTGATGAAGTTTCAGCAAAATATGGAGATTTTGGCCAATTTTTCGTAGGTAATATTTTACCTCCTGAAAAAGTGGAAGCCTTCTTACATGTATAAACACCTCTATTTGATATGAAGAGTTGATTTTCAAACGAAAATCAGCTCTTTTTTTATAGCATATGCACCAATCGAGTGACATACATTGAAATAGTGTGAACCGCATTTAGTTAAGGCGGGTGATTGTATGGCCATAGTTCAAGCTTACACCTATGATAAATCAGCTTTTTGCTCTTTAATAAAAGCAGAAGCGAAAGGAGTCTTTTTTTACTGATTGATTATGTGAAACTTTATTGGTAAAAATAAGTAAATATGAAGGAGGATAAGTATGTATAGTTACTATCCATGGTATGGTTATCCAGTTCAAGGTTACGAAACTCCCTCCCCTTATGACATGATGCGGCAAGGAAACGGCAATGGCATGTACGGATATGGGATGAATGGCATGAATGGGATGAATGGCATGAACGGCATGAACGGCATGAATGGCATGAATGGGATGAATGGCACGAACGGCATGAATGGCATGAATGGTGCGGATATGCTTCCAATTGAACAATCTTACATCGAAAACATTTTGCGGCTGAATCGCGGGAAACCTGCAACAGTTTATATGACATTTGAAAATAATCCAGAATGGCAAGCAAGGGTTTTCCATGGAATTATAGATGAAGCCGGCCGAGACCATATTATATTAAGAGATGAACGAAATAATAAATGGTATTTACTATTAATGGTGTATTTAGACTATATCGTTTTTGATGAAGAAATTGAATACCAGTATCCATTTGAAGACGGCCCTGGTGCTTTTCAAGAATAACCTCACCTTGATCAATTTTATTAATGTTTATTTTTTTCCTCATTTAGGTTATTAGAAAATATAATGCAAGTTGTAAGAAGCAGCGTATCCCCCGTGGCGGCGCTGCTTTTTCGTTTATCCTAAAAATTTGATCATATCTCTTGAAAGTCAAAAAAGGTCAATGTATAATACAACTACAAGGTCAAAGATAGTCAAAGTCAAAGCAAATGATTTGATCTTTTTTGATTGTAGAAGTTATGATACCCATCCAAAGGATCTAAGAAAAGCGCAAACGCCCTTGTCAGCCTCGACAGGTAAATGTTCTCCAGGCAATGAAGGCGCTTTTTGCCTTTAATAACTGGAGGTTATTTAACCCCGAGAGGCTGGGAGCTGAAGCTAGACATCAAGCGCATACTTTCCTAACAGTGTAAAACAACAAAGAATTATTCTTTCTTTATAAAAATATTTACGTAAAAGTAAAGGAGGTACACGTATTATGAGACGATGTGAAAACTGCAAACAGCGTCAGGCACGCATTGAACTAAATATGAACGTTAATGGCCATCATCAAAAAATGCATCTATGCGACATTTGTTACCGTGAAGTCCGCAATGATATGAAACAGCCTTCTGGTTTCGGCGGCTTTGGAGGACAATCGTCCCCATTTGACCAAATGTTTAATGACATGATGAATTCTCAAATGGGTGTCATGCAGGGCAGTGAAGGACAAGCCCAACAAGGAAATGGACAAGGTGGAGGTTTATTGGATGACCTTGGCAAAAATTTGTCTGATGCAGCCCGTGCAGGAATGATTGATCCAGTTATCGGACGAGAAAAAGAAGTAGAACGAGTTATTGAAACATTAAATCGCCGTAATAAAAATAATCCAGTTCTTATCGGTGAACCTGGTGTAGGTAAAACTGCAATTGCTGAAGGGCTTGCGCTGCGGATTTCAGAAGGAAATGTCCCAAACAAACTCAAAAATAAGGACATTTACTTGCTTGATGTTTCTTCCTTAGTTGCAAACACCGGCGTTCGCGGTCAATTTGAAGAACGAATGAAGCAGCTTCTAAAAGAATTGCAAGAGCGTAAAAACGTAATCGTATTTATCGATGAAGTTCACCAGATTGTTGGAGCTGGATCAGCTGAAGGTTCTTCTGACGCCGGTAACATTATGAAACCAGCTCTTGCACGTGGAGAAATCCAAGTAATCGGTGCAACGACTCTTGCTGAATACCGCAAAATTGAAAAAGATGCGGCACTTGAACGCAGATTTCAACCGGTGATGGTGGATGAACCAAATCTTGAAGATGCTGTTGCCATCCTTCAAGGCCTGCAAGAAAACTACGAAAAATACCATCAAGTTTCTTTTACTGAGGATGCGTTAAATGCTTGTGTTCAGCTTTCTAATCGTTATATCCAGGATCGCTTTCTCCCCGATAAAGCCATTGATTTAATGGATGAAGCAGGTTCCAAAATCAACCTGGCTCATAGTGAGGACGACGAACACGAAGTGCAAAGCCGCCTCGAACAGATTGCAGTAGAAAAAGAAAAAGCCACACAGCAAGAAGATTATGAACGAGCAGCAAAACTGCGCGACGAAGAAGCAAAACTTCAGAAACAGCTGGAAGACTCCACACAAAACAGTGAGAAATCAAACGAAAAAGCAATAGTTGACGTAGAAACGATTGAAAAAATAGTTGAAAACAAAACAGGCATTCCTGTACGCCGACTTCAAAAAGATGAACAACAAAAAATGAAAGATCTTCCTGATCGCCTTCGAGCAAGCGTTATAGGTCAAGACGAAGCTGTCAGCAAAGTAGCACGCTCGATTCGCAGAAACCGTGCTGGTCTTAGAAAAGGAACCCGGCCTATTGGCTCCTTCCTCTTTATAGGTCCAACAGGGGTCGGAAAAACCGAGCTTTCCAAATCTCTAGCAGAAGAAATGTTTGGAGACAGTGAAGCAATGATACGTCTTGATATGAGTGAATATATGGAAAAACACTCTGTATCAAAACTAATCGGTTCCCCGCCAGGATATGTCGGACATGACGAAGCCGGACAGCTGACAGAACGAGTGCGTCGTAAGCCATACAGCATTATCCTTTTGGATGAAATTGAAAAAGCCCACCCTGATGTGCAGCATATGTTCCTGCAAATCATGGAAGACGGACGTTTAACAGACAGTCAAGGACGTACGGTAAGCTTTAAAGACACGGTATTAATTATGACTTCTAATGCAGGCTCAAGCATTAAGAAAGTAACCGTTGGCTTTGGTAATAAGGAAGATGTAGAGCCAAAAATTACAGAATCTCTGTCTGATTACTTCAAGCCAGAATTCTTGAACCGCTTTGACAGCATCGTTCCTTTCAATGAACTTGGAAAAGAAGACCTTGTAACTATCGTTGACCTTATGCTCTCTGAAATTATCGATGCAGCAGCAGAACAAAGTATGCATGTTACAGTGACAGACGAAGCTAAAGCACTACTAGCTGAACAAGGCTATGACCCTGCATTTGGTGCTAGACCGCTGCGCCGTGTTATTGAAGAAAAAGTAGAAGACGGTATTGCAGATCTTATGTTAGAAGAGGACAATCTCAAAGAAATAAAAGTAAGCGTTGAAAACAATACTATTGCTGTTGTTAAAGCGTAATAAAGAAAAGCAGAAGGGTGTCCCATAGACAAACGGGACACCCTCTTTTGTTTGCTTTTTTTTGCGTTTAAAGTTTCACCATGACCATTTAAAACGTCATAAAACGTACATTGTTGTCTATCACCTCGCATGCTATGCTATATGTTGTAATTAAAATATAAAGAGATATCTTAGATAAGACGATGAGGTGATGAAAGCCGTGATGTCTTCTGCCATAGGAAAATTACGGGTAATCGGCATGTTAGAGGGTATATCTTTTTTGCTTCTATTGTTTTTAGCGATGCCGCTTAAATACGGTTCGGGAATGGATATGGCCGTTACTATTGCCGGGTCGGTTCATGGAGCTTTGTTTATTTTATATATTGCAGCTGTTATTTTCGTCTGGATTCAGCGGCGCTGGACTTTTTTGAGAGCTATTATCGCAATGACTGTGTCTGTTATTCCATTTGGTCCGTTTGTGTTTGATAAAAGTTTGCGTCGTGAACAAGAAACAGGAATAGCTTCTGATTCTGTTACAGGGTAAAGAAAAGAAGTTATGGATAAAGACTGGTCAGTAAGAGGTATTGATCAGTCTTTTTTATACTGTTTAGAAAAACTCGGCATGCCGCCGGCTCCTCTGGCGAAAAACGCAGTTTTGCTTATACTTTGATCCTTTAGCAAGTTTAAACCAATTTATAAAAAATGATCGTAAATAGCACAGGCTGATGCTATTTTCCGTCCCAAGTTTTTCTAATAGCATACCTTGTCCTATGCTGCATATAAATCTGGTAAGATGAAAAATGAACAAACCATGCAAATAAGATCTATTAAAGATACTAAAGGTGATACTTAATGATGGAATGGAAAAATATTTTTAGAGGGATAGCAATGGGAGCGAGCGATCTTATCCCAGGAGTCAGCGGAGGTACGATTGCGTTAGTCCTTGGTATTTATCATCGCTTAATCGCAGCTATCAATAATTTTTTTAGCAGAAAATGGAAAGATCAGCTTGGTTTTTTTATTCCTCTTGGCATTGGCATAGGAATTGCTGTATTAAGTTTAAGTAATTTACTGGAGTGGCTGCTTTCCGTTCACCCTCAGCCAACTTATTTCTTTTTTATGGGACTTATTTTAGGAACAATTCCTTTGTTACTAAAAGAAGCCGACTACAAACAAAAGTTTAAACCTTATCATTTTTTTATTGTTGCTATTGCTGCTGTACTTATTATTTTATCAGGGGTTTATAAAGGAGAAGAAACAGGAGAAGTGGTCCATACATTAACTTCATCTGACTATATATATTTGTTTTTCTCTGGATGGCTGGCAAGCTCTGCAATGATATTGCCAGGGGTAAGCGGTTCGTTTATCCTTTTAATTCTTGGTGTTTATGAAACAATTATTAATGCCGTTACCTCTTTACAATTCCCCGTCATTTTCACTGTAGGGCTGGGCATTTTTATAGGCATTACTATTATGAGCAAATTTTTGCATTATCTTCTACGCCAGCATCGAACGGGGACCTACGCTGTTATGAGCGGACTATTGATAGGATCTTTATTTGTGATATTCCCTGGTTTAGGGACTAGCTGGCTTGTTACAGCAATCAGCCTATTAACCTTTCTATCAGGCTGGATCCTGACTATTATACTCGGAAAACTAGAAAGCACTTAAAATGCGTAAACAGTAAGAACAAAGTACAAAGTCTAGGCAGCTTTATACCTTCTTCACTAATGTTGCCAATGCCTCAGGACGTGGCATTTTTGGCACACGTCGTGTAAAAGTACGTCCTGTAGGTGTTGGAATTTCTTTAGCGGTGTTAAACTTTATAGAAGTATAAGAAAGAGGCGGAACCATTTAATTTGGAGCCGCCTTTTAGATATTTTTTATATTTTTAATACTGAAATAACAAGCATAATCCAGCCGGCAATGAATGCTGTCCCTCCTATCGGAGTAATAGCTCCAAGCCATGTCATCCCGGTAAAAGCCATGGTGTACAAGCTTCCGGAAAAAATAACAATTCCTGCAAACAAAAGCCAGCCAGCCCAGGATAAAGACGCAGAACTTCCTGCATAAGCAGCTGCTAAACCAATTGCGAGCAATCCTAAGGCGTGCATAATATGGTATTGAACTCCTGTTTGATAAACTTCCATCAGCTTGTCCGATAATTTTCCTTCCAAGCCGTGTGCTCCAAACGCTCCAAATCCTACCGCTGCAGCTGCATTAAGAGCACCTAATACAATAAATATTTTCCACACCGTTTTCACCCTCCATTTTAAGAAGACAATTAAAATTCAAGTAAATTTCCATCTGATGATGGTATCTCGCTTGTCGTTCTAGCAGCAGAGGATGAAGAAACTTGTTTTGTTTCTATGGAAGACTGTTTTATACCAGCAGTTTTAGAAGAAATCTTAGCTGTCTTCACGGTGTCTATGTTTCTTTTTCTTTTGCTTTCATCAGAGGCTAGTATAATATCGCAATAAGCCTTTAACACCCGAGCGTGTTCCTTAACCACTGCTTCTTCTTTTCGGTCCACTTGTTCAGCAAGCTGCATTAATTCCTCTTCCATTTTTTCCACAACTGTTCGAGCGGAAATATTCATCCCGTTCACCTGCTTTAATAAATTTTATTCTCCCGCATTATACCACAGCATGCCATTATGCTTCTAACCTTCCCTATACTAAGAAAAGCGCAAGCGCCCTTGTTTTAAATGACGTTCGGCTAAGTTCCTCACGTCCTGTAAGAACGCAGAACTGGCTTGCCCTGGATGGGCTGACTTCTGCGTTGCGAATTCGTCGCCAAAAACGTCACGTCCTGTGGCATTGGCGACATTAGTACGTCCTGTACGTTGACGTTCGCGATCTTAGCAGAAAGATCCTTCAATTTGCGAATCTAGCAAAAGTTCCTTAAACCATCTCGGGCCTCCGAGAGGCTGGGCGCTGAAGCTAGACATCAAAGCGCAAAATTTTATACTTTCCTTATAATAAAGACCAGGGCCATTTCTATCACAGCCCTGGCTTTCTTCTTTTCAATTGTTTATCACTTAATTATCGTGTAACCATATGCTTCAATTTTAGGATAATTCTCTTCATCTATAATCCAAAAATCTCCTTGATCGTCTTTTACAATTAATTCTTTATTTACAGCTTCTTCTTTGGCTTCTTTTTCTTTGTCAAACTTTTTGGCTGGAATTTGCATATCATCAACAATGATGAATGCCATACCTAACACCTCCATTTACCGAAAAATGTACCCGGCAGCATGGAAGTTTAAACAGGGGTGCGATCATTTGTCACAAAATTGTAAACAGAAGGCTCAGCCTTCTGTTTCGTTAAGGTACATTCGTAACTTTTTCATATCCTTCCTGTTTACGACACTTTTAGCAGATTGTACTTCTGATTCGGCCAATTGTTTTCTCGCTGATAGAACTGTTTTTACGCCTGCTATATTTAAACCTTGATCAATCAATTCTTTGATTTCTGCGCACCGGTCAATATCTTCTAAAGAAAACAGACGCTGATTACCTTCGTTTCGTTTCGGATGTATTAAACCTTGCTGTTCATAATATCGAATCTGACGAGCACTTAACGATGTTAATTCCTGTACAACACTTATGGGAAAACACGCTGTACGGCGAGGGATATGGTCTTTCACCTCACTCTCCTCCTTTTCCTTATCGCTGCTGTTGATTTAGATAAACATACACATCTTGCAACGTTTCATAACCTCGTTTCATTACTTCCTTTACAGAACAATTCCACAGCTCCGCAGCCATGATAGCATCTGCCAGCGCATGATGACGTTCATTAACCGGGATGTCATAATATCCACAGCAAGCTTCGAGTTCCGAAGAATTATATTCTGGAGCTGCAATTTGAAATAAAAAAGAGGTATCAAGCAATCGATGCTGAAATTGAATTCCCGTAGCTTGATAGGTGGCATGCTGAAGAAACCTTTGTTCGTGGCGAGCATGATGTGCCACCAAAATATCAGTCTGGATGAAAGCATAAAACTGTTGAAGTACTTCTGCTAAGGGGGGTGCAGCTTCTAATTCTTCTTTCTTCAGCCCGGTTAATTCAGAGACTTCCGGAGACAAAGACTCTGGCTCACTAACAGCAGTATAAAAGGATTCTTCTTTTTTTAGCTCGCCATTTTTTATTTTTACTGCCCCTACTGATAGTATTTTATCTCCCCCATCTGGATAAAACCCCGATGTTTCTAAATCAAGTACGGTAACATTCAATGAATCTAATGGTTTTTGGAGAGGCTCTTCTGCCTTTAAGTCTTTTTGAAGCTGTCGTAAAAAAGAAAGATGGTGCGGGTTGCTTTGATCCATAGAAGAAACAAAGGGGACACCTATTTTACCGGATACTTGACGTACCCATTGATACATTTGGTTCATTACCATAACCCTTCACCTGATTCCACTAATTTTCTCGTTTGTTGAAATAAATGTTTTCCCTCTTTAACTGCTGCTTTTAATGTTTTTTTCTGATCTTTTGTAAGTCGGTCCACTGGCACATAATGAACATCTTCATACGTTTGGTGGTACTTCCAAAAGGAAGCACGAAGATCAAGTAATGCTTTAAAATATTCGATTTTTCCATTCACAAATGAATATTTATCCACAGTTTTTTCCATTCTCTGGAGGGTAGAAGTATCATGCAGCCCTTCTTTAATAGCTAATAAACGCATAGCATGGACGTATGGAAAAAAACCAACATCTTTAATGTGAAGAGAACCAGTATAAGGCCCTTTTTCTTCCGGCAATAACTTGCCAAAGGCATTCGTCCCCTGATGTAAATAAGAAGTATTTTCTGCAAGTCGTTCTAACAAACGAGGATCACTGGAAACTTTAAGAAAGACATGCTCTTTAATATCAGCCAGTAGTTTTTCTTCTCCTATTAACACTCGTGAATCAATAAAGGTAAGCAAATGTCGAAATGTCTCCCATTTGTCTTTTTCTAACCATTCGTCCACTTGCTGCCTCCATTCATTAATACCGTGACACCAGCGTGGATGGGATGCCATTACTTTACCCTCGCAGCGAGGATAACCAACAATAGCCATTCCTTCACGAATTTCTTCACCGAGGCTTAAAAAATAATCTTGATACGATTCGTCTTTTCCATTGAAAATAATGCCATGATCCTGGTCGCTCCATAAGGCTTGTTCTTTTCTCCCAGAACTGCCCATAACAAAGAAAGTAAAGTGAGCAGGGACCTGCCCCCGCTCACTTTCTAAACGGTGTACAGCAAGAGCAGTAGTTTCCAGCACCCATCTATCATGTGCTTCATTTAATTGCTCAGGATCTTCTGCCACCTGGTTTGTTTCATTCTCTCTTGCTTTTTTAATCGCTTGATAACTATCAAAGGAAGGAGGGAGGAGAGCTCCCTCTTCAAAAGATGGTGAAAATTTCATGTCATCACGCACCTGTATTTACATTATTAGACTGGGTTTGAACGTTTTCTGGGTAACCATAGCTGCCATGTTCACTAATATCCAGTCCCATAATTTCTTCTTCCTCGGATACGCGAAGTCCTCCAATTAATGATTTAGTAATAAGCAGCAATACATAAGAAGCGATAAACGCGAACACACCGCAAGCTACAACACTTATCAACTGAACACCTAATTGTGCAAATCCACCGCCATAGAACAAGCCAGCTTGACCTCCATTCATCTCCGCAAGCCCTGGTGTAGCAAAGAAACCAGTAGAAAGAGTTCCCCATACACCGGCAGCGCCGTGGACAGATAAAGCGAATATTGGATCGTCAATACCCATCTTTTCAAAAAACTTCATGCTGTAAAATACGAGAAGTCCGCCAACAATACCAATCACAACTGCAGCCCATGGCTCAACGAATGCGCAAGATGCTGTGATGGCAACAAGCCCAGCAAGTGCTCCATTTAACATCGTCGGGACATCTGCTTTTCCAAGAGACGCCCAAGCTATAAGTAATGCAGCCACTGCCCCTGCTGCTGCAGCAAGCTGCGTGTTTAATGCGACAAAACCAAAGAATGCATCGGCTACTCCAAAAGTACTTCCGGCGTTAAAACCAAACCAGCCTACCCAAAGAAGTAATACACCAAGAGCTGTGAAAACCTGGTTATGCCCCGCTAACTCATTCGGTGAACCGTCTTTATTGTATTTACCAATACGAGGCTTTAACAGCAGTGTCGCTGCCATTGCAGCCATTGCACCTGTTAAGTGAACTACCGTTGAACCAGCGAAATCCTGTTTTCCAAGTTCGCCAATCCAGCCGCTTCCCCAAATCCAGTGAGCAACTACAGGGTAAACAAAAGCCGAAAATAATACTGCAAACACAATGTAAGCTGACAATTTAGCACGTTCTGCAAAACCTCCAAAAGCAACGGTTAGAGCAATAGCAGCAAATGCCAGCTGGAAAATAAAGTCGACAGAACCTGCAAGACCATCAAACATAGTCGTGAAATCACCAAAGAAAAAATCAGATAAACCTATAAATCCTCCTGCACTTTCTCCGTAAATAAATCCATAACCTACAGCCCAGAAAACGAGCGAAACAATTCCTAATGTGAAGATTGTTTTACCGGCTATATGGCCGGCGTTTTTCATCCGGGTTGACCCGGCCTCCAATAGAATAAATCCACCTTGCATAAGAATAACTAGAATAAATGCGATCATGATCCAAAGATTATTCATTAAAAATATCGGATCCATAATAAATTTCTCCCCTTCCTTTATATTAGGTGTAAACTTAGTTAACATCTTTCGTTAGTTTATATTTTACACATTATATTTCTCCTGCCCACCTTATTGTGAGAAAACCTAACATTGTTTTTAAAAGAAGAAAAAAAGCAGAACGATACTTGAGTATCATGTTCTGCTTTATGGCTTTAAGAAGATGATTCAATTAAGTAAATACGTGCTTCATAAGGATTTAATATGAGGCTTTCTTTTTGCTTGTTAAAAAGGCCCTGGTAATTGTTTAAGAGAAGTTGATGACTAGAATGGAGGATTCCAGCTCCATTCCACTTTGCTTCTTTTGCACTAAGATTTGTAACGATGAGAGCGTTTTGATTGTCTCCTTCTCTTAAATAAGCGTAGATTTGACTGTCTTCTTCATTTAGTAACGTATATTGGCCATAAGTGAAAAGATCATACTGCTTTTTTAGCTTTATCATCGTTTTATAATAGTTTAGGATAGAAAAGCTGTCTTTTAGCTGCTTTTCTACATTAACTTTCTTGTAATTTGGATTGATTTTTAACCAAGGTTCAGCGGTGGAAAAGCCTGCATTTTTTTCATCTGACCATTGCATAGGGGTACGGCTATTATCTCTTGAAGTTTGCCCTAGCAAGTCCAATATCTCTTTTTCTGGTACGTCTTGTGCCTTCTTTTCCCTATATAAATTTTTTGCTGCTACATCGTCATATTCTTCTATGGAAGAAAATCGAGCGTTTGTCATTCCAATCTCCTGGCCTTGATATATAAAAGGAGTGCCCTGCATGAAGAAGTACATGGTTGCTATAGCCGTAGCACTTTCCTTCCAATACTCTTTATCATCTCCCCACGTCGAAACAACTCTTGCTAAATCATGATTTTCAACAAATAATGCATTCCAGCCATTCTTTTCTAATCCTTTTTGCCAACGCGTTAATACTTTCTTTAAACCTCTCACATCTAAAGAATCTTTTGTCCCAGCATCCCATAAGTCAAGATGTTCAAATTGAAATATCATATTCATTTTTCCTTTGCTTCCTACCCAAAGGTCCGCTTCCTCGACATTTACACCGTTTGCTTCTCCAACAGTTACGACGTCATAATTTCCAAAGGTCTCCTCTTTAAACTCCTGCAAAAATTTGTGAATACCAGGTTGATTCATGTGCATATCAAATGAAGATACATATTTTTTCTTTTTCGAATTCGGCATATCTGGTAGTCCAGGGCACTTTTTAATGTGACTAATCGCATCAATCCTAAACCCGTCAATACCTTTATCAAGCCACCAATTTACGGTTTCATACAAAGCAGAACGTACTTCAGGATTTTCCCAATTTAAATCGGGCTGTTTTTTTGAAAAAACATGAAGAAAATATTGATCGGTGTTTTCATCATATTTCCATGCGGAGCCTCCAAAAATACTTTCCCAGTTGTTAGGTTCTTGTCCATTTTTACCGTCTCTCCAAATATACCAATTACGCTTCTCGCTTTCTTTTGAAGAACGAGATTCAATAAACCATGGATGCTCATCACTAGTATGGTTTAACACGAGATCAATGATTAATTTCATCCCGCGCTCGTGCACTTTTTGCAGTAGCTCATCAAAGTCTTTCATCGTACCAAACTCTTCAAGTATAGCTTTGTAGTCTGAAATATCGTACCCATTATCATCTTGAGGGGATTGATACATCGGACAAATCCAAATTAAATCAATTCCTAGATCCTGTAAGTAATCTAAGCGCTGAATCAGCCCCTGAATATCCCCAATACCATCACCGTTTGAATCTTGAAAGCTGCGGGGGTAGACTTGATAGCCTACTGCCTCTTTCCACCACACTCTTTCCATATAGACACCTCGACTTTCATGTTTATGTTGAGTTTCTTCTCATTCTAATTGAACATCTACACCAAAATGATCAGAAATGATTGGCTCGTTTTTGCCGTTACATATAATACGAGAATGAGAAACAACGGGTTTCCAGCTGGTAAAAATGTGGTCAATTTTTAATCCTTCTACATTTTCTTCCCAGCCTGCTATATTTCCTTTTATCGTCACGTCATTTCTATGCAGATGTGTATCAAATAAACCTTGTTTAATGACATAATCATATCCTTCTTCTTTAAACGTATCGGCTGCATTAAAATCGCCAAGAAGAACAAAAGGATGTTGATGATTGACTCCTTTGATTAGACGTTCTACTTGCTGCTCGTAAGGCTCTTCTTTATCCCCCCACCAACCAAGATGACAAGAATAAAAAGAAAAAGGAGAACCGTTGACAAGAAGAGTCCCCCCTGCAATTTTACGAGCTTTCCAATTGTCTTTCGATTTAGACTTGCTTACATAAAAGGAGTATTCTTTTTTCACTGGATGACGCGTTAGAAGAGCCAGCCCCTCCTCATACTCATCGTATCCATAGTGAGATACATCCCATAGTAATTGATATTGAGTGTTTCCTAGCTTTTGTAATTCTTGAATAACAAGAAGAGCATAATTATCTTTACGTATATTTTTATAGACGAGAGATGAATCGATGTGCTGGCTTACCTCTTGCAAAGCTATAACATCATAGTCGTTTCCCTGGATAACTCGGGCCAGCGTTTTAATTTTATCGAGCTGATCCTCTTCTTGCCAGGAATGAACATTAAGCGTTAATAGTCTCATGAAGGCTATGCTCCTAACCGGTCTTGTATTTCAGATTTTAGTACATCTGCTTTTGGACCATACACAGCTTGTACCCCTTTATCTTTTACAATCAAGCCCATAGCCCCGTTTTTCTTCCATTCTTCCTCACCTGAGACAGCTTCTAAGTCTTTCACTGTAACACGAAGTCTTGTCATGCAAGCATCTACCTCTGAGATATTTCCTCTACCTCCTAATAGTTCAATAACTTGAGAGGCTTGCGAGTCATCCTCTATCTGGCTGGTGCTTTCACTATTAGAAGGTATGTCACTTGTGTTGTTTTCAATATAATTTCCTTTACGCCCAGGCGTAGGCAGTTTGAACTTTTTAATCATAAAATGAGCAATTCCAAAATTCATTGTAAAAAATGCCAGACTAACAAATGCAAAATTCAATAAGTCCCGTCCAATTCCGGCATTTATCATGAGCGGAGTACGAGTTGCCAGCTCGATGATACCGAAAGAATGAACACGTAAATCAATGAAATCAACGACTGCAAAAGCTGCTCCAGTCATGATTGCATATACAACGTACAAAAGAGGTGCTGCAAACATAAACATAAACTCAATTGGCTCTGTAACACCAGTCAGAAACACAGCCAGTGCTGCGGATAAAAAGACAGACTTATAAATATGCTTTTTATCAGGGTCGACGTTACGATACATGGCTAATGCAATCCCAATAAGAGCAGCTGTTGAAGTAATAACTTGTCCAGCTTTAAATCTTGCTGGAGTGACTTCTTCTTTTAATTCCTCATAGGTTTCCATATCTCCTTGAGTAATGGAATTATATAAGTCAGTTGCCCATGCAAGCCAAAGAGGGTCTTGCCCGGCAACCGTCTGGCCAATGCTGCCTCCTGTTTGAATAACATACGTACCGCCAAGTTCCGTGTAGTTGATTGGTACGGTCAACATATGATGTAAGCCAAAGGGGAGCATCAATCGTTCCATCATCCCGAAAACAAAAGGGGCCACAACTGGAGCACTTTCACGAGAGGTAGCAATCCATTCTCCAAAATTGTTTAATACGGTCTGGATCGAAGGCCATACCAATGCAAGAGCCAATGAAACGACCACTGATCCAGCCATAACAGTAAATGGTACAAACCGTTTTCCATTGAAAAAAGATAATACTTCAGGGAGTTTATTAAAACTGTTATATTTATTAAATAAGCTGGCTCCAAGAAAACCAGAAATGATTCCGACAAAAACTCCCATATTTAAAGCGGGTGCCCCTAGTACACTAATAAAATAATCACTTACTGCAATTTCAGCACCTGTTAATGTTTGAACAGATGCCCCTCCTTCTTCAAGCATCCCCGAGTTAACCCCGAAGATCGAACCGGTTATACGGTTAATAAATATAAAAGCTAATAATGCTGCGAATGCCCCGCCAGCCCGTTCTTTAGCCCATGATCCTCCAATAGCCACTGCAAACAAAATATGCAGGTTTTCAATAACTGCCCACCCGATGCCTTCTATCATTTGCGCAACCGATTGCAAAAATGGGTAATCAGAAACCATCATCTCAAATGCTTTTCCTAATGAAATCATAATACCGGCCACGGGCATAACAGCCACAACTACCATTAAAGCTTTTCCGAATTTTTGCCAAAAATCAAAAGAAAACATTGGAAGTTTTTTTAGCATACTCATTTTTTCAACCACCTTTTTAAACGATTGGAATGTTAGCGATTTCATGTAAAAGAAAAATGCGCAATCGTTTTCATGATTTGTTTGTTAAAACATATACTACCGATTCAAGAGAAAATATACAATACTATGGTATAAAGTCAAAATATTCAGTCAACAAATAGCCTTAATCATAGGATGAGCAGGGAAACAATTTAATTCCCCTGCTCAGCAGCTCTTTTTAATAAATTAATACAAAACGGCAAAAAAATAAATAATGCAATCACCCGAATAATATGTAAGCTCGCAACAAGGGTAGGCTCCAAATGTAAAGCCATCGCTGTTGAACTCATTTCAGCTGCTCCTGCCGGAACCGTACTAAGTAAACTAGTCATATAAGGGAGACCGGTCATCCACTCAAAAATAGCCGCAAGTGTCAGACTAAATAAAAAGTAAATAGCAAGCAATACAGCACTTGGTTTTCCAATATCTTTTAACTTAAAAAAAGTCGGACGGTCAAAACGGATGCCAACCATCACTCCGATAAGCGCCTGTCCGATCCCTCCGATATAAGATGGCAGCGAAGCAGAACCAGCGAATACCCATTCACTTATAATAAATCCTGTAAATATTCCATAAAACAAGGTTCCAGCCGGCACTTTCCATAACCGAAACAATAATATAGTAACCAAAATTGCCGTAAAAAGTCCCGCTAATACCGATAACTCCATACCTTCTAAAGCGAAACCAGCAGACTTTCCTTGCAGTTCATCCGGGTAGAAAAACCCAGCTAAAAATGGAATCGTTAAAACAAAAAATGTGATTCTTGCTGTGTGAAATGCAGCAACTACCCGGTTGTCTGCTCCGTAATCCCCGCTCAATGCAATCACTTCAGATGCACCCCCGGGGACACAGCAAAAATAAGCGGTTAACGGATCTAGGTTAGTCCAGTGGTTCATTAACCAGCCAATGCCGACACCAGCCGCCAATGTTAAGGTAAGCGAGAGAAGGAGCGGTACAAAGTATTGAGCAATTAATTGAAATATTTCCGTTTGCATCATAAATCCGACATTTACTCCTACTAGAGCAAGCACAATCCGAAACGGCCAGCCTTCAAACGCAAGCCGTTTGATAAACAATCCATACCCAATCCCGGTTAAAAGCCCGCCCAAAAGCCATCCAGCCGGTATACGCAGGAAGGCAAGAATACATCCCAGCAGTAATGCAACGCCCACACAAATTACTTTTTCCCTTAACATATTCATTTACCTTCTTTCTTTGCTGCTCTTAATATTATACCATTTCTAGAAGAATGGACGGGGAAGTAGACAACTTGATATATTGATAGAAAAGACAATGGTATGACGGTCATCGTGATGAAAAAATATGTTTTTATCATTTTTCTCACCACTTTTTTTCTTGTATTTATGTATATAGGTTGGACGGGATACAATATTTGGTCTTTCAGCGGGAAAAATCAGCTTGAAAAAACAGATGCCGCGATTGTGTTGGGTGCTGCTGTACAAGATAGTGAACCTTCAGTGGTTTTCAAGAAAAGAATCGAACATGCCACTCCAGCTTTATGAAAACGACAAAGCAGCCAAACTGATATTTACTAGTGGTAAAGAGGAAAACATGAAGGAAGCTGAATCAGAAGTTGCCCGGAAGTATGCGTTGGAAAATGGAGCAAAACGAGAAGATATATTCATAGAAACCAAATCACATATTACAGAAGAAAACATTCGGTACGCCAAAGATATAATGCAGCAAAACAATATCGACAACGCAACGATTGTGAGTGAACCTTTGCATATGAAACGAGCCATGATGATTGCTGAAGATCAGGGTGTAAACGTTTATTCCTCCCCTGCTGCAGACACAGCATATCAAAGTCTATCTAAAGAGAGCTGTTTTACTATAGCAGCTATCAGCTTCTTTCACCCTTTCGATCATAATATACACGTCCAATGAAAGAAATGTATCCGTGGACAGCATCTGATTTCTAAATGGGTTTAGATATTATAGGTCGTGGATTAGGTCTCCATTGTAGGCCTAATTAAAAGGCTGCCTCGCTGTCATTCAGCGGCAAGCAGCCTTTTTTTCGACCTATTACATTTTATCATACGGGAAATCATCCGGATGATAACCATAACGCTGATTTTCGTTCATGCCGTCAATAGCCTGAATGTCTTCTGTATCGAGGGCAAAATCAAACACATCAGCATTTGATTTTATTCTCTCTGGCGTAACTGATTTAGGAATGGTAACCACTTTATTTTCCAAGCACCAGCGGATCAATACTTGAGCAGGCGTTTTTGCGTGCTTTTCTGCAATTCGTTTCACTACGTCCACTCCAAGCAGATCTCCTTTTCCAAGCGGCCGCCATGCCTCTAATTGAATATTATGGCTTTGACAATATTCTAGCAAGCCTTTTTGAAATAATCTTGGATGAAATTCTACTTGATTAACCATTGGCTTTACTTTTGCCTCTTTCATCAAGTTTTCCAGATGCTCTTCTGTAAAGTTGCTGACACCTATTGCTCGTACTTTTCCTTCTTCATATAACTTTTCTAGAGCACCCCATGTTTCTTTATATTTTCCTGGCACCGGCCAGTGAATTAAGTAAAGATCAATTTTATCCACACCGAGTTTTTGACGAGAGCGTTCAAATGCTTCTAATGTTTCATTAAAGCCTTGCTCATCATTCCAGACTTTTGTCGTTATAAATATATCTTCTTCCGCCACATTACTTTCTTTAATAGCTTCTCCAACACTTTCTTCATTATAATAAAACGATGCTGTATCAATGCTTCGATACCCGTTTTCCAGAGCAGTTTTCACTGCCTGTTTTACTTCTTCTCCAGCTTCTGCTTGATATACACCAAGGCCAACCCAAGGCATTTCTACCCCATTGTTTAATGTTATAGATGTTTCGATACTCATTAATTACTGCCTCCTTTAATATAATTAAGAAAGTACCAGATTTGGCATGTATTATTCTTTTTTGTTAGAAGAAATACTCCAATCAATCTCTGGCCGCCCAGCATTCCTTAAGAACTCGTTCGTTCGTGAAAATGGTCTGCTGCCAAAAAAACCTCTATGAGCAGAGAAGGGACTGGGATGGGGCGATTTAATTACCAAATGATGAGCCGAAGTAATTAATTCTTCTTTGGCCTGTGCGTTTTTTCCCCATAAAATAAATACTACGGGGTCTTCTTTTTCATTAACTTGTCTAATTACTTCATGTGTAAATTGTTCCCAGCCTATTCCCCGGTGTGAATTAGGCTGCCCGTTTCTTACCGTTAAGACAGCATTTAATAACAGGACACCTTCTTCTGCCCATTTTGTGAGACAACCGTGTTCAGGCATTTCATACCCAAGATCATCATAAAGTTCTTTAAATATGTTTTGCAATGATGGAGGCATTTTCACCTCTGGCTGAACAGAAAAACTTAATCCATGAGCTTGATTTGGGCCATGGTATGGATCTTGTCCAAGTATTACTGCTTTTGTATTTTCATACGTAGTATGATGCAAAGCATTAAAAATATCATACATATCTGGGTAAATGGTCGTTTCCCGATATTCTCTTTTTAAATACTCTCTTAGTTTTACATAATAGTCTTTTTGAAATTCTTGATCTAATCTAGGAGCCCAGTCATTCGTCAATATACTCAAAGTTTCCCCCTCCTCTCCATTGATTTTTCTCTTACACATGTTTTTCTTAGATGATGTAGAGCTATGATACAATGACTGACTTAGAAAGAGGTGAACTTGCATGGAAAAGGAAAGTATGTATAAAACCAGAAAATGAGCCTGCAACAGTAAATGGGAAAGCCATCACCTCCTTAGTTCTGAATTGTTTCTCTGGTGATGACATTTCTATTTGTTATTATAAGTCCTATCCTGGCTATTCGGCTATTCTCGGACTAATATTTGGTGTCTTAGGATTAAAAGAAATAAAACCATCTGGGCAAGGAGGACGCGGGTTGGCGATTGCTGGAAATACTTGCAGTGTCATCGGATTAATCATTTCTGTCATCTTCATTATTTTTCTTGTTATTGGAATAGTTACATTTATGCAAATGGATCACAGCCCGCCAATGTAAAGCTTCCGCAGGCATCAAGCAATGAGATTCCTGCTTATGTATTCCCTGTTCTAATACTTCAAAACCTTCCTTTTTGTTTCACGTGAAACATTAGTTGTTACCGCTTAATTAGTTCCTTTAATGTATTAAATAAATAAGGATTCGCTCCTAGAACGTACAGTCCTTTTTCTTCTTCACGCACGATCGTTTTTCCTCCTGCTTCTTCTACAAGAATTAAACCTGCTTCTACATCCCATGCATTTAATTTTATCTCCCAATATGCGTCCATTCTGCCGCAAGCAACTTGAGCAAGGTCGAGCGCTGCACTTCCTAGTCGCCGAATACCACCTATCCGGGGGACTAATTCTTGTACATAGGCAAGATTGTTATCTTCATCCGTTCCTTTATCATAAGGAAAACCAGTTCCTATAACGGCTTTATTCAACTGTGATGTCTCAGATACCTGGATAGGATGACCGTTTAAATAAGCTCCTTCTCCCTTAATCGCTTCATACGTTTCCTTTAGTTTTGGAGCATGTAATAAACCTGCTACCGTTTCCCCTTTATACCTAATACCAATAGATATGCAAAAAAACGGGATTCCCCGTGCATAATTGACCGTTCCGTCAATTGGATCAATAACCCATTCATAGTCCGAATCTCCTTCATGAAAGCCGCTTTCTTCTGTTCTCATTACGTGGCCAGGATAGTTTTCTTGAATTTTTCCTGTTAAAAATTTTTCTGTCCACACATCTAACTCTGTTACAAGATCAATAGGTGAAGATTTACTATCCATTTCCATCGGTCCTTCTACTCTTTTAACTTGTAACTCTCCAGCTTCTTTTGCCCAGCTTTTTGCTGAGGAAAGCATATTTTTCCATTCTTTCATAACGGACACAACCTTTCTGTTAACTTTATGATATCCAAGATTATTCTTTAACACAAAAATTTTGAATAGAAGCTTCTATATCCTGTATTGCCCGTGAAATTATGGTAAATTGTTAGTAACAAGGCGAAAAGCCTTTGTATACAACAAGGAGTTAGTTTATGCTGACATTTTTATTAGATACACTCGAACAACTTGGTATTATCGGCTTGTTTTTAGGAGTAGCCGTGGAAGCCATCTCTATACCGTTTCCTGCAGCTATTGTCATGCTGGTATATGGTTATATAATGGATCCTTCCAGTTTAGAGTGGGTGCTGCTTAGTTTTGGAGCTGCAGCTGTTTATACGGCCATTAGTTATATCCCTTATTGGCTTTCTCTTCGTTATGACCACCTTTTACAAAACCGTGTAAACAAATCAAGTTCCAAGCAAATGCTGAAATTCATGGACAAATACAGAGAATGGACAATATCCGCAGGAAGAGTACTTGGTATGGGGTACATTGTATACTTAGCTGCTTTTTATAAAATAACTCCTTTTCGTTACGGATTCTTTACCTTCCTTGGTATACTGCCTGTTGCTTTCCTTATGTTCTATTTAGGAAGCCTAGGAAATATTGAAGTAGTGTATACGTGGTTTCAAAACGTACAATACGGTATAGTAGTTTTGATTATTGTAGCGATTGGCTGGTATATCTTTTACCGTATGAAAACGAGAAAAAAATACCAACGAAAACAACAGTCGTGATTAGAAAACAATATAACTTCCTGGTCAGCAAGAAAGCATCAATTTGTAATGCTTTCTTTATTTATGATATGGAGATCATACCATAAGTAAATGAGGTTTTTGAAAAGGGTAAATTTATCAAATGATAATCTATAAAATAGTATGATCATATAATTGATTTAAACCGATAGCCCATTGACAAAACAAGAAAACAAAAGATACATTTTACTGTTTGTTTCTAGTAGGAAAATTGTAAGCGAACTAGCAATTTCTCCAATAGATCCCCAAAAACAATATCCATTGACCAATAACTTTTTTCAGTTATTGGTCAATGGATATTGTTTAGTATTTACTCTTAATCCAAATTCTCTTTAGGTTTTTCTATATGTTTTCTATTTTTAACCTCATTAAATATGTCATCTGACACATTTGTTTGAGTTATTGTGGTTTCATTAGGAGGGTTAGATTGATTTAATTCAATTATCGATTTCAGCATTTTAATATCTTCTTTAGTAGCGTATTGTTTATCGGGTTTTAACATATACCCTAACTGACCGTTCGATTCTATTGTAGCCCATTGTAAATCACTAAAACTTCTAATGTTTTGTTGTCTTAACCGTACCTCTAACATATCGACTGTTAACCGCAGCTTTTTTAAATTGCTTTTATTAATTTGGCCATTTTCGACTACTATAAGTGATTTTCCATAAATAAAAGTCTCAATAGCATTCGATTTTAAAACGATATACTCAATAAAAAGAAGTGTAATTACCATTAAAAATGTAATTATCATAGTAATCCAAATGTTCCTGTCGCCAACAGGTTGAATGATTAATGAACCAACAGCTATCATCATGACAGTCTGAGCAACCGTAAGCTGTGAGATTGATTTTCTTCCAGCTAACCGCAAGATAAGTACTCCTCCAAGGACAATGACAATAGCTTTCCATGTGAAGTGTAAATCCAAAAATATTCCCCCTTTTAAAAAAAATATTATGTTGCTGTACTAAAAATATATTTACGGTTGACATCTTCAATTTATTTATGGATTTCACCCTAATTATGGAATGCCTTTTATTTATTTATTATTGTAAATTATATCGTTCACTTTATTCTCTATTCTTTAAAAGATAACCATATTACGTTCATATTAGAAGATGGAATTAAATTTAGACATATACAATGTAATGATAAAAATTCTGATTCATTATTTTAAAATATAGTAAATTTTTAGTTAATTTCCTTTATATAAAGAGAGCAATTTTACGAAATAAAATGGCAGGGATATTTCCAATTTTTGTATTTGACTTTCTAAGGCTTTTTCTTTTTTTCATTAGCTGGGGGCTGGAAATGATCAAATAGGAGACGGTGAGATAGACGATAAGTAAATGTATGGTAAAAAGGTTTAGTAAAAGACTTATGTAGATGAAACCTGCCAACATCCTTAAAACACTTTAGGTTCCTCGCATAAATTCAAGATATTATTTTTTGGATTTTTTTAACCTGATTTAGGATATGATATATGGTTAATCCCTGGTTGATAAATATTCCCTAAATTATTTATTTAAAAATACAATAACTGCTAAATAAGTAGAAATGAGGTCACTAAGGTCGAGAAATTGACAATAGAGTGACCTTATTTGTTATAACGAAACAGAGTATTGTCTAGATAATCATTTACTAGTGAAATCTTAAATCTTTTTATTCTTTTCAACGTTTTCAATGGTTTCAGCGTTTCCTATATAATATAACCTGCTTTTGGGTTCATATATTTGTTGTGAAGGCCATAGTCCATGGTGACCTGAAAAGATATAACTAACGAGACAAGCAACAAAAAAGTACTCCAATCCTTTTCCATCAAACATCTCCATTGCTAATAGAAAAGCTGCTATAGGGGTGTTCGCACCACCACTAAAAGTAGCAATTAATCCTAATGCTGCGAGAAATGATATAGGTAAATCTATGAATGTGTGTAAGCTATTTCCTAATGTTGCTCCCATAAAAAATAAAGGGATGGCCTCTCCCCCAACAAAGCCAGTTCCAAGAGTTACCGCCGTAAACACTAGCTTTCCTAGAAAAGCAAAGGGGGGAACGTCTTCTGTGAAAGATTGCTCTAGCATTTGTAAGCCTCGGCCGTTGTAATCTTGTGAACCTATAATTAACGTTAATGCTGCAATGATTAATCCTCCAACAAAGGCTCTTTTCATATGGTTTTTATTAAAAAGCTTCTCAGAGAAATTTTGTATACAATGTCTCAACTGACAGTATAAAACACTTAATAGGCTAAAAATAACAGATATAATAATAACTTTTGTAAATGTAATAAAAGATAGTTCTGGTATATTTTGTATAATAAATTCTTCGTGTTTATGTCCCAAAACTGCTGTCGTCATAAAGTGACCAACAAAGCTTGCCACAAGACAAGGGACGAGTGCTTCAAATTTCATTTTCCCTAAAGCGGTCATTTCCATTCCAAAAACAGCACCTGTTATAGGTGCTCCAAAGGCAGCACCAAAGCCAGCACTTATGCCGCTCATGATCAAAATTTTTGTGTCGAGTAGGTTTACTTTAAAGAGCCTGTTTACTGCTTCAGCTACACTTCCCCCCATTTGGACAGCTGCACCTTCTCTTCCTGTAGAACCGCCGAAAAAGACTGTTAGAAAGGTTCCAAAATAGACAATAGGACCCATTCTTATTGGAATTTTCTTTTTCCCATGAACTGTGTCTATTACTAAATTATTTAGTTCAGCCGTGTCATTTAAAATATTATTTGAAAATACCTTGCCGTAATTCATATATATGTATCCCAAGAGAATTCCTACAAGAGGAAGAAGACCTATAAGCCATCCATTTTTTTCTCGCACATCCCCTAGGTAATCGTTTGTCTCTAAAAGGAAAGTCGTTGTAGAACCGACTACTATACCAATTACGCTTCCTAAAATAACCCATTTACCAAGAACTGAAAAAAAGTTTTTGTACTTTCGTTTTATATCCATATAGTAGTTCCCCTCATTTCAAAGGTTCGATATATATATTGCTAAAAATATTTATAAATATTCATGGGTTGTCCCATTTTCTTGACTAGATAAATAAAACAACAACCACACTAAGTTTTTCAAGCTATACGAAAGAATTAAAATATGGCTGCTTAATATAAAGATTTAATGAAAGGATTGGGATTTTTAATGGATTTTTGAAAAAATAAGGACGATGGGCTTGATTCTTTTTACCTTTACTCATAGAATGTTTAGTTAGGTTTTAAAAAATCCAACTGGAATTGGAGAGCGGAAATAACAAAAAGAGGTAAAGGAAGTGGTTGCCAAATTGTAAAAAACTGGGAACTCTCTGCTAAAGATTAAAGGAGAATTATTTACTCTTGATTCATTCTGAGCCCACGACGGATAGGGGTTCGAAATGATTCTAAAAAAACGCCACTTATATTTGAGCTCTTACCGATTGTCATATAAGAAAATAGTTAATTTTGAAAATATAGTGATTATAACCATATAACCCCCTTACAATATTGTAAGAGCTGATTACTCAACTAAAACAACAGATTGTAAATATATATTTACAATCTGTTTTTCATATAGTAAAATTTATTGTACTAGGTAAACATTTTAACCGATAACGCATATGATTAATTAGGAAAAATACCTATATGACTTTCAGTAAATTTTTTTGATCAAAAAGTTTCCCTAAGGAAAAATAAATGTATTTAGGAAAAAATGACTTGAGGAGAAAAGGTAAATGAAAATAATACAAAATGTAAGATTGTTTCCCTCTCTTATTGTTTTAATACGTGTTCTCTTTGGGATAGGTTGGTTATTGGCAGGCGTAACCAAAATTACAGAAAAATTATGGTTTAAAGAACCAGGAATATTTTTAAAGGGCTATTTAATAAATTCATTACAAAATTCCAATACCTCTACCTTTTATAAGACTTTCATAGAGAATATAGCTTTAGAACATTTGATGGTTTTAAACTATGTTATTCCAATTGTCCAAGTTTTACTTGGCCTATTTCTGATAGTAGGTTTATTAACCATACCTTCAATCTTAGTTTGTCTCTTTATGCACATTAATTTTATCCTTTCTGGAAATATGAATCTAATTAGTCTTATTCTTTATACAAGTGCATTTTCGTTATTGATTTTCAGGTCAAATATATATCATTTCAGTCTCGATAAATACTTTAATTTAGATATCCTTTTGGCAAGAAGGAATAGCAAAAGAAAAACAGGTAATTGCATGCCATTAAATAAAGGAAATTTATTTGGTAAGTCTTAAATAAATTATTTTATTATGTCTTTTACCATTGTAATAATCCAATAGATTAACCCTAAAATATTAAATAATACAAAAACGTATAAAAAAATTCTTGTAACCTTCAAATTTCATTCCCCTTTTACTTATTTGAGTTAAAGGTAACTATTGATAATTATATTCTAATTTTTCTTTTTAAATTTATTGTTAAAAACCATCATTATTATTGATGGTTTTTTATTGCTCTTCAAAACTTTGTACTATTTATGATACGGTGAACCACGATTAATTTGAAAAGCTCGATACAATTGCTCCATTAACATGACTCGCATCAGCTGGTGAGGAAAAGTTAGTTTAGAAAAAGACCATAAAAAATCTGCTCGCTGTAAAACGCTTTGATCTAATCCTAAAGAGCCTCCGATGATAAAAGCTAGTTTACTTTTTCCATGCAGTGCTAAATAACCCATTTTTTCAGCAGTTTTTTCCGAAGAAATCATTTCCCCCCGCGGATCCAGTGCAATCACATACATGTTGTCATGTAATTTTTTTAAAATTCTCTCCCCTTCTTTTTGTTTTGTTTGAAGCATTTCCTTTTCACTAGCCTGCTCCGGAGTTTTTTCATCAGGTAGTTCTATTATTGAAATGTTAGCCAAATTTTTCATTCGTTTTTCGTATTCCGCCACTGCTTGTTTTAAATATTTTTCTTTTAACTTTCCTACTGCTATGATGGAGATATTCACAAGTACCATTCCTCCCCTCCAAGTTATCCACAAATTTAATCCACATATTAACACCCTGCACCATCGCATTTATTCCACTTTATACACAGCTTTCTTTTCACAATATGAACAAGTTGTGGATAATGCATCATTTTCCATTTTTTCCATACGCGGCGGGTGTCCATCCTGTTCAATAGCATCTTCAATAGCACGGTCACTATGAGATTCACAAAAATAAATCACTGAATTTTTCCTCCTTTTCTTCCATATTGTATCGTTTTAAAACATAGTTATCCACAAGATATTAACAACGATGCATGTTTTTTTATCCACATTCAAAAAGAAAACCTTCGAAGGAGTATCTCCTCTTTCGAAGGTTTTCTTTTTTTTTAAAAGTCTTGTTGTGCATTTAATGTTAACTCGGTGGTTTGCTGCTCGCCTTCTCGGTAGAACGTAATTTCAATTGTATTTCCTATCTCGGCCTCTGTGTATAAATATTTACGTAAATCATGACCGTCTGTTATTTCTTCTCCATCTACGGAAGTAATCACATCGTATTCTTGCAATCCTGCTTCCTGTGCAGGTGTTCCTTGAGCTACATTAGTCACAAACACCCCGCTGTCTATATCAGAAGGAAGCTTTAACGTTTCCTGCCAGTGGTAACTCGGAATTTCAGAAAGGGATCTGATTCCGATGCCCATTTGCGGTCGTTCTACTTCTCCTTTTGTTTCAAGGTCTTCAATAACAGGAATCGCTACTGCTGATGGAATGGCAAAACCAATGCCTTCTACTGTAGATTGAGCAATTTTCATGGAATTGATCCCTATTAACTGGCCGCTAATATTAATGAGCGCTCCACCACTATTACCTGGATTGATAGCAGCATCCGTCTGCATGACTTCTGCGTTCCAATCAGGTTGTCCATTACCTGTTAAATCTACAGGAATACTTCGTTCCGTCGCACTTATAATTCCTTGTGTTACTGTTCGTGAAAGGTTCGTGCCAAGTGGATTACCAATAGCTATTGCAGGTTCTCCCACATTTAAGTTTTCCGAGTTGCCAAATTCAGCAACAGTATCTACACCTTCTGCATCGATTTGAAGAACAGCAAGATCTGTTAATACATCTGATCCGACCAGTTCTGCTTCTACTCTTTGTTCATCTGATAAACTGACTTCTACTTGACTGGCTCCTTCGATAACATGATGGTTTGTTACAATAAAAGCGGAATCTCCTTCTACTTTATATATAACACCCGAACCAGTCCCTTGGTTTTGTCCGCCTTCCTCTTCCTGCCAAAACTCCGACCTTTGAAGATTAAAGACCCCAACTACAGCATCGGAAACATTATTTACTGCTTCTGTAATATCAGAGTTCACGGATAAATTAACATTTTGCTGTTGTTCCGTAAAAATATCATCTTCAGAGGAATCATTTTCTGATGTAACAGATGAATCTTCCTGTCCTCCTGCCGACCCCGGCAAAAGGCCTGCTCCAGAAAGCAGCGGCATCGAAAAGACGACAAGCAGTGCGCCTATAACAGCACCGATAAAACCTGCCATTCCTGTTCTTTGCCGATTCTTTTTAGATCTTTTGTTTTCATCATCCATATGATTATTATAATAACCCATAACCTCCGACACCTTCCTGTTCATTAAAGTTCTGTGAAACAAAACAAGCTTCTCGCCCGATGGCGAAGTCATGGTTTTTTAACCGCAGTATCCTCTCCTCTTACCTTTTAGGTATTTTTCCCCAAGTAACAAGAAATTAAGCATGATTATGGTTGTATTCTTATTTTATTTATAACCTTGTAAATTCGTCCAGAAAGAAGCTTTGTTTTATATAATTTTCCACAATTTCGCTTTTAGAGTGTCCTAGTTAATAAGTTTTTAAACATCTTTACCGTTCGTATAGAAGGAGTCCATTCTCATTATAATGTGACTAATGACGTAGCTTTGTTTGGGTCCGTATCATAAAGGTAAAAATCATAACCAATTCCGCAGTCATTTTCTTCTAAAATCTGCTTTACTGTCATTCGAGCTAAATCTTTCATATTGTTATCTTGACTTAAATGAGCTAAATAAATACGTTTTGTCTTTTCACCTACCACTTCTGCTAAAGCAGAAGCAGCGTCTTCATTAGAAACATGACCGGTATCCCCTAAAATTCTCCGTTTAATATTCCAAGGATAGCGGCACATCCGCAGCATGTTCATGTCATGATTCGATTCAAATATAAACATATCAGCATTTTGTATAATACCCTTTGTATGTTCACTGACATAACCCATATCTGTAGCAAGGGCTAGTTTTTTTCCTTCATTATGAAAAACGAAAAACATAGGGTCAGCTGCATCATGAGAAACGCCAAACGATTCCACCTCAAGATCTCCAAACGTTTGATAGCAGCCGCGTTCAAAAATAAATTTTTGCTCCGAATGAATGGCACCTATGCTGTTTTCCATTGCCTGCCATGTTTTTTCATTCGCATAAATCGGTAAGTTATATTTTCTCGCTAAAATCCCTACACCTTTAATATGGTCACTATGTTCATGAGTAACTAGAATACCATCTAAATCTTTTGGGCTTCGTGACACTTGTTGAAACAGCCCTTCTAATTTTTTCCCACTTAATCCTGCATCAATGAGCAGGCGTTTTTCCTCTGTTTCTAAATAGACAGCATTTCCCGTGCTGCCGCTTGCTAGTACGCTAAAAGATAAAGCCATCTATTGTTTCACTCCACGTTATTAATCTCCCTCGGATTCTCCTGAATCTGTTTCATTCCCATCGTTTTGACTATTATCAGAATTTCCCGCTAATTCTTGGATTGAGCCGTCTATAGCATGCACAAGATAATTTTTATCTTCATTTATTTCTATTTGATACATTGGTGCAAAGACCTGTACCTCTCCTTCTGGACTAAAAAGGCTATGGTACCCTAATTCCACTTTATTAACTTGATCATTAAAAGAGATAATGCCATCGTTTAATAACACTTCAATAGCTTTATAAGGATCGAGCATATCCTTTTCTTTTCCTTCTTCCTCAAAATTAAGATAGCTCTGCACATAACTTTCTATTTCGTTGTCTTCATTAAAAAACAACACCAGCTGATCTTCTTCATAAGTGACAACTGTTTTTTCTTCATACGTTTGGTTAAAATACATCTGTCGATCATTGCTGTTCCAACTTTCATACCTGTACTCATCTGCATTCCAAACATTCTGGTCTAAAAAATTCGAAATAGATTCTTCCACATCAGAGGTAACTTCGTATGGTTCCTCTAACGTCACTTCTACAAACCTATTGTTTAAAATATTGACATTATCTTCTCCAACCTTGTTTATAACTTCCTCTTCCATTTGCACGGGCTGGCCGACAATGTGGTTAATTTCACTTCTTTCTTCTGGCAGCTCTTCTGTAATATGGATATTCATATCAGCTAATCGCTCCCTGACTGTTGCTTGAGCTCTTACATCAATCTCACTTGCGTTTTTCTTTTCTAGTAACTGGTAAAGTAAAAAAGCATTGAGGAGAAGAAATGTGATAATAAAAATCGTTTTTGTCCTATTCCAATCCACTTTCTTCCTCCCCCTCTTCTGTTACACCAGGATCTATAGGATACCATGCATCATCATATTTCACATACCAACTCGGTTCAAAACGAATGACGACATTGTCTGTTTTTTCCATTTTGTAGCCAACTCGAATGTTTTCAATTCGCTCTGGATCAAACTGCTCTTCCGCGAATTCTATAACGTCTTCTCCAGCTGGAAGTTCAATCGAACCTCTTGCGTCAATCGGACTCTCATCTAGATTAAACAAAGGGCGTGAGTATTGAGAAACTTGTCCACCCACTCGTGAAACGTTAATGGACGCAAGATCTAATCCTTGTGATTCAAATACAGGCAGACCTGAAACAATCATTCGATACGTAGCATTTTCTTCTTGGCTGCGTCGCTTCCAGTCATAGAGGCGGTAGGTATCAGTCCACCCCCCGCGAGAATTGATAAAATCAAAAGAAGCTTCCACCACATGGTGTTGAGAATCTGGAACGTTCTCACTATAAACCGGATTAACATAATTCAAATAATCTCCGTTATCTTCTAAGCTCATCATGCGGTTCCCATCCGTGAAGGATGCTTCCCGATTGTCTTGATGATACTGTTTTACGTAATCAGAATCATTAAATAACAACCTTAAGAAAGCATTGTAATTAATTTCTGAAGACGTATCAGAAAGAGTACTATACATAACAGGCTCTTCTGGTAAATAAATTGTTTTTGGTAAAACAGAACCGTTGTCCACCTCATAGGAGAAAACAGATGTAAATTCATCCATTTGACGAATATACTGCTCTCTAAAATCAGACATACTGAAGTTTGTCTCCCCTTCTAGAACGACTGGATCCTCATAGGACACAAACTTTACTTTCAGATTTTCACTATCGACTCCTTCATCGATCAGTAAAACTCGATCCACTGAATCAATAGATAAGTATGGAATATCGTCTTCAAAATTGAGTATCTCATCTAATATATCTCCAGGTATGGGAGCTGGAAATATCAATTCTGCTATTCTCTGGCCTTCGTATAACTCATCTACGTCAAAATCTTGATTTAACGTAATATTTTCAAAACGAGCTTCTAAAAGAGTATTGTAAAATCTCGAAAAAACTCGTTCGGTACCATTTAATGCAACTTGGCGCTCGCCATTACGAAAAACTAACTGATCCGGCCAGATTACATCTTGCAGGTCTAATTCTTCCCCAAAATTTTCACTAGGAAGGTAATCGGATTCATCTAAATAGGCCAAATCCGGCTGAAAGGTCCAAAGCTGCCACGTTAGTATAACGCTAAGAGCAACTAATATCGTTAAGGTCCAAGATTTTATGCGTTCCATCATTCAAAAACACCCGCTTTTTTATTAACGGTATAAGGAAGCGTTACCGATATCGTCGTCCCTTTTCTCCACTCACTATTAACAGTAATATATCCACCATGGGACTGAACCAGCTCTTTGGCAATAGCAAGTCCTAAACCTGTGCCGCCAAGATTACGAGCTCTTGCCTTATCGACTCTGTAGAAACGGTCAAAAATTTTAGCTTGATTTTCCTTTGGTATACCTACGCCTTCATCCGTAATTTCAATATCTACAGCTTTTGAACGAGTAATCATTTGAATGGTTATCATGCCGCCATCTGGTGAATATTTTACGGCGTTTGAAATAATATTATCGAAAACTTGGGTCATTTTATCTTTGTCCATATTTACATAAACAGAATGCATCGGGATTTCTTTAGAAAACTCTATGTTTTTATCCTTTGTTATCATTTCAAAACGTTCTGCTATCTGCCGTAAGAGCTCCCCAATATCTGTTGTTTCAAATGTGAGTTGAAGATCATTGCTATCCATTTTGGACAATTGCAGTAAATCGTTTACAAGCCGGATCATGCGCTCGGTTTCATTTTGCGTCACTTTTAAAAAGCGGGGTCCTAAATTTTCATCTTCCATTGCCCCGTCTTCTAATGCTTCTAGATAACTTCTCATCGTAGTTAACGGGGTACGAAGTTCATGAGAAACATTGGCTACAAATTCGCGCCGTTCTCTTTCTATTTTCTCCTGTTCGGTAACGTCGTGAAGCACCGTAATAAGACCATTTACTGGACCTTCTTCATTGCGAATAACAGAAAAATTAGCTTCTAGTATAAATTCTTCATTGTCCTCACTGAAATCAAGCAGGATGGAATCAGAATAATCATATAAATCACTTGGTGTTATGGTTTCAGATAGCCGCAGAACTTCTGGGAGCGACGTGCCCATGATGTGCTTGTTATCTACATTCAACAGCTGTTCCGCACGATTATTCATTAATATAATGCGTCCGAGCTCATCTGTTGCGATAACACCATCTGTCATGTGAGCTAAAACAGAACTTAATTTTTTCCGCTCACCTTCTGTAGTAGCCCTAGCATCTTTTAAACTGAGTGTAAGTGTATTAAAAGATTCAGCAAGCTGGCCAATTTCATCTTGTCCATACACTCGTACACGCCGGGAAAAATCACCTTCCCCCATCACTTTAGCTTGTTTTCTCATATCCACAATCGGTCGGGTTAATGTTTGTGACAGCAGTATTCCTAGCACTGCTGTGATAACCAAAGCTATAATCGTTCCATTGAAAAAGATGCCATTGATTTCTTCCATCTCTTGATAGATATTTTCCATGGAAGCCTCAATATAAATGGCACCTATAATTTCTCCATCAGCTTCAACCGGCTGAGAAATCACCTGGATTCTATCTCCGGTTTCCGGGTCTCTTAAAATGGGGCTGTCTTCTGTACCAATTAGAGCTCTTTTCACTCTAACTTCTGTACTTTGCTGTCCCACAATATTTTGATCATTCCAATTTGATGTCCCTAATACTTCCTGATTCGGACCAATAACCTGTACTTCCGAATCCTCTATAGAAAAAAACTCTTGTAAAAGATCTTCTATATCATCTTCAAGTGGTTCTTCTTCACTATCACGATCTCTTGTCATTTCTTGTCTAACATTATATTCGAGCAAATCAGCCCGCTCCACTAACATATCATAATGATTATCTTCAAGCTGCGATTCTAATTCTCTCGTAAAGTAAACACCAATCACCTGCATGGCAATAAATATCAGCAGCATAAAGATTACAATCATTTTGACATGAATCGATTTAAAAAAATCGATAATTTTCATTTTTACTTCTCCTGTTCAGGGTGTTTTAAATAATAGCCGACTCCTCGTCTTGTTACAATCCACATCGGATAACTTGGATTATCTTCCACTTTTTCACGAAGACGGCGTACAGTCACGTCTACGGTGCGGACATCACCAAAATAGTCATAACCCCATACGGCTTGGAGTAAATGTTCACGCGTCATGACTTGTCCAATGTGGCGTGCTAAATAATGAATAAGTTCAAACTCCCGGTGTGTTAAATCTACTGGATCTCCACGTTTAGAAACAAGATATGCATCGGGATCAATCGTTAAATCCCCAACTTCAATTTGTTTTTGTTTCGATTGGTTTTCTTCTGGAACAACCTGCAGTCTTCTTAAATTAGCTTTTACTCGTGCAATAAGTTCTCTCGTACTGAAAGGCTTTGTCACATAGTCATCCGCCCCCAGTTCCAAACCAAGCACCTTATCTATTTCTGCGTCTTTTGCGGTTAACATGATAATAGGCATATCAAAATATTTTCGGATTTCACGGCAAACTTCCATTCCATCTTTATGAGGGAGCATAATATCAAGCAGAACAATATCGGGTTTGAATTGGTGTACTTTTTCAATTGCTTCATTCCCGTCATAAGCTACCTCTACTTGAAACCCTTCTTTTTTTAAATTGAAGTCTAAAATATCAGCGATTGGCTGTTCATCATCAACCACTAAAATCTTTTCGTCCATCCAATACCCGCTCCATTTCTTTCATAGAATAAGTTGCTAGGATTACAATAAACTCACTAATTACATCCACAGGGTGGTTTTCACCTGTTTTTTTAATAGCCGTTAATAGTAAAAATAAGTATACTAGATTATTATCTTTAACAAACATGTTACCTGTTTTAACAGTATTAGAACAATTTATCTTTCCGTCAAGTTCTAATGGTAAGGGCGGAAGTCTTAGTCTTTTCTTGTACTATATTCCTTTAATAAAGTTACATTTTCTTAAAGTTTGAGAAAAAACTGCAACACAGTCCTCTTATATTGTAACATAGCCTGAAAGGGACAAGTTACAACGTTTATATGTAACATTTTGTATTTTAATGGTATACAAAAAACGCCTGGAATGTAATCCAGGCGTGTATTATCATTTTTTTAAATGGTGGCTCGAGACGGAATCGAACCGCCGACACGAGGATTTTCAGTCCACTGCTCTACCGACTGAGCTATCGAGCCATTTTAAACAAGTAGTTCTTCTTTTTATTTTTTCTTCTTGCTTTCTTATTTCCTCTGTCCCTTACTCTTGTAGCGTTGCTTCGAGGGGGAACTAGAGGTTTTTCGATGATTTTTTTCTCGTTTCTCCGAGCTTTTATTCTTGGTGCAATCTATCGTATGTAAGTAGTAGTAAATGGCGGGCCTGACGGGAATCGAACCCGCGATCTCCTGCGTGACAGGCAGGCATGTTAACCGCTACACCACAGGCCCTTTTTTGAATAATAATCTGCGAATCTCTTCGTCAGCTGCTCTCGTTCTGTCAGTCACGTACTAAGGTACGCTCCTTCCTTCTCTCCCTTGCTTCCTCGACCTTCTTGATTCTTATTCAAAAAAGACGATTCTTTTCAAGACGAATCTCTTCGTCAGCTGCTCTCGTTCTGTCAGTCACGTACTAATTGTACGCTTCTTCCTTCTCTCCTCCCCGGCCTTTTAAAAAGGCGGTTGGATTAAGAGGAAAAAAGTTGTACTTAACTGTAATAAATAATATGGTGACCCGTAGGGGATTCGAACCCCTGTTACCGCCGTGAAAGGGCGGTGTCTTAACCACTTGACCAACGGGCCGTTTTTAAATGGTGAGCCATGGAGGATTCGAACCTCCGACCCTCTGATTAAAAGTCAGATGCTCTACCAACTGAGCTAATGGCTCTTATTTATAAATGGTGTCATTTACTATACATACCTTTTGTTTATGAACCGCTTTTTATTTTTGTCCCTCACTTCGTGAAGAACCAAAATAAACATAGTTGATGCATTCGTCGATGTTTTGTGCTCGTCGCGTCATGCTTCGCATCACTGCTCCTCGCAAACCTGCATTGTTGATTACTCAGTGGGGTTTACGGTTCGCTAATGGCTCTTATTTATAAATGGTGCTCCTTTATTATGCATACCTTTTGTTTATGAGCCGTTTTTTATTTTTGTCCCTCACTGTGTAAAGAACTAAAATAAACATGGTTGTTGCTGTTTCCTTGACAGCGACAAGAATAATATTACCATGTTGATTTTTTATTTTCAAGGAGTTTTAAAAAAAATTTTCCCCGTCTGCTTTTCCATGTAAGAAGCTTGAAAAGCAGACGAAGAAAGAGGGATTATAAAGTGTTTTACACACCCCACACGCCCCTGACCATATTCGTTTGATTGCGATCCGGACCAACAGAGAAAATGCTAACAGGAATATTCGTCAGCTGCGAAACCCGCTCCAAATAATGGCGAGCGTTCTCAGGAAGATCTTCCAATGATTTTACTTCCGTGATGTTTTCGTTCCATCCAGGCATCTCTTCATAAACAGGCTCACATTCAGCTAGTACCTTGAGACTAGCTGGAAATTCTTCAATAATTTCTCCACGGTATTTATACGCCGTACAAATTTTCACCTTATCTATTCCAGTGAGAACATCAATAGAATTAAGAGATAAGTCAGTTATCCCGCTGACTCTTCGTGCATGACGCACAACTACGCTGTCAAACCAGCCTACTCGACGTGGCCGCCCCGTAGTCGTTCCATATTCATTACCTACTTCACGAATTTTGTCCCCTATTTCATCTGTAAGTTCAGTAGGAAACGGACCATCTCCTACTCGTGTGGTATAAGCTTTTGATACACCTACAACATGGTGGATTTTAGATGGACCCACACCAGACCCAATGGTCACTCCGCCTGCGATAGGATTAGAAGATGTAACAAACGGATATGTACCTTGATCGATGTCTAGCATAACCCCTTGTGCTCCTTCAAAAAGAACCCGGCGTCCTGCGTCAATGGCGTTATTTAACACCACGGACGTATCACAAACATAGTCAGCAAAAAACTGGCTATATTCATAATATTCGTCAAGAATATCTTCTTTTTTGAACCCTTCTACTTCGTATATTTTTTCAAGTAGACGATTTTTTTCTTGCAACGTTCTTTCTAATTTTTCACCAAATTCTTCTTTATCTAGTAAATCTGATATACGGATCCCTGTTCTAGCTGCTTTATCCATATAAGCAGGTCCAATTCCTTTTCGGGTTGTCCCGATTTTATTCGACCCCTTACTTTCTTCTTCAACAGCATCTAGTTTCACATGGTATGGCAAAATGACATGAGCACGGTTACTAATCCGTAAGTTGCTAGTATCCACACCGCGTTCATGCAAATATTTCAACTCTTCTACCAATGCTTTCGGATCAATTACCATGCCGTTTCCAATGACACAGGTCTTGTTATCATAAAAAATACCTGATGGAATAAGGTGCAGCTTATACTTTTTACCATTAAAAACAATGGTATGTCCTGCGTTATTTCCACCTTGATACCTTGCCACGACTTCTGCATTTTCTGAAAGATAATCCGTGATTTTTCCTTTTCCTTCGTCTCCCCACTGCGAACCAACAATTACTACTGACGACAAACCGTCCACCTCCGGCACCTGTTTTGACAGGCTACTTTGATAATTCATTATCTTTTATATGTAGTTAGTTACAATCAGAATAAAACCCTCAAATAGTGTATCAATTCTACGGAAAGAAGTCAATCAAACACGAACGTTATATATATAAATCCACCAATACGTTCGTGATACCTAGAATTATTGATTTTTATATATTTAAGATGCTATGAAAAAACCGAATTGGAATGTAACCAATCCGGGTTTTATTCATGCACCAGGCGGCGCTTGACTTTCATCATGGCGCCTGTCCAAATTCACAAATTTATTATACTCTTTTATAAAAGCAAGCTCTACGTTACCTACCGGGCCGTTACGCTGTTTGGCAATGATTATCTCGATGATATTTTGATTTTCTGCTTCTTGATCATAGTAGTCTTCTCGGTAAAGAAAAGAAACAATGTCAGCATCCTGTTCGATACTTCCAGATTCACGAAGATCCGACATCATAGGACGTTTATCTTGTCTGGATTCTACTCCACGTGAAAGCTGAGACAGGGCGATTACAGGAACATCAAGTTCACGAGCAATTCCTTTCAGGCTTCTTGAAATCTCTGAGACTTCTTGTTGACGATTCTCTCCGCTTTTTGAACCGGATCCTTGGATTAGCTGCAAATAATCAATCAAGATCATTCCGAGACCGCGCTCTTGTTTAAGTCGCCGGCATTTAGCTTGTATATCATTAACTTTAATCCCCGGAGAGTCATCAATGTATATGCCTGCCGAAGACAGACTGCCCATTGCCATTGTAAGTTTTTCCCAATCCTCTTCTTCCAGCGCTCCGGTTCTCATTTTGGTCGCATCAATATTGCCTTCTGCACAAAGCATCCGTTGGACAAGCTGTGATGCTCCCATTTCCAAACTAAATATAGCTACATTTTCCGAGGTTTTCGTGGCTACATTTTGAGCAATGTTTAAAGCAAAAGCTGTCTTCCCCATAGAAGGCCTTGCAGCTACTATAATTAAATCGCTCCGTTGAAAACCAGCTGTCATATGATCAAGCTCAGCAAACCCGCTTGATATACCAGTAATATCATTTTCGCGGTTTTGAAGCATTTCAATATTATCATAGGTTTCTATTAAAACATCTTTAATAGATACAAATGCTCCGGAACTTCGCTGCTGTGCAACTTCTAAAATAGACCGTTCGGCATCATTTAAAATATCTTCTACTTCTTCTTCGCTTTCATAACCTTCTGATGCAATATCAGTTGCAGCACGAATGAGCCGGCGCAGTATTGATTTTTCTTGAACAATTTTACTGTAGTATTCTACGTTTGCCGCAGTGGGCACGGCGTTAGTAAGATCCGTTAAGTAAGAGATACCTCCTACTTCTTCTAACCATTGATAATCTTGAAGAGCAGATGTGACTGTGACAAGGTCTACCGGACTTCCTTTCTCACCGATTTCAACCATTACACGGAAAATTCGCTGATGAGAGACACGATAAAAATCTTCAGGTGTGAGACGCTCTGTCGCTGTAACGAGTGCTTCTCCTTCAAGAAAAACAGCCCCTATAACGGCTTGCTCCGCTTCGATGTTTTGAGGCGGCTTCCGGTCTGTTAACACATCACTCATGACTGCCCCTCCTGCCTTTCATTTACTCTTCTTTGACGTGAACATCTACCGTTGCAGTTACCTGCGGATGAATTTTAATGGGAACCTTTGTGACTCCCAGAGTACGGATTGGATTATCAAGCTCAATTTTTCGTTTATCTACTTTCAAATTCATGCTTTTTAATGTCTCTGCAATTTGTTTTGTTGATACTGCCCCAAACAAGCGGCCGCCATCTCCAGCTTTTGCTTTTATTTCTACTTTGGTCTTTTCTAGTTTTTCTTTATATTCTTTTGCTTCTTCAAGCTGCTGCTGCGCTTTTTTATTTTCACTTTCCTGCTTGGCTTCTAGATTTTTAAGGTTTCCTTTAGTTGCTTCTACAGCCAGATTATTTGGAAACAAGTAATTTCTCGCATAACCCTCAGATACGTTTTTTACTTCCCCTTTTTTCCCTTTTCCTTTTACATCTTGATTAAAAATTACTTTCATTCTTTTGTTCCTCCTTCCAAGTAATCATCTATAGCTTGCATTAATTTGTCTTCTGCTTCTTCGATAGATACACCCTCAAATTGGGTAGCTGCATTGGTTAGATGGCCGCCGCCATCTAATGCTTCCATAATTAGCTGCACATTCACTTCCCCTAAAGAACGTGCACTGATACTTGTTTTTCCATCTTGTCTTTTAGAAATCACAAAAGATCCTTTTACATCATTCATCGTAAGAAGGGTGTCTGCTGCCTGAGCAATAAGTATTTGATCATACGTTTCTTCTCTAGAGGCTTTTGCAATCGCCATACCATCGCGATAAATGGATGCCTTTTCGATTAACCTTGAGCGTCTCACATATTGTTCAATATCTTCTTTTAGAAGCATTTGTACTAATGTTGTGTCTGCTCCATGTGACTTTAAGAACGAAGCAGCATCGAAAGTCCGCGAGCCTGTGCGAATCGCAAAACTTTTCGTATCCACGATAATACCAGCAAGCATAGCCGTTGCTTCTAACACATCCATGTTCAATTTCTGAGGCTGATATTCTAATAGTTCCGTTACTAATTCAGCAGTAGAAGAAGCATAGGGTTCCATGTATACCAGTACCGGGTCTTTTATAAATTCTTCTCCTCTGCGGTGATGATCGAGTACAACAACCCGGTCGACCGCATCAACTAACCGCGGTTCAATAACAAGAGATGGTTTATGCGTATCTACAACGACCAGCAAGGTATGGCGGGTCAGTTCATCTAATGCTTCATCCGGTGTAATAAATTGAGACCAAAGATGCTCATGTTCTCCCACTTCTTCCATGAGTTTTTGCACATCAGGATTTATATCATTAGGGTCAACGACAACATAAGCATCTGTATTATTAACGTCTGCAATCTTTAACACACCAATTGCTGCCCCGATCGCATCCATATCTGGATTTTTGTGTCCCATAATAATCACTTGATCGCTTTCTAAAACGAAATCACGAAGAGCATGTGAAATGACACGGGCACGTACACGGGTTCTTTTTTCCATGGCATTAGATTTCCCGCCGTAAAAACGGACTTTCCCATTTGTATCTTTAATTGCTACTTGATCTCCGCCTCTTCCAAGAGCAAGATCAAGACTCGATTGAGCAAGGTTTCCTAATTCTCTTAACGAAGATTCTCCACTGCCTACTCCAATGCTTAAAGTAATGGGAACTTTTTCTTTACCTGTTACTTCTCTAACTTCATCAAGCAGCTCAAACCTTGTTTTTTCAAGCTCATCTAACGCCTTTTTATTCATAACTGCTATAAAACGGTCTGAAGCAATGCTTCTAAGCAGAATTTGATACTCATTGGCCCAGTAATTTAATGACGATGTTACGTGACTCATTAGTTTACTGCGTATCTGGTCATCCATTCCTTGTGTTACTTCATCATAATTATCTAAATAAATAAGCCCAATCACTGTTTGCTCGTCTTGATACAGTGATCTTGTTTCTGCTGTGTCTGTCATATCAAAGAAGTACAAAAGGCGTTCCTCTTGCCTTATATAGACAAAGTAATGCCTTTCATTTAGGGTCAGTTCTGTTTCATAATCTCCTTTTTTGATCGCCGGAATAAGCCCGTCGGAAACCTTTTCCAGTGATTCTCCTAAGAACTCCCGCGACAGGAAATTCATCATAAACGGATTAGCCCATTGTACTTCATACTCTTCATTAAACAATAAAATCCCTATCGGAAGTTCTGTCACCGCTTCTTCCCCAGCTTTATTCACTCGGTGAGTAAGCGTTGATATATATTTCTCCAAGTCTTTTTCAAATGATTTTCTAGCCTGAATGATATATATCACTAAGAGGCTTAGCAAAAAGTAACCGAGTAAGCCAAGCTGCCATTGGTAAAAAGTCAAAATAGCGATAAAAAGCACTGCTACAAAAAACAGAGACACCACATGATAACCGTGCCACCGCCTCAATAAAAACCTAGGCATAATGTCAACCCCTACTTCGTGTCAGGTTTCAGACGTTTTTTCAATTGAAATCCTAAATCAATTATACCCAAAATACGAGCAAGAAGAAGAACAAAGGGTAAAAATAATCCAGAAATAAGCAATATTATAGGAAAAACTTTATGAATAGACTTAACATAACAATAATAAAACACAACCGTAAACCCCTGCAAAGCCATTGCTGTTTCCAATAACGGGAATAGGTTCCACATAACTACATATAACGCTGTTCCTTCTTCGGTTCCTATGAAAAAAATAATAGAAGTAATTAGATAATACCATAGCAAGGAACGTGGGAAATTCCACTCTCTAAGAGGAGGGAAAGGCTCTACATTCATTTTGAGCCGCTGCAAAACCATATGGGCAGCTAATTGTGTAATTAATCCATATATAACACCTGTAAATACAATCAATACCGGGCCCAGATACCCTATTTGATTAATCATATCCTCCCAAATTTCCAGGTTTTCAGAAGGCTCTTGGCCAAGTGCACCTAGCATAGATTCGGCCTGCTGTGTTGATTGCCGCATGACATCTTGCATGGCATTTATAGGATCTATATCTAATATAAGAATTGACCCGGCATACAGCAGTACAAGTACACCTATATAAGCAATACTGCTTCCTGCCAGCACCAATAAAGCTTCTTTCTGACGACGTATAAGTTCACCAGCAGTTAACCCGCCCGCTCCAGCTAGTAAAGCATGAGGCAAACCTATTACTCCTCCAATAATCCCTGAAAGTAAAATAGTTACTGCAAACATGATAAATCCAGATTTTAACCCATGCCGCGCCGCAAAAACGATAAATGGAAGAGGTAAAAACCACATCAAAATAGTAATAAGGAAAGGCACAAAAATAGAAAGAAGCAGCATAACAATAAACACACCACTTAATACTGCGCCTTCCGTTAGTCCTCTTGTTTGCCGCAACACCGTCACCTCATCTATATTTTCCGTAATTAACTTAAGAGACACTTTTTAATATAAATCCATTCGTCTATTGTAATTGATTCTTTTTAAAAAAGAAAGATAATATGAAATTGCTTAAGTACTCTGGTAAAAATACTGACTATGGACAGACTAGAAATACTTGGCTTGTCGGCCGAATCCTTATAGTATTAGAAAAACTCGTCTTACCGCCGAGTCCTTATGGCGGAAGACATAGTTTTGCTTATACCTTGATCTTTTAACAAATGTAAACTTTCTAAAGTACAAAAAACCCGAATCACAGACGACCATTTTTGCGTCTATCATTCGGGCTGATGCCGTTTTCTTTATAAATTTTTGCAATAATCAAACTTTTCATTTCGCAGTAGGAAGTTTAAAACTAAAGAATGTTGCAGGAAAAACCGAACGATCAAAATCTGCTTTTTCCTTCTCCTCTTTCTTTTTCAGCTCTTCTAATTGATCATTAATGCGAGTGATATATTCTTTTACATCCATTTTTCTCTTCCTCCTTAACAATGAAATTATATTATGAAGAAATAAACTATGTTTTTGTTAAATGTTTTGCTGTTATTCATATTCCTACCCATTACCCGCACTTCCTCAAACTTCTCCGCTGATAAATAAGACAAAAGGACTACCGCTGCCAGACAACAAAACCCTAAGTTTTTTACGCTTTCTTTAAGCATAGTTAAACTCCTAAAGTATTTAGAAAAACTTGGCTTTCCGCTTCCAAATGGAAGAAGTCGTAGTTTTGCTTATGCTTATACTTTGATCCTTTAACAATTCACACTTTCCTAAAGTACAAAAAACGTTCCCCAGAAGACGGCCGGGGAACGCTGAAAAGATTTACTGCTCTTTAACGTAAGGGAGCAGTGCTACATGACGAGAACGCTTAATTGCTTTTGTCAATTGACGTTGATACTTAGCGGAAGTACCAGTTACACGACGCGGCAAAATTTTACCACGTTCAGAAATAAATTTCTTCAACAAATCTACATCTTTATAGTCAATTTTTTCAATTTTATTGACTGTAAAGTAACAGACTTTTCTGCGCTTTCCTCTACGACGTGCCATCGTTTCAACCTCCTTTAAGAAAGATTATTATTTATAGACGCGGGAGAACGTTTCCTAGAATGGTAAATCGTCATCAGATATATCAATAGGCTGGCCATCGTTAGCAAAAGGATCATCATTAAGGTTAGAGGAGCCTCCTCCTTGGTTCTGTTGACCGTACCCTTGATTTCCTCCGCCTTGAGCACCTGCATAATCATTACGAGGGCCTCCGGTGCCGCCAGAAGCGTTGCGTGGTTCTAGAAATTGTACACTTTCCGCCTGAACTTCTACAACGTTTACACGACGGCCTTCCTGATTTTCATATCTGCGGCTTTGCAGTCGGCCATCAATACCGGCTAGGCTGCCTTTTTTCAAGTAATTTGCAACGTTTTCCGCCTGTTTTCTCCAAACGACACAGTTAAAAAAGTCAGCTTCTCTTTCCCCCTGCTGGTTTGTAAACGGACGGTTGACGGCAATCCCGAAATTTGCAACAGCCACACCATTTGGTGTATACCTTAATTCGGGGTCGCGGGTCAGACGGCCAACCAAAACGACACGATTTATCATCGGAACCCCTCCCATTTTAGGTCATTATTCTTCATCTTTTACAACAATATGACGGATGATATTGTCATCCATTTTCACGAGACGATCGAATTCGTTTGTAGCTTCCGGGCCGGCTTTTGTGTATACCACAACGTAATAACCGTCTTTCAAATCATTGATTTCATAAGCAAGACGGCGCTTTCCCATTTCTTCGACTTTCTCGATTTCAGCTCCATTGTTTGTTAAAACGTTGTTGTAACGTTCAATGGTTTCTTTTACACCATTTTCGTCAACGCTTGGAGCAATGATATAAAGCACTTCATATTTACGCATGCTGCGTCACCTCCTTTTGGTCTTACGGCTCTTTTTCAGAAAAGAGCAAGGAGCAAAATACGGTTAATGAATTTTACTCACAATTAATGATTATAGCAGAACGAGTATCCCATGACAATAATGGATAAGAAAAACTCTGCTTGCCGCCGAGTCCTATGGCGGAAGACGTAGTTTAACTTATACTTTGATCCTTTAACAAAGTTAAACATTCCTATAGTATAAAAGAAAAAGCTGGACATAACACTCGTTACCGTCCAGCTTATGGATACATATTATACATTAAATCGGAAATGAACTACATCTCCGTCTTTCACGATATAGTCTTTACCTTCTAACCGTACTTTACCTGCTTCTTTTGCAGCATTCATATTACCAGCAGCAACAAGGTCTTCGTAGCTTACTACCTCTGCACGAATAAATCCTCTTTCAAAGTCCGTATGAATCACACCAGCAGCCTGAGGTGCCTTTGTTCCACTGCGAATGGTCCACGCTCGTACTTCTTGTTCACCGGCAGTAAAATACGTTTCTAACCCAAGAAGAGTGTAGGCCGCTCTAATTAATTGATCTAATCCTGCTTCTTCTATACCGAGCTCCTCAAGAAATTCTTGTTTTTCCTCCCCTTCAAGTTCAGCAATTTCCGATTCTATTTTTGCGCAGACTGTTATTACCTCAGAACCTTCTTTAGAAGCATAATCTTTTACAGCTTTTAAATATTCATTGTCTTCATCACTGAGTAAGTCCTCTTCGCTCACGTTAGCTGCATATAGGACAGGCTTCATCGTAAGCAGCTGGAACCCATGCACAATTTTCTTTTCTTCCTCTGTTAAATCAAGGCTTCTGGCAGGTTTTTCTTCTTCGAAAGCAGCAATCAGCTTTTGCAGCACTTCATGTTCAGCTATAGCATCTTTATCTTTTGACTTAGCAAGCTTAGCTACTTTAGCTGCTCGTTTTTCTACTGTCTCCAAATCAGCAAGTATAAGTTCGAGATTAATAACTTCTATATCACGAATCGGGTCCACACTTCCCGAGACATGAGTAATACCCCCATCATTAAAACAACGGACAACATGAGAGATTGCATCTACTTGGCGTATATGAGATAAAAATTTATTTCCTAAACCTTCTCCTTTGCTGGCTCCTTCTACAATTCCTGCAATGTCGGTAAATTCAAACGCTGTTGGAACCGTCTTTTTAGGATTAACAAGTTCTGTTAGTTTTTGAAGACGATAATCAGGCACTTCCACAATACCGACATTAGGATCTATCGTACAAAACGGGTAGTTGGCAGATTCAGCCCCCGCTTGGGTAATGGCATTAAATAATGTAGACTTTCCGACATTTGGAAGGCCTACAATCCCTGTTGTTAAAGCCATATAAAGTCACTTCCTTTTCCATTACATTAACCAAAAATTGGTTTATTATAAAGACCGCTCTGTTCATTTTTATTGTGTTTATCCTTCCCAATTATAGAAAGAACTTTATAAAAAGACAAGGATATATCTTTTACTCCTTATGTAAGAAGGAGCAAGTCTTTTTAGACTGCTCCCTGCTGCATCATTTCTTATACATTTTTCTCTGCGCTCTCTAAGACTTTTTTTATCTTTTTTCTGAACTCTCGGCGGGGAAGCATGACACTATGGCCGCACCCCTGGCATTTGATTCGGATATCAGCGCCCATGCGAATAATTTTCCACCGGTTTTCACCGCATGGATGCGGTTTTTTCATTTCTACAATATCATTTAATGAAAACGGAATATCCGGCATTTCCGTCACCTCATTTCTACATACCTTCCTTTTCAATTAACCAGTACAAACTTCTGTAAAACCTGCAAAGGCAGAAGTTCCATGTCTATTTATTATCCTATCCTATCTCTTAAAAAGAAACAATCATTCCATTAGAAAAACTTGGCTTGCCGCCAAATCCAAATGGCGGAAGTCGTAGTTTTGCTTAATACTTTGATCCTTTAGCAAAGTTAAACAACTAAAGTATAAAATATAAATCATTTCCCAGGTAATTAGAACCCTCATATCGAAATGTACCCTTATATTTCTAAAAAATATTAAAAATAGGTTTAAGATCTTTTTTTTAGGTAAAAAGGATGAATTAAGACAACAATAAGCAAGTATAAATTTACAAAACCGTATAATGGATATAAAAATGCAATTAAACTTGAAAAACCAATTCGAGTCACTGGAATCATTAAACATAAAAGCACAAGAGCCAGTGCCCAAACAGGAAGACGGATAACAGAATGAAGCCTGCTTGATAATCCAAATAACCCCGAGGCTGCGGTTGTAAAGATTGCTGTCCACAAAAGAACGGCCATAAAGGCTGTCATATAATCTGGGTAAGATTTCAATAAAGCAAACAAAGGTATTTCATACAACATGATGTCTTCTGCTGCTGCAATTAATGACTCATTATATAGAAATGATATTCCTCCTAGAGTTACTCCGCTTCCAACACTAGCTATCCATATCTCACCATGATGCTTTATTTGTTTACCTGTAGCTGATAATACAGCAACAAGCGGAAGTAAGTTCAAAGAAGTAAAGGTAAATGCAGCTGGCCAATTATGTTGTGTTTTCCAATCTATTCCTTCAAAGTTAGCATTAAACCAAAAGAAGGATAAAAGTGTAACTGTTAAACTAATAATTAACACAGGCATCAAAAAACTATTAACCCCTGTCAATCCTTTAACACCACGAACAGCTACAATTAGAAGCAGCACACACATAAATATCACTCCGGCTGAAAAGGGAACATGGAAAAATTCAAGAGCTGCTCCACCTCCTGCTATCATGATGCCCGTCGTTGTAAATAAATAAAATACAATAATAACATCATATCCCTTTGAAAAACGTGGTCCCATCAATTCTAAGAGTACTTCTGCATAATCATCGGTTTGATGACGAAAACTTATGCTTAATACAACATGGCAGCTTGTAACAAAAAGAAGAGTAAATAAAATAATAGCCAGTCCACTTTCATGACCAAAAAATTGCCATATTTCACGTCCTGAAGCATATCCTGCACCAATAGTTGTACCAATAATTAAAAACATCCATTTTAATCCATTGACTATCATCTGCTCTCTCCCTTTGTCTAGGCTCACCTTCTACAGAGGCGAACGTATAGAAATTGAAAAAGGTCCCTATACTGGGACTAATATGAAAAAGGAGAGACCAATATGCTTGGAAAAAAACCCGCTTCCACTCGAATTCCCTTTTCTTATCAAGTTCATTCAGAAGAAACCGGGGCAGCTTCTAGTCTAGCTTCCCAGTTAGCAGAACAACTGGATAAGGTTCCATCCTACCGTGATATTGTTGTTGTTTGTATTGGGACGGATCGATCAACTGGTGATTCTTTAGGGCCTATTATCGGTTCTTCTTTAGAAAAAAGTTCTCTTAAACGGCTTTGTGTGTATGGAACATTAGCCAAACCTGTTCATGCAGTTAATTTAGAGGAAACCATAGAAATGATTCAACGTTATCATCACCGTCCATTCATAGTAGCTATTGACGCTTGTCTCGGCCGAGTTAAAAATGTTGGGAAAATAAATTTTTCCGAAGGTCCAGTCATCCCTGGAGCAGCTATGAAAAAGAAGCTTCCACACGTAGGAGAAATGCACGTGACAGGTATTGTCAATGTCAGTGGAATGATGGAATATTTTGTTTTACAAAATACTAGGTTATATACAGTAATGGCAATAGCAGATTGTATATCCCAAGGATTCATATTAGCTGATAATAAATTAAAATTTCCTTCTAGCTCTATTACAAAAAATAATGTTTCCCAAACACCAGTCCACACAAAAGGACTATCCAAAACAGAGTCAGCTTTTTCACTTCAGCAAATTCATCATAAAGAAAGCCCGCCAATTGACGAGTCTTAAGCATGAAAACAGAGGGGGGTAGCTATCCTTATACTGCCTTTAAAAATCACTTAAAATTCTGACTAATTATAATTTGCAAACCATAGATACTGCTGTCACTACTTCATTCACCTCTCCTGCCGACGACAGCAGATTTCAATCTATTTCATCAAGCCCCCCTCGCAAACATTGCATGGCAGCAGCAGAGATAAGCAAAAAAACAATCGAATTTACCCTGTTTAAAGATTTTGAACCTCTTCCACTACTAGCACTTATTGTCCTATTTGTTTTTGACGCAATTAGAAGAACTTGACTTGCCGCCATGTTTAACGGAGACCGCGAATATCTACTAAAAACTTACACAAAGCATTAGAAAAACTTGGCTTACCGCCAAGTCCAAATGGCGGAAGTCGTAGTTTTGCTTATACTTTGATCCTTTAACAAAGTTAAACAATCCTAATGTACCTTTTTGTGGGACTTAGCTATTGTTAGACAGAAAAATATTATTTTTTCTCTTCTTGCTCTAATAATTCAAGAATTCTTTCTAAATCATCCTCTGTTATAAATTCAATTTCAATTTTTCCTTTTCTCTTTCCTTTTTTTATAGAAACAGATGTCCCGAAATAAGAACGTAATTCTTCTTCTTTCGATTTGATAAATATGGAGGTATTGTCAGACGTTTTAACTTCTTTTTGTTTTGTTTCACGTGAAACATTATTTATTTGTTGAACTAATTCTTCCGTTTGACGGACATTTAAAGATTGTTTTTCGATTTTATATAATACTTCACTAGCCTTCGTTTTATCATTTAACCCTAAAAGCGTTCTGCCGTGCCCCATTGAAATTGTTTTATTTGCAAGTTTATGCTGGACATCTTTAGGAAGCTGCATTAAACGTAGATGATTCGCAATGTGAGGTCTGCTTTTTCCTAGTCTCTTCGATAATTCCTCTTGTGTAACCCCTAAATATTTCATTAACTTCTCATAAGCTCTAGCTTCTTCTAATGGGTTTAAATTTTCTCTTTGCAAATTTTCAATGAGAGCTACTTCCATCATTTTTTCGTCTGAGAATTCTTTTTCTACAGCTGGCACCGTCTTTAACCCTGCTGCACGAGCCGCTCTATACCTTCGTTCGCCGGCTACTATTTCGTACCCTTTAATACTTTTTCGGACAATAAGCGGTTGAAGTACCCCATGCTCTTCAATCGATTCTTTTAGCTCTGAGATTGCTTCTTCAGTGAAAGATTGTCGAGGCTGATAAGGGTTAGGACGCAAATCCTTTATTTTTACGTCTTTAACAACGTTATCTTGTCCCTTCGTTTCGTCAGGAAAAAAAGCATTTAATCCTCTGCCAAGTCCTTTACCCACCGGCCACCACTTCCTTTGCTAGATCTAAATATACTTCTGCTCCTCTTGATTTTACGTCATACAAAATAATCGGGAGTCCGTGACTAGGTGCTTCTCCTAAACGTACATTTCTTGGAATAATAGTATTAAACACTTTTTCTCTGAAGTATTTCTTCACTTCCTCAATCACTTGCAAACCTAAGTTGGTGCGTGCATCTAGCATTGTCAACACTACTCCTTCAATAGCAAGGTCTGTATTCAAGTGCTTCTGTACTAAACGAACGGTGTTTAGAAGTTGACTTAATCCTTCGAGGGCGTAGTATTCACATTGGACAGGAATTAACACAGAGTCTGAAGCTGTTAATGCGTTTATCGTCAATAAACCAAGCGACGGGGGACAATCTATAATCATATAATCATACTCCCCATCTACTTCACTCAGTGCTTTTTTTAAGCGAATTTCCCTGGAAATAGTCGGCACTAATTCTATTTCTGCTCCTGAGAGTTGAATAGTAGATGGAACAACATGCAAGTTTTCTACACTTGATTGTTTGATGACTTGATTAATTTTTGCATCCTCTACTAAAAGGTTATAAACACATTCATCAACATCCCCTTTTTCAATACCTGCACCGCTCGTTGCATTACCTTGCGGATCAATATCTACGAGAAGTACTTTTTTTCCTATGTATGCCAGGCATGCACTTATGTTTACGGCAGTTGTAGTCTTCCCTACTCCGCCTTTTTGGTTTGCGATAGCAACTACTTTTGCCATCGGGACACCTACTTTCCTTTCTAGCTGCTTATCTTTTTCACTTGATAATTTCATTAGCGTCAAGAAAATAATTATTTTTATTCATTGTCTTTTATTTTATCATGTTTTCTGAATAATTTCGCAAAGGTTTTTTCGACAACTTTTCCGGTTTATTTTTGAAAAAGTTCGATCAAAAATGGACGTGAAGTTCATAGCGTGATTTTAGTAAAAAATAATCTACCATTTACTTTGGTAGATTATTTCTTCGGGATTCGTATCGTAAATTGATAATATTCCTCGTTTTCTTCTTCATCCGTCTCAATATTCATTCCGCTTTTAGTCACCATATCTACTGATTGCCTTATGGTATTCATTGCAAGACGTGTATCTTTGGAATAATGTTTCCTAGTTGGTTTTTTCTTTTTAGGTTTTTGTTCTTTTCCTTGAAAGTTTTTTATTAGCTCTTCTGTTTGTTTAACATTTAATTCATTATTAATAATTTCTTTTAATATTTTTTCTTGTTTTTCTGCATCCTTAATAGGCAGGAGTGCCCGAGCATGTCTTTCGGTTATTTCTCTTTCTTTCAATGCGTTTTGGACGTTATCCGTTAGATGCAGAAGCCTTAGTTTATTTGCAACAGTAGACTGGCCTTTACCGAGGCGCTGTGCCAGACTTTCCTGTGTTAATCCGTGTAAATCCAGAAGCTTGGCGTATGCAGCAGCTTCTTCAATAGCAGTTAATTCTTCTCGTTGGAGATTTTCAATAAGAGCAACAGAAGCCGTCTGCGTATCATTAAAATCTTTAATTATTGCGGGAATCTCTTCCATGCCAATGCTTATTGCTGCACGCCACCGACGTTCTCCTGCTATTATTTCATAACGGCTTTCCCGCTGTCGTACAGTTATTGGCTGTAACAACCCATGAGTGCGAATCGATTGTGCAAGCTCCGCAATCTTTTCCTCTTGAAAAATCGTACGCGGCTGAAATGGATTGGCAATAATATTATCAACAGGAAGGTATTTCACTTCCTCTTGCGGACGTTCTTCTTGTTCCACTTTTTCTTCCTTGCCATCATCTTGGTCTCCAAGGCCAAACCACTTTTGAAGCGATTGCTTCATTGCCTGACACCACCTTACTAGAAACTACAATGTATCATTTTCGCCGCTGCCGTGCGAAAACCCTTCTTTTAACCTTCGACCTTTTCTGCATATATATTTTACCATGCTTGAATCCTTTGTCTACCATGTTAAGTGGCAGACATAACTTTAAACTAGCGGTTTTTTTGATGGCGTTCCAGGTTTTCGCGGATAAGTTTTAGGGGTAGAATCAATTTTTTCCATCCGAAGAATATATCTCTCGCTCTTTTCATTTGGAAGTTGTAACGAATAGGAATCCAGCCATTTTCCGCCAAGTGTCCGGCATGCTTTACCAGCTTCTTCTTTTTCCTCTAATCCAGTTGATCCTTTCATAGCCAAAAGTGTGCCGCCTCTTCTTACAAATGGGAGACAAAGTTCTGTTAGTACAGACATCCTCGCTACTGCACGAGCAATCGCGACGTCATACTTTTCACGGTGTGCAGGATTGTGTGCTAATTCTTCGGCACGTCCATGCAATAAATCAACATTTTGCAGTTGTAGTTCGCCTGCAAGTTGTTCGAGAAATCTCGTTCTTTTTTGCAGTGAATCGACAATAACGACTTTAAGGTGAGGGAAGCATATTTTTATTGGTATACTCGGAAAACCAGCACCTGCGCCAATGTCCACCATACCATTTACGTTATGGAAATTATGGGAGAATACAGCAGTTAATGAGTCATAAAAATGTTTTTCGTATACTTCATCTTCTTCTGTAATCCCGGTCAAATTCATCTTTTGGTTCCAATCTACCAGCATACGGTAATATACTTCAAATTGTTTCTCCTGCTTCTCTGTCAGTTGTATTCCTTCTTTTTGCAGCCAGCTTCCAAATTGATGCTTACTCATTAAAATAAGCCACCTTTACCTGTTAAAGTATAAAAGTCTCCATATTTCCCTTAGATTGTTGAAATTTTTATGTAAGATAAATAACTCCAGCGCCAACCCAAACTTTAAAGTAAATAGGGGCGCTGGAGCTGCTATTACGCTTCAGCTGTTTTTGCCAATCTTCCCTGCTCCAAATATACAAGTAAAATCGAGATGTCAGATGGATTCACACCTGAAACTCTAGAAGCCTGACCTACCGAAATAGGACGAACTTCAGCAAGTTTTTGCCTTGCTTCTGTTGCAATTCCAGAGATTTGTTCGTAATCCAGGTTTTCTGGAATTTTCTTTTTCTCCATCTTTTTCATACGCTCTACTTGTTCTAATTGTTTCGTGATATATCCTTCATATTTTGTCTGAATTTCTACCTGTTCAGCGACATCTGGAGAAACATTTTCTTCTCCTGAAGCAAACGGAATAATATCTTCATATCCAAGTTCCGGACGTTTAAGCAAATGAGCAGCTGATACTGCTTCCTTCATTGGTGAAGACTGTTTTTCTTCAAGTAATTGCTGCAATTCGTCACTTGGTTTAACAATCGTTTTTTCCAATCTAGCTTTTTCTTTTGCAATCGATTCTTTTTTATTGTTGAAGCGTTCATAACGCTCTTTTGGAATTAGACCAATATGATAACCAATATCCGTTAGACGAAGATCAGCATTATCATGACGCAATAGCAGACGATATTCTGCTCTTGATGTTAACAAACGATACGGTTCATTTGTTCCTTTTGTAACCAAGTCATCAATCAAGACGCCAATGTAAGCATCTGAACGATCTAGAATAACTTCATCTTTACCTTGCGCTTTGCAAGCTGCATTTATTCCTGCCATAATGCCTTGGCCGGCTGCTTCTTCATATCCGGAAGTGCCATTAATCTGTCCTGCTGTAAACAAATTTTCTACTTTTTTCGTTTCAAGAGTCGGCCAGAGCTGTGTCGGCACAATGGCATCATACTCAATTGCATACCCTGGACGCATCATTCTAACGTTTTCAAGCCCAGGAATTGTTTTTAACATTTTAAATTGTACATCCTCAGGTAAGCTGGTTGAAAGTCCTTGTACATATACTTCAGACGTATTTCTTCCTTCTGGCTCGAGGAAGATTTGATGCTTTGGTTTATCATGAAAACGAACTATTTTATCCTCAATCGAAGGACAATAGCGTGGTCCTGTGCCTTCAATCATACCACTATACATCGGGGAGCGTGTAAGATTTTCGTTAATAATAGAATGTGTTGTTTCGCCTGTATACGTTAACCAGCAAGGCAGCTGATCCGTAATATATTTTGTCGTTTCATAGGAAAAGGCACGCGGTTTGTCGTCTCCAGGTTGAATTTCTGTTTTATCATAATCAATACTGCTTCCATTTACACGAGGAGGGGTTCCTGTTTTAAATCTCACCATCTCAAAACCTAGCGATTTTAAACTATGAGAAAGGTTGACAGATGGCTGCATATTATTCGGTCCGCTTTCATAAGCTAAATCACCGAGAATAATTTTACCGCGCAAATACGTTCCTGTTGTAACGATAACCGTTTTCGCATAATAAGAGGCACCAGTATTGGTAATGACTCCCTTACAAACTCCATCTTCAACAATAAGTTCTTCTACAAGACCTTGCCGAAGAAGAAGGTTTTCTTCCTCTTCCAATGTTTTTTTCATTTCATGTTGATATAAAAATTTATCGGCCTGAGCACGTAATGCCCGCACAGCCGGACCTTTTCCTGTATTAAGCATTCTCATTTGAATATGAGTTTTATCTATATTTTTTGCCATTTCACCGCCTAGCGCATCAATTTCGCGCACGACAATACCTTTAGCCGGTCCGCCAACGGAAGGGTTACATGGCATAAACGCTACGGCGTCCAAGTTCAGTGTAAGCATTAAGGTCATTGAACCCATTCTAGCAGCAGCAAGACCAGCTTCTACCCCTGCATGGCCTGCACCGATAACAATGACATCAAATTCGCCGCCTTCATAATGCATTCTTATTACCTCCTTTTAAATTTTATATATTCTTATTTTCCTAAACAAAACTGTGAAAACAGCTGGTCGATAAGGCTGTCATGAACATTATCTCCTACAATTTCACCTAACTGTTCCCACGCTCTCGTAATATCTATCTGCACCATGTCTACCGGAACTTCCATATCTGCCGCTTCTAATGCTTCATCAATCGACCTTTTTGCTTGATTTAACAATCCAATATGGCGAGCATTTGAAATATAACTTAAATCCGCCGTTTCAACCCCTTCTTCAAAGAACATTTTTGAAATAGCTTGTTCTAACTCTTCAATTCCTTCATCTTTTAATAAGGAAGCAGCAATAATCGGCCTGCCAGATGCTAATTCTCGAACTTTGTCTTCATCGATTTTTTTATCGAGATCTGTTTTATTCATAATAACGACTGCATTTAAACCTTGAATCGCTTGAAAGAGAGCTTTGTCTTCTTCTGTCAGATCTTCTGCGCTGTTAATTACTAATAAAATAAGATCTGCTTCCGTCAAAACTTGCCTGGAACGCTCGACCCCAATTTTTTCAACAATATCCTCAGTCTCGCGAATACCAGCTGTATCAATAAGTCGAAGGGGCACACCGCGCACATTGACATACTCTTCTAGTACATCACGTGTAGTACCGGGTACATCCGTAACGATCGCTTTATTTTCATGGACCAGGCTGTTCATTAAAGACGACTTACCAACGTTTGGACGCCCTATAATGGCAGTGGCAAGCCCTTCACGTAATATTTTGCCTTGTTTGGCCGTTGCCAGAAGCTGATCTATTTCGTCACGTACTTCTACAGCGTGTGCCTTCAACCTTTCAAGAGTGACAGATTCTGCGTCATACTCTGGATAATCTATATTGACTTCAACATTTGCCACGGTTTCAAGGAGCTTCTGACGAAGACGTCTCACTTTATCAGATAAGCGTCCATTTACTTGTTTTAAGGCAACATTCATAGCACGATCCGTCTTGGCGCGGATAAGATCCATGACTCCCTCTGCTTGAGATAGGTCAATACGGCCATTTAAAAACGCACGCTTTGTGAATTCGCCTGGTTCAGCTAATCTTGCTCCATGACTAAGAACCAAATCCAGCACTTTATTTACAGATACTAGTCCGCCATGACAGTTTATTTCTACGACATCTTCTCTTGTGAATGTCTTAGGGGCCCGAAGGACGGATACCATCACTTCTTCTACTGCTTCCTCGATTTCAGGGTCAAAGAGATGCCCATAATGAATAGTGTGAGTCTGTGCTTCTATTAATCGACTCTTTCCTTTATATAATTTATCTGCAATTGCCAAGGCATCCTCTCCGCTTAATCGTACGATAGCGATAGCTCCTTCTCCTGATGGTGTCGAAATGGCAGCAATCGTATCAAATTCCATCCTTCTTCACCTCCTTTAATTTTATACTTTAGGAATAGTTAACTTTGATAAAGGATCAAAGTATAAGCAAATCTACGTCTTCCGCCATTTAGACTTGGCGGCAAGCCAAGGTTTTCTAATCGTTTAACAGTATACGAAAACCACTTTTTTCCTTGAATGCGGCTCTATGCATTCTAGCTTAATACTATATATTTAACAGTATGAACAATATTGGAATAATTTTATAATACAAAGGGATCTAATATATCCCCAACTTAATAGAATACCATATCGCAGCCATTTGAAAAAGACAAATAGTATCCACATGTGGATAACTTATTTTATAGCTTTTTGTCGCTTTTATCAACAGGCAGAAGAAAAAAGAAGTACTTTAGAAAAGGAAACTCTCCGCGTAGCCGTGACAGGTTTTGCAAAACATAGGATGTGTGATTTTGAGCCCGTTGTTTTTTCGTATTTAATAAAGTTCTATACTTTCTTAATTAAAAAAATGGGCTTACCGGCAAATCCAAATGCGAAAGGTCTTGGTATTTTTTATATCTTATTCCTTTAGCAATTTTAAAAAGAATAAAAAAAGCATTCGCTACTGGTATTAACCAGATGGCGAATGCTTTTATACATGTTATATCAGTAAAATTCGGGAAAATAATGTAACTAAGAAAGAGGAGTTATTACTACATGCCGACGAGGTTCTTTACCATCTGAGTGAGTCTCCACTCCTTCTTTTTCTTGAAGAGCAGCGTGAATGATTTTCCGCTCTCTGGCATTCATTGGTTCGAGTACTACTTTTTCACCAGTTCTAAAAGCTTTTGCAGCCAGACGTTCCGCAAGCTGCTCCAGTGCTTCCTGTCTTCGTTCTCTGTAGTTTTCTGCGTCTAATACAATTCGCGCATACCGATCAGAATGTCGATTTGCTACCAAATTTACTAGATATTGAAGAGAATCCAATGTTTTTCCGCGCTTTCCAATCATGACTCCAAGATCTTCTCCTATTAGTGAAAGTTCCGTTTCCCGGCCGCGCTTTTTCACTTCCACATCTACATTTACTTGCATATCTTGGATAACTTTTTGTAGAAACTGTATCGATTCATCAATCGGGTCGGGTTTTAACCACGCTTCTAATACTGCTGGTTTCGTCCCGATAAAACCTAAAAAGCCTTTAGAAGGTTCCTCAATTACTTTATAATCAATTTCATCTTTATTAGCTGCTTCAAGCTGCTCTAAAGCCTCATTTAATGCTTCCTCTATTGTTTTTCCCGAAACTTTTACTGTTTTCACTTTTTCTTCGCTCCCCCCGCTTTAGCTTCTGCTTTTTCATCTGCTCGTTTTCTTGCCCCAGGTCCAGTAATAAAGTAGGTTTGAGCAATCATAAACAAGTTACCAATTACCCAATACAAGGCCAGGGCAGAAGGGAAAAAGAAAGCAAATCCTGTAATCATAAAGGGCATCATATACATGAGAATTTTCATTTGGGGATTATCTGTAACCATCATCATTTTTTGTTGAATAAACGTGGTCACCCCGGCAATTAAAGGAAGAATATAATCCGGCTGCCCTAATTCAAACCATAAGAAAACGTGTCCTTCTATTTCCCTTGTCCGCATGATTGCATGATAAAAAGCAATTAATATCGGCATTTGTATGAATATAGGAAAACATCCGGCTAACGGATTAATACTTTGTTCCTGGAATAGCTTCATTGTTTCCTGCTGCAGTTTTTGCTGGGTTTGCTGATCCTTTGCACTGTACTTTTCTCTTAACTTCTGCATTTCCGGCTGAAGTTCCTGCATAGCACGGGCACTTTTTGTCTGTTTAATCATTAATGGCAAAATGATAATTCGCAATATTATAGTAACAACAACAATAGAAAGTCCATAATTTTCCCCAGCTGATTCTGCTACTTTGACAATCAACCAGTGAAGAGGATAAACAAAAAACGAATTCCAAATTCCTTCACTATCCTCAGTTATTGGGTCGTCAATATCTAGACAGCCCGTCAATAACGTCATTAGAAAAATCAGCATTACTGTCAGACCTATTTTCTTGTACACAAGAGTTTCCTCCTTGGCAATATTAGCAACCGAAAAAAGCGCATGATAGCGCTGACATTGGTTACACAAATTTTACTTTAACCACATTACATTTTATCGGAGAATAGACAAGAAATAAAGAAAACAATTGTAATTCTGCATAAGATAAGAGCGTTGAAAAAGTCCAAGCGTTGATGTTTTTACTTTTTATATGGTTTATTAATTACGCCAGCTACACCCATCACGTGCCGTAGACTTTTTTTAATTTCTTCATAGGACATATCAATAACTGGTTTTCTTGCAATAATAATATAGTCTTTTTCCTCTTTTAATTGATCTCCTATTTCTCTCAACGCTTCTCTTAAAAGTCGTTTAATTCGATTTCTTGTTACAGCATTCCCCATCTTCTTACTAACAGTCAACCCCGCTCTAAAATGAGGCTGGTCCTCTTTATTTAGCACATAAACGACAAATTGACGGTTCGCAAATGAGGTGCCTTTTTCAAAAACACGACTGAATTCGTGGTTTTTTTTAATTCTATACCCCTTTTTCAATCTTCTTGCCCCTCCGTTATCAAAAAATCTTTTATGTAAACCGCTCTAATAGTGGAAAAAAGACCACTGTAAAATCAGTGGTCTTAAGCGGATAATACTTTTCTTCCTTTACGGCGGCGGTTCTTAAGAACATGACGACCGTTTTTTGTACTCATACGAGCGCGAAAGCCATGGACTTTTTTACGCTTACGATTATTAGGCTTAAAAGTTGGTTTACCCATTTTATTTTTGCACCTCCCTGAGGACATTCAACTATTTATGACATTCCCGTAAATTATATAGATGTTTACTTCTTATTGTCAAGGTTCCGTTTAAAAATGAAATTATTACTCCGAGTTTCACTTTAAGTCATAATTCTCCTCTAATACACTTGTGGATAAATATAAACCCCCGAACAGTCATTTTTCGACAAGATTATCTACAACTTACACACATAATATAGTGGTGTGGAAAAAACTGATACACAAGTTATTGATTATGTGGATAACCTGTCCAAATGCCGTTGTCACTAGATTTTATTTTTGGTATGATGTATTTGTTTTTATTCTGGATAACTAATTATCACTCATCGCTTTTCCACAGCTGTTAATAACTATGTGGATAATTTTCCACACCCTTTGGACTGGTTTATCCACACGTTTGTTAATAATGTGCATACTCCGTAATTCTACTATATTATAAATAATTAGATAGTTATGCAGGATGCTGGGGATAAGTATGGAGTGTTCCCCTCTTAATTTCCTAACAGTGTAAAACATTTACTTAACCCGTAAATAGCTCATGAAGGCTTCCTTCTTCCCATCTAGAAAGAATTGGAGGCCTTTCTTGCCCTTTTAAGAGAAATAGGGGATCACAAATATAAAGAAAAGGAGGGTGCCGTTTATGGAGAATATTAAAGATTTATGGGATCAAACGTTAGAAGTTATTAGAAAAAAAGTTAGTAAACCTAGCTTTGAAACGTGGTTAAAGTCAACAAAAGCTTCAGAACTTCACGAAGATACCATAATCATTACAGCTCCTAATGAGTTTGCAAGAGATTGGCTGGAAAACCGTTATTCCAGTCTAATTTCAGATACATTGCAAGATATTACCGGAGCTGAGCTGCAAGTGAAATTTATTATCCCTGACACTGGAGAAGAAAACGACATTTCGATAGAGCAAGAAGTTAAAAAAATGCCAGCTGGATCTGATCCTCAAACAGATGAAATTCCAAAAAGCATGCTAAATGATAAATATACTTTTAATACGTTTGTTATTGGTTCAGGAAACCGTTTTGCTCATGCAGCATCGCTTGCTGTTGCAGAAGCACCAGCTAAAGCATATAACCCTCTATTCATTTATGGAGGGGTTGGACTAGGAAAGACCCATTTAATGCACGCTATCGGACATTATGTAATTGATCATAACCCTGAAGCCCGTGTCGTTTACCTATCTTCAGAGAAATTTACGAATGAATTCATTAATTCTATTAGAGATAATAAAGCTGTAAATTTTCGAAATAAATATCGCAGTGTTGATGTGCTTTTGATAGATGATATTCAATTTTTAGCTGGAAAAGAACAAACACAAGAAGAATTTTTCCACACATTTAATGCTCTCCACGAAGAAAGTAAGCAGATTGTCATCTCAAGCGACAGACCGCCAAAAGAAATACCAACATTAGAAGATAGACTGCGTTCTCGTTTTGAATGGGGATTAATTACAGATATTACTCCTCCAGATTTAGAAACAAGGATTGCTATATTACGGAAAAAAGCAAAAGCAGAAAAACTTGATATCCCAAATGAAGTGATGCTTTATATTGCAAATCAAATCGATACGAACATCAGGGAGCTAGAAGGAGCATTAATCAGGGTAGTAGCTTATTCGTCTCTTATTAATCAAGATATGAACGCTGACCTTGCCGCTGAAGCGTTAAAAGATATTATTCCTAGTTCCAAACCAAAAAAAATTACCATCCCTGATATTCAGGAAACAGTGGCAGAGCAATTCACCATTCAAGTTCAAGAACTAAAAGCAAAAAAACGCACCAAGACGATTGCTTTTCCTCGTCAGATCGCAATGTATTTATCAAGAGAAATGACAGAATCATCTTTGCCAAAAATTGGTGAAGAATTTGGCGGGCGCGATCATACCACTGTTATTCATGCTCATGAAAAAATATCAAAATTGCTGCAGGCTGATACCGAGCTGCAAAAAAGTCTACAGGAAATTATCGACAAGTTAAAAACATGATGTGTAAAAATACCACTAATTATACACAGTTTATCCACATGTTAATAAGTCTGCTGAACAGCAGATATTGTCAATTATCCACATAGTGCACAACCTCTATTACTATTACGACTATTATTTATTAATTATATATAAAGGGAGATGTAGTATGCATTTTGTCATTCAGCGTGAACATTTTGTTCATAGTGTACAGCACGTTAATAAAGCTGTATCTTCCAGAACAACCATTCCAATCCTTACAGGAATAAAAATAGAAGCTGCATCAGAAGGAGTGACACTGACAGGAAGTGACTCCGATATATCTATTGAATCGTTTATCCCGTCTGCTGATGAAGAAAGAGAATACGTAGAAATAAAAAAAGAGGGCAGTATTGTTTTACAAGCTCGATTTTTTGTTGATATTGTTAAAAAACTTCCTGGCAATGAAATCGAAATCATTGTCCAAGATCAATTTGCCACCACATTGCGTTCTGGCAGTGTTGTATTTAATTTAAATGGATTAGACCCAGAAGAATATCCACATCTTCCTAAGCTAGATGAAAATCGAACGTTCAGTCTGCCGCAAAATTTATTAAAAGATATGATTAAACAAACGGTATTTGCGGTGTCCACTCAGGAAACACGTCCAGTGTTGACAGGTGTAAACCTTGAGGGAGAAAACGGACAACTAACCTGTACTGCAACAGACAGTCATCGTTTAGCTATGCGAAAAGCTTTCATGGAAACGAACTCGGCAGATCTGGAACTTTCTAATATAGTGATTCCTGGAAAAAGTTTAAATGAATTAAGCAAAATTTTAGAAGACACAGATGAACTGGTAGAGGTTGTTGTGACAGACAGCCAGGTACTGTTTAAATTTAAATACTTGCTTTTCTTTTCCAGACTGCTAGATGGAAAATATCCAGTAACTAAAAATATGATTCCAGAGCAATCTAAAACACAAATGGAAATCCCTGCAAAAGAGTTGCTGCAATCTCTTGAAAGAGCATTGCTCCTTTCAAAAGAAGCGAAAAACAATGTCATTAACCTGAAAACATTAGAGGGAGAAGTGTTAGAAATCACGTCGATTTCATCAGAGGTAGGAAAAGTAACCGAAAAAATAAATTGCCGCAGTCTAGAAGGTGAAGAATTACGTATATCTTTTAACGGTAAAAACATTATAGACGCATTAAAAGTTATCGACAGCGAAATGGTTCACATTATGTTCACCGGTGCTATGAGTCCGTTTATTCTTCGTCCGACAGATCACGACCAAATGCTTCACTTGTTTTCACCCGTCCGCACCTATTAAACCTAAGCAGTCCCTGGGAATTCCTGGGGACTTTCTTACTCTTCTTAACAGGAATTTGATGGTACTTCACGTTTTCTTCTTTGTTCCTATTGGCGTTAGGCTTATATTTTAGTAAAATATATAATGTATTCATGTGTCGTTCGAATGGTATTATTTATTTTTAAAATGAGGAACGGAAATGAGCGTCGATGTAGTAAGCAAGCACAGGAGGGATAACATGAGTCAATCAATTGAGATAGAAACGGAGTATATTACATTAGGACAGTTTCTAAAAGAAGCAGGTGTTATTGATACTGGCGGTATGGCGAAATGGTTTTTGTCAGAGTATGAAGTCCTTGTAAATCAAGAAGTGGAACAACGGCGAGGAAAAAAGCTATACAGCGGTGATGAAATCAAAGTTGAAGGAGCCGGCACTTTCGTGGTTTCTTCCACTCAAAAGTAAGAGGGATTTTCTTGCATATTAATTCACTCTACCTTAAACAATTTCGCAATTACAGTCATATTGAACTAAATGCAGAGAACAAAGTAAATGTCATTCTTGGAGAAAATGCTCAAGGCAAAACAAATCTAATGGAAGCTATCTATGTGCTTGCTTTTGCTAAATCACATCGAACGTCCAAAGATAAAGAATTAATACAGTGGAATGAAGATTTTGCTCGTTTAGAAGCAGATATTTCCCGTAAAAATAGTTCTCTATCCTTAGAAGTCATTGTTTCTTCTAGAGGGAAAAAAACAAAGGTTAACGAACTGGAACAAAGAAAATTGAGCGAATTTGTTGGTTCTTGTAACGTGGTAATGTTTGCTCCTGAGGATCTAAGTCTTGTGAAAGGCGGACCGCGTATGCGGCGCCGCTTTATTGACATGGAATTAGGTCAGATTAGCACTGTATACCTTCATGACCTTACCATTTACCAGCGTATCTTAAAACAAAGAAATCAGCTGCTTAAAAGTATGTTTCCTGTTCCGGACCAAGAACAGGAAGTTATGCTCGATGTTTTGACAGATCAACTGTCTCAAGCTGCAGCTAAAGTGATAAAAAAAAGATTCTCTTTTCTGGAAATGCTCCAAACATGGGCTAAAGATATCCATTCACAAATTACAAGGGAAAAAGAAAACCTCATTCTCACGTATGTTCCTGCTGCACAGGTATCAGAAGACATGGATTTGTCGAAGATAGAAGAGAGAGTTAAATATAAATTAAAAGAGGATAAACAAAATGAAATTCGTCGAGGAATGACATTGAGCGGGCCTCATAGAGACGAATTATCACTTTTGATTAACAATAAAGAAGTGCAGACTTTTGGTTCTCAAGGACAACAGCGAACAGCAGCGCTATCTTTGAAACTTGCAGAGATCGAATTAATAAACGATAACATCGGGGAATACCCGATTTTATTATTGGATGACGTACTTTCTGAATTAGATCATTATAGACAGTCTCATTTGTTAAACACTATACAAGGGAAAGTCCAAACATTTGTAACTACGACCAGCGTAGATGGAATAGAACACGAAACATTAAAACAAGCCTCCACATTTTATGCAGAGGCAGGAACAGTGAAACAAATGAAATAATGAAATGAGGTGGAATCGATGTTTATTCATTTAGGCGGAGATACGGTTATACGGTCTAAAGACGTCGTAGCTATTCTAGATCAAGATACACATGACTCTTCAAGTATCACGAAACAATTTCTATCTTCGCATAAAAACCGGGATGTAATAGAAATTTCAAAAGAGCTTACAAAGTCCGTAGTTGTGACGATCGACAGAGTATATTTATCTCCCATTTCTTCTTTAACATTAAGACGTCGTGCTCAAGTGGTTTCAGAGTTTGACGATTATAGTGAAGATGTTGGGGAAAGTTCTCAGTCTTAACATGCTTTAAGATATTATGAATGAAGAAAATGAAATCTTGGTTTCTGCTCTTTTAGAAAAACTTTGCTTGCCGCTATGTTAAAGGAAACCGCTAAAAACGCCACGTCCTGTCGCAACGGCGGCATTAGTACGTCCCTGTATGTTGGAAGCCTTAGTCTTTACTTGTACTTTATTCTAGAAAGACAGCATCTATGGATTGGCCAAGGTACCTGTACTTTTAAAATGCAGATTCGGCGAAATGTCTAAGTCTTTCCAATACTGATAGGAAATTATTAAATATAATCTGTAAAAAATACAAGACAAACTACTTTCGCCTGATGACTCGGCGAAACGTCAGTTTGCCTAATAGTTTTGTTTATGTTCAAACGAACATGTATGGAAGTGAAGGTGAATAGAATTGTCAATAGAACAGCATTCATACGATGAAAGCCAAATCCAAGTACTTGAAGGTTTAGAAGCAGTGCGCAAGAGACCGGGAATGTATATCGGTTCAACAAGCGGACGGGGCCTTCATCACTTGGTTTGGGAAATCGTAGACAATAGCATTGACGAGGCCATGGGCGGTTATTGCGATCATATTTATATAACGGTTGAAAAAGATAACAGCATTACGGTTCAAGATAATGGCCGCGGTATCCCTGTCGGTATGCATGAGAAAATGGGAAGACCAGCTTTAGAGGTTATAATGACCGTATTACATGCTGGCGGTAAATTTGGCGGCGGAGGTTATAAAGTTTCCGGTGGTCTTCATGGTGTAGGGGCTTCTGTAGTAAACGCTCTATCACAAATGTTAGAAGTAGAAGTGCATAGGGATGGAGAAGTATACTATCAGAATTTTAAACGAGGAGTACCTCAACAAGATCTCCAGGTTATCGGAAAAACAGAGAAACACGGAACAAAGATTCATTTCAAACCAGACACCGAGATTTTTAAGGAAACAGGTGAATTTGATTACGATACACTTGCCACTCGTCTAAGAGAACTTGCTTTCTTAAATAAGGGATTACACATCGTATTTGAAGATAAACGTGATGAAGAAGTAGAGCCAGTCAAATATTATTACGAAGGCGGTATTGCTTCTTTTGTTGAGTATTTGAATCGTCAAAAAGAAGCTCTTCACGAGCCGCCGATATTTATTGAAAGTGAAAAAGACGAAATTCAAGTAGAAATAGCGGTGCAGTACAATTCCAGTTATACGAGCAATATATACTCCTTTGCTAATAATATTAATACGCATGAAGGCGGAACCCATGAATCTGGTTTCAAGACCGGATTAACACGTGCTATTAATGATTACGCTAGAAAGCATAATTTATTCAAAGAAAATGATCCTAATTTAGTTGGGGATGACGTGCGTGAAGGATTAACCGCTATTATTTCTGTGAAAATTCCGGATCCGCAATTTGAGGGTCAGACTAAAACGAAACTTGGAAATAGTGAAGCAAGAACAATAACAGACTCTTTATTCAGTGAAAACTTTTCAAGGTTTTTAGCAGAAAACCCTGATACGGCTAAAAATATTGTTGAAAAAGGTCTTATGGCTTCACGAGCAAGAGAAGCGGCAAAAAAAGCAAGAGAACTTACTCGCCGGAAAAATGCATTAGAAGTCAGTTCGCTGCCAGGGAAGCTAGCTGATTGTTCTTCAAGAGATGCTTCTATTAGTGAAATATATATTGTGGAGGGAGATTCTGCTGGAGGATCTGCTAAACAGGGAAGAGACCGGCACTTCCAAGCTATACTGCCGCTTAGAGGAAAAATTATCAACGTCGAAAAAGCAAGGTTGGATAAGATTCTCGCTAACAACGAAATTCGTTCCATCATTACCGCTTTAGGATCGGGTATTGGAGATGAATTTGATATAGCTAAAGCAAGGTACCATAAAATTATTATTATGACCGATGCAGATGTGGACGGGGCTCATATCCGCACATTGATTTTAACCTTCTTCTATCGGTATATGCGTCCATTGATCGAAAAAGGATATATTTATATTGCCCAGCCTCCTTTATATAAAATTCAGCAAGGCAAGTCGGTGCGTTATGCGTATGTAGAAAAGGATCTAGAAAAGGTTCTCGCAGAACTTCCTTCTCAGCCAAAACCCGGCTACCAGCGATATAAAGGGCTTGGAGAAATGAACCCTTCGCAGCTTTGGGAAACAACGATGAACCCGGAGACACGATCTGTCCTGCAGGTGACACTTGAAGATGCGATGAAAGCTGATGAGATCTTTGAAACGTTAATGGGAGACCGTGTAGAACCACGAAGAGATTTTATTCAAGAGAATGCTCACTACGTAAAGAATTTAGATGTTTAAGCAAGCAGGCGCCTGTAATAGCCATTCAGGGCGCTTGTCCTTTGCTTAAGAAGTATTGAAATGTAGATTACAGCGCGAGCCCCCGGTCGTTTAGAGGCCGAAAAGCGTACGGTTAATGATCAGCATCGAATGTTATTTTTAGGGCGCTTGCGCTTTTCTAATCAGATAAGAAAGTATAAAATTTTGCGCTTTGATGTCTAGCTTCAGCGCCCAGCCTCTCGGGGTTAAATAACCTCCAGTCATTAAAGGCAAAGAGCGCCTTTATTGCCTGGAGAACATTTACCTGTCGAGGCTGACAAGGGCGCGTGCGCTTTTCTTATCACAGCTCCAAAATTTTGGGAGGTTGCAGGAATGGCAGAGAACGAATCAAGAGTAACAGAAATAAATATTGGCCAGGAAATGCGGACATCTTTTTTAGACTATGCTATGAGTGTTATTGTCAGCCGTGCACTTCCGGATGTAAGAGATGGCCTTAAACCCGTCCACCGCCGCATATTATATGCGATGAATGAACTAGGTATGACACCGGATAAGCCATACCGAAAATCTGCTCGTATCGTCGGTGACGTGATTGGTAAGTATCACCCGCATGGTGATTCTGCCGTGTATGAAACGATGGTCAGAATGGCACAAGATTTTAGTTATCGTAACATGTTAGTGGATGGTCACGGAAATTTTGGTTCAGTTGATGGTGATGCAGCTGCAGCAATGCGTTATACTGAAGCGAAATTGGCCAAAATTTCCATGGAAATGGTACGTGACATTAATAAAGATACGATTGACTATCAAGACAACTATGACGGAAATGAAAAAGAACCGATTGTCCTTCCAGCCAGGTTTCCAAATTTACTTGTTAATGGTGCAGCAGGGATTGCTGTTGGGATGGCTACTAATATTCCCCCGCACCAGCTTGGTGAAGTTATTGATGGAGTGCTGGCACTCAGTAAAAATCCTGATATTACTGTACCTGAATTAATGGAATATATACCTGGACCTGATTTTCCAACCGGTGCTTCCATTCTTGGACGCTCTGGTATTAAAAAGGCGTACCAAACAGGCAGAGGCTCGATTATTATTCGAGCAAACGCTTATATTGACGAACAAAAGAGCGGTAAGCAATCGATTATTGTGGATGAATTACCGTACCAAGTCAATAAAGCGCGATTAATAGAAAAAATTGCTGAACTAGTAAGAGATAAAAAAATTGAAGGTATCACGGATTTGCGTGATGAATCGGACAGAAATGGAATGCGGATCGTTATTGAAGTCCGAAAAGACGCCAATGCAAATGTATTGTTGAATAATTTGTATAAGCAAACGGCCCTTCAAACAAGCTTCGGAATTAATATGCTTGCATTAGTAGACGGCCGTCCGCAAGTATTGAACCTAAAAGAGTGTTTGAGTTACTATCTTGAACACCAAAAAGAGGTAATTAAGCGCCGTACTGCTTTTGAATTAAGAAAAGCAGAAGCAAGAGCCCATATTTTAGAAGGTTTGCGAGTAGCTTTAGATCACTTGGATGAAGTAATTGAACTAATCCGCAGCTCGGAAACGACAGACATTGCACGAAACGGATTAATGGAGAAATTTTCTCTCAGTCACGATCAGGCCCAGGCTATTTTAGACATGCGTCTGCAGCGTTTGACAGGTTTAGAGAGAGATAAAATTGAACAAGAATACAAAGATCTTTTGGAAAAAATTAAAGAATTAAAAGCTATTTTAGCAAGTGAAGAACGTGTGCTCGAAATTATTCGAGATGAAATAGCTGACTTAAGAGAAAGGTTCAATGACGAACGCAGAACTGTCATTACCGCAGGGGAAAACCAAATTGAAGATGAGGACTTAATTCCTCGTCAAAATGTTGTTATTACAATTTCTCATTATGGTTATTTAAAACGTATGCCTATTGATACGTATCGCAGTCAAAGACGCGGCGGCCGCGGTATCCAAGGGATGGGAACAAACGACGATGATTTTGTCGAACATTTATTTACAACAAGTTCTCATCAAACGATTCTCTTTTTCACTAATAAGGGGAAAGTGTATCGGTTGAAAGGTTATGAAATTCCTGAATTAAAACGAACAGCTAAAGGGATTCCGATTATTAATCTCTTACAAATAGATAAAGATGAAGAAATTAGTACAGTGATTCCGGTTGAAGAGTACTCAGATGAAGCATATCTATTTTTCTTAACCAAAAAAGGGATCGCTAAACGGACGGCACTGTCTGCTTTTTCGAACATCCGCAAAGGCGGTTTATTTGCAATCAATGTCAGAGAGAACGATGAACTTCACGGTGTCCGTTTGACAAGGGGGAATGAAAACCTCATTATCGGGACAAAACTCGGTATGGCTATCCATTTTAATGAAAAAGACGTAAGGTTCATGGGGCGTACGGCGACTGGTGTTAAAGCTATTTCCTTAGTTCAAGATGATGAAGTAGTTGGCATGGATATTTCTTCTGAAGATAAAGACGTATTAATGGTTACAAACAAAGGGTATGGAAAACGAACTCCGATCGATGAATTTAAGATACAAAATCGTGGCGGAAAAGGTCTTAAAGCATGTAATTTGACAGAACGTAACGGTGATCTTGTTTCCATGAGATGTATATCAGAAGATCATGATATTATGGTTATGACTATTCATGGTGTTTTAATACGTATGGAAACCCAAGAAATTTCTCGACTTGGCCGTTATGCCCAAGGAGTAAAATTAATCCGTCTTGCTGATGGCGAAGAAGTCTCTACCGTGGCACCAGTTGAAACTCCCGAAGAAGAACCAACCGAACCAAGCGAAACAAACAGTCAAGAAACATTAAAAAATCAAACAGAAGAAGAATCGACTACTTCTTCTACAGATGAAACCAGTAATTCTAACGAATAAGAACAACCTTCGGCTCATAGCCGAGGGTTTTTTACGTTTTTAATAAAAGTTATTGGTTAAGCAAAACGACAGTATTTAACACAAATGAAGTTAAAATATCTTTCTAACACGACAAGAAAGATGTACTTTTTTTTAAACAAAGAAAGATTTAAAAAGAGAAGGAACTTTTTCACCAGCAATGGTTAAATATGTTTTAATCATGGGGAAATCCTCTGAAAACTGCTGTGAAATCACCTCTCCCCACCATTCTCCTTCATACCTGCAAATCATGCTTAAGTTATATAACAGTAAGTAATGTATACATAACTCAGGTAGATAGCAGTATTTAGATGGAAATGACGGTGGCAGGTAGAATTGATCATTGTGCTTTAAAAGAAGAGATTTTTGATCATTATTGATTGATTTCACTTTAAAAGTAATAGATGAATCACTTACGTTAGTGACGTGTTCGGTGGGTATGTTTATGTTTTCAAGCGCTTTAGAAAAGGATTCAACATCTTCTCTTTGAATTTGTTTGCTTGTTTGTATAGTGAAAAATGAATCTTGTACATACACTTCATACAAATCCTCTGTTCCCCTCACTTTAAAATAGAGGGAGGCCATACCTTCAATGAGCAAAAGCAATTCCTTCATTTTCCATTTTTCTCCTGGTGAATGTTCCACGTGAAACAGATAATTTGAAAAATGAGGGAAAAACCCTCTTTTTTGAATTTTGATTTCATCATCCATAAAGGTATACCCTTTCCTTTTTCTTTTTCTTGCCGTAACTCCATGCGCTAATACTTCAACAGATGCAGGGTAACAAGGATCTTCTATTAAAACAAGGCCTTTTAACAGGTGAGTAAGTCCATAAAAAAGAAGAAGAGGTTTTATCAATAAAGAAGAATTGATACCTTCCATCCAATAATTTCTTCCAATCAGCCATTCATAATGAAAAACAGAGGTATTTTGGTAACTCCAAGTATAGGCTTCCTCTTTAAAAGCAGGCCGAAGCTGATAGCTATGTAATAGCCAGCGGCGCAGTACTTCTTGTGATTCGAAAGGAGAGTAATAAGAAAAAAAATCTGTATGCATGGTTGTTTTAAATCCTCCTTTTATTGGCAAGTCTCTCCTTCCCAAGTATTTTTGTATTACAACATTCAAAGGATTGTTGGTTGCGTTTTCATTACTGTTATGATAATTGTTATGTTCCTTAATAAGCATTTTTGAATCTCATCATATTCCCTTCAGTTAATTTTTCGGAATGTTTAAACTTATTTCTTTTACTCGTGCCATCCCAAAAAAAATGATAAGATATTAGAAAATATCAGGAATAAAGACACACTAATTGTTTAAATTAAAAATCTTAAATAGTTATCATTTATTTTAGTTTGAACAACAGATGAGTTATTTATGACGGGTGGTTTTCTAGAAAAAAGCGCTTAGTCACGTACACCTATTCTGTCTAAGAAAACATAAAAGAAAGGATGAAATAACTGTGAGAGAAGACAAGTTTACTAAAGAAGGCTTGACGTTTGATGATGTACTGTTGGTTCCGGACCGTTCAGATATTCACCCGCGTGACGTATCAGTGAAAACCTCTCTTTCTGAGAAATTAAATTTGAATATCCCTATTATTAGTGCCGGGATGGATACCGTTACAGAAGCTTCATTAGCTATCGCGATTGCTCGAGAAGGTGGATTGGGTATTATTCATAAAAATATGTCTATTGAAGAGCAAGCTGAGATGGTAGATCAGGTAAAACGTTCGGAAAGCGGTGTAATTACAGATCCTTTCTTTTTAACACCAGAACGGCAAGTATTTGATGCAGAACATTTAATGGGTAAATACCGTATTTCAGGGGTACCTATTGTCAATGAAGATCAAAAACTAGTTGGTATTTTGACAAATCGAGACTTGCGTTTTATTGAAGATTATTCCATTAAAATAGAAGATGTCATGACAAGTTCCAATCTTGTCACAGCACCTGTTGGCACCACTTTAGAGGAAGCAGAAAAAATTCTTCAGGAACACAAAATAGAGAAACTTCCTCTTGTAGAAAAAGACCAAACGTTAAAAGGTCTTATTACTATTAAAGATATTGAAAAAGTTATTGAATTTCCTCATTCCGCAAAAGATGACCAAGGCCGTTTATTAGCAGGGGCAGCTGTCGGTGTAACGAATGACGCGTTAAAGCGTGTGGAAGCTCTAGTTACCGCAGAAGTTGATGTTATTGTCATTGATACAGCACACGGTCATTCGCAAGGCGTTTTAAATAAAGTGAAAGAAATTAGAGAAGCATATCCCAGCTTAACCATTATTGCAGGAAACGTAGCCACTGCAGAAGGAACGCAAGACCTTATTGAAGCAGGTGTTGATGTGGTGAAAGTTGGAATCGGTCCTGGTTCCATTTGTACTACACGTGTTGTAGCAGGCGTAGGAGTGCCGCAGATCACTGCTGTGTATGATTGCGCTCGTGAAGCGAGTAAATATGATACGCCAATCATCGCGGACGGCGGTATTAAATACTCTGGAGATATTGTTAAAGCATTGGCAGCGGGAGGCCATGCAGTGATGCTTGGCAGTATACTGGCTGGTGTAACGGAAAGCCCGGGGGAAACAGAAATTTATCAAGGCAGACAGTTTAAAGTGTATCGCGGCATGGGTTCTATGGGAGCGATGGAACAAGGGAGCAAAGATCGCTATTTCCAAGAGAATAATCAAAAATTAGTGCCTGAAGGTATTGAAGGGAGAATCCCTTATAAAGGGCCATTGTCTGATACCTTGCACCAATTAATTGGAGGTATCCGCGCGGGTATGGGTTACTGCGGAACTGAAACCCTAAATGATCTCAGAGAGAATGCTCGTTTTACCCGCATTACCAATGCTGGTTTAAGGGAAAGTCACCCCCACGATGTTCAAATAACTAAGGAAGCTCCTAACTATAACTTATAAGACCTGCCTATAATTAGTTGCTGCCTCAAAAAGATATTTCTGAATAACGAAATTGTTGTCTTTCTTAAAGAGAGAAAACTCCTCAGAAATATCTTCTTTTGAGGCAGTTTTTTTCTTTTCCCGGGAAATATTGGCGTAAGCAGGAAATAGGTCTCATGTCTATCTATTTTTTTACTTTTACCTATGATAAAATATCGTTTGTGCAAGAAGACCGTGGGGGTGCAAGATTTTGAAAAGAATGAATTGGATAAAAAAAAGTGTTATTTTTTCTGTATGTATAAGTATTCTATTTGATTCAGGGCATACAGTTTCAGCTGCAGAGCCTGAATTAGAAGCAGATTCAGCTATTTTAGTAGAAGCAGAAACTGGAAAAATTGTTTATCAAAACGATATAGATTTGGTTTTGCCGCCAGCGAGTATGACTAAAATTATGTCAGAGTATTTAGTACATGAAGCGGTTAATAATGGAGAAATTTCTTGGGATGAAGAAGTTGACATCAGCGATAAAGTACGGCAGCTGTCACTGGATACGGCACTTTCTAACGTTCCTTTGCGGCAGGATGAAACATATACAGTCCAAGAGTTATATGAAGCAATGGCCATTTATTCTGCGAATGGGGCTACGGTAGCTTTAGCTGAACACATTGCCGGTTCAGAAAGCAATTTTGTAAATACGATGAATGAAAAAGCAGAAGAATTAGATTTAGAAGAATATGAGTTCGTTAATTCAACTGGACTTAATAATAGATCAATGAACGGAGCTCATCCAGACGGGACAGAAGCTGATGCTGAAAATATGCTGTCTGCAAGAGCTACCGCCATCCTTACGTACCATTTATTAAATGATTACCCAGAAGTGCTGGACACGGTAAGTATTGTGGAAAAAACATTTAAAGAAGGTACAGAAGATTACATAGAAATGCAAAATTGGAATTGGATGCTTCCAGAGGGGCCGATGCCATACGAAGGTGTAGACGGGTTAAAAACTGGTTTTACTGACCTGGCTGGTAACGCTTTTACTGGAACGGCTGAAAGAAATGGACTTCGCTTTATATCTGTAGTGATGCGAACCGAATCAAGAGAAGCACGTTTTGAAGAAACGGCTAAATTACTTGATTATGGTTTTGATGATTTCACGTTTGAAGAGGTTGTGGCAGAAGGAGACCAGTTTGAAGAACAAGAAACAGTTCCTGTTACAAAAGGAAAAGAAGATGAAGTTACCGTGTCTGCAGGTGAATCTTTGTCTGTTTTAGTTGAAGAGGGAGAAACAGAAAACGTGAATACTGTAGTGTCATTAGATGAAGAATTACTCAATGAAGAGGGGCAGTTAGAAGCACCCATTGAGTCTGGGACAGTTATTGGCACTGTTACGGTGGAGGAAGAAGGAAATAATTACTTGAAAGATAACATGGCAGACAACAACCAAGTACCATTAGTCGCTGAAGAAGATGTTGAAAAAGCAGGATGGATAGCATTGACCTTTCGCGGTATTGGCAGTTTTTTTGGAAGTGTGTGGAGTAATGCAGCCAGTTTTGTCAGAGGTTTATTTTAATAATAAAGATTGGGTGACAGAATAACAGCAAAAACCGGAAAGAAGAGGATAGTACTTTATTCTCTGAAAAGGTAGTGTTACAATAATTATCATAATAAAATCGAATCTGTATGCTTGTGATTTATTGGTAAACAATACTAAATAAATATATTTTTCGATTATGCGGGAGGAATGAAAGATGGCAGATAGAGGTACAGATAGAGTTAAACGTGGAATGGCAGAAATGCAAAAAGGCGGCGTCATCATGGACGTTGTAAACGCTGAACAAGCAAAAATTGCAGAAGAAGCTGGAGCTGTAGCGGTTATGGCTTTAGAGCGGGTACCAGCAGATATTCGTGCTGCTGGAGGAGTAGCTCGTATGGCTGATCCTACAATCGTAGAAGAAGTGATGAGTGCTGTATCTATTCCAGTAATGGCTAAGGCACGCATTGGTCATATTGTTGAGGCGAGAGTTTTAGAAGCTCTTGGGGCAGATTATATTGATGAAAGTGAAGTATTAACTCCCGCCGATGAGGTATATCATCTAGATAAAAGCGAATATACTGTACCTTTCGTGTGCGGTGCCCGTGATTTAGGCGAAGCTCTTCGACGTGTCGGGGAAGGTGCTTCCATGCTTAGAACAAAAGGCGAGCCAGGGACAGGAAACATTGTAGAAGCTGTACGCCATATGAGAATGGTGCAGTCTCAAGTGAAAAAAGTTACTGGTTTATCAAAGGATGAATTAATGACAGAAGCGAAAAACTTGGGAGCTCCTTATGAATTGCTTTTGGAAATTAAAGAAAACGGAAGGCTGCCTGTTGTAAACTTTGCAGCTGGCGGTGTGGCTACTCCGTCAGATGCTGCGTTGATGATGCAGTTAGGAGCAGACGGTGTATTTGTTGGCTCCGGTATTTTTAAATCAGACCAGCCTGATAAATTTGCACGAGCTATCGTAGAAGCAACAACTCATTATGAAGATTATGAATTGATCGGACGTCTGTCTAAAGGTCTTGGAACGGCAATGAAAGGAATGGAGATTTCTAATCTTGAGCCTTCCGAACGTATGCAGGACCGCGGCTGGTAAATCCGCCCTCAATAAACAAATTTAACATGAAGGAGGGTTAACCATGTTAAAAATAGGAGTACTCGCGTTACAGGGTGCTGTTCGTGAACATGTTAACTGTTTACATGCACCTGATGTGGAAGTGAAGATAGTAAAACGTGTGGAAGAGCTGGAAAAACTTGATGGTTTAGTATTTCCCGGCGGAGAGAGTACAACTATGCGCCGTTTAGTTGATAAATATGGTTTTTTTGAACCGCTTCGACAGTTTTCCGAAGCGGGAAAACCGATTTTTGGTACTTGTGCAGGTTTAATTTTAATGGCTGAAGATATTAAAGATGAAACACAAAGCCACCTTCAATTAATGGATATGGAAGTGCAAAGAAATGCTTTTGGCCGGCAGCGGGAAAGTTTTGAAACAAAGATTTCTGTCAAAGATGTAGGGGTAGATGTCGAAGCAGTATTTATTCGTGCTCCACTTATTACCGGAGTAGGAAAAGAAGTAGAAATTCTTTCCGAGTTTGAAGGAGAAATTGTTGCTGCCAGACAGAATCATTTATTGGCTTGTTCGTTTCATCCTGAATTAACAGAGGACGCACGATTTCATCAATACTTTGTACAAATGGTAAGAGAATCAAAAGAAGCAGCTGCTGATTCAATGGCATTGACATAAAAAGCGTTGAGGGGCAATAGTAATTGCATTTCTGACACCCAGAGAGCCGGTGGTTGGTGCGAACCGGCTGCAGAATGTAATGAATCCTGCTCTGAGCGAGAGAGTGAAAATAAGTAGTTCTCTCCGTTTCATCCGCGTTACAGGATCCAAAGAGGCAGAGATTTTTCTTTGCAAATTGGGTGGTAACGCGGGTAATTCCCGTCCCTGCAAGAAAAGGGACGGGTTTTTTTTATACCTTAGGAAAGTTTAACTTTGTTAAAGGATCAAGGTATAAGCAAAACTACTGCTTCCGCCATTTGGACTTGGCAGTAAGCCGAGTTTTTTAATGCAACTATAGATAAAAGGAGGAACTTCCTATGCTTGATGTTAAAAGACTTCGTAATAACTTTAACGAGGTAAAACAAAAGCTGGATAAACGGGGAGAAAATATTAGTGAAATTGATAAATTTCAAGAACTAGATGAAAAACGAAGAACGCTTATCCAAAAAACAGAAGAGTTAAAACAGCGGAGAAATACAGTTTCACAGCAAGTAGCTCAGCTAAAAAGAGAAAAGAAAGACGCTGATCATTTGATAAAGGAAACAAAAAAAGTTTCAGCTGATATTAAAGCATTAGATGAAGAATTAAAGCAAGTTGAAGAAATGCTGAACCATCTCATGCTTCGTGTTCCAAATGTTCCTCATGAAAGTGTTCCATACGGGGAAGATGAGACAGATAATGAAGAAATTCGACAATGGGGTAAAGTCCCTTCCTTCCCGTTTGAAGCGAAAGCCCATTGGGAACTTGCAGATGAATTGCAAATGATGGATTTTGAAAGAGCTTCTAAAGTAACAGGAAGCAGATTTGTGTTTTATAAGGGCGCTGGAGCAAAATTAGAACGTGGATTAATTAACTTTATGATGGACTTACATGAGGAAGAGCACGAATATGAAGAATTGCTCCCTCCTTACTTGGTTAATCGTGATAGTATGACAGGTACGGGGCAGCTTCCAAAATTTGAAGAAGATGCATTTCAGATTAAAGAAGAAGATTACTTTTTAATACCTACAGCGGAAGTGCCAGTAACAAATTTGTATCGTGATGAAATTTTACAAGCAGATGATTTACCGATTGCATACGCTGCTTACAGCGCTTGTTTTCGCTCCGAAGCAGGTTCTGCAGGAAGAGATACGCGTGGTTTAATTCGTCAACATCAATTCAATAAAGTGGAGCTTGTTCGTTTCGTAAAACCAGAAGATTCGTATGAAGAATTAGAAACATTAACAGGCCATGCAGAAAAAGTTCTTCAGCTTCTAGAACTTCCATACCGTGTTATGAATATGTGCAGCGGAGATCTTGGTTTTACTGCAGCTAAAAAGTATGATATCGAAGTGTGGCTTCCAAGCTATGAAGACTTTAAAGAAATTTCTTCTTGCAGTAATTTTGAAGACTTTCAAGCGCGTCGTGCTAATATACGTTTTAAACGAGATCAAAAGTCTAAAACAGAATTTGTCCATACATTGAACGGTTCTGGTCTTGCCATTGGAAGAACAGTTGCAGCTATTATGGAAAATTATCAGCAAGAAGATGGCAGTATAAAAATTCCTCAAGTTTTGCGATCATATATGGGCGGCAAAGAATTTATCAAAAAGCAATAAAACGAACGAAAAAGAAGGCGGGTGTGTATAACAGCCTTCTTTTTATTTTTCCTGTACGTAAAGTATTTATAAACTTCAAGGGCACCCGATTTTGTGTAATAGGTTGAAATGATAGAATTCAATGGCAAAATATAAAGTATATAAAATAAAGATTCGAAAAAAACTGAAAACTGTATTGCAATATTTATTATAATTACTTATAATAACTTTGATTGCAGGTAATGTACGAATTTATTAACAAACAGATTAAGTATTTATTGTTTTCGTAAAGAACGAAAAGAGATTCTTTTAAAATAGTAAGGAAATGAAGTGAGGTATATGAAAACTTTAGACCAAACTGATCTCTTAATTCTAGGTTACCTTCAAGAAAATGGGAAACGTTCTTATAGTGAAATAGCTCGTTTTCTTGACGTTAGTGAAGGGACTGTGCGCTCACGTATAAATAAAATGTTGAAAAACAATGTGTTTGAATTTATTATCCATACAAATCCAAACAAAGTTGGACTGAAAGTTCAAGCGATTATAGGCTTATCGACAAAACTAGGAAAGCAAGAAGATATAGCTGAATACCTGAATTCCTATTCAGAAGTTCGATTTATTGGTGCTTTTTCAGGAAAACATGATTTAATTATACAAGCTTACTTCCGAAATAATGAGGATTTAGTCAAATTTGTCAATACGGAACTATCGCAGATTGACGGGATTTTAAATGCGGATGTAAATGTTGAATTAAAACAGTACAAAGATTCGTTTTCGTATATACTCCCCTAGAAAAGTGTGCGAAAACAGGAAACGATAAATATGCGGGGTGTGTATATGAGCAATGAGCCACGGCTTGAAGTGAATGGATTAAAAACATATATTACATTTGAAAACAAGAAACAAGCGAAAGCGGTCGATGGAGTGGACTTTGTCATACATAAAGGAGAAACAACAGCCTTAGTCGGAGAATCAGGAAGTGGAAAAAGTATGACTTCTATGTCGATTATACGACTTATTCCAGAACCGTCTGGCAAAATTATAGAAGGCTCCATTAAGCTTGAGGGAAAAGATTTACTTAAGCTTTCCGATAAGCAAATGGAAAAAGTGCGAGGGAACGAGATTGGAATGATATTTCAAGACCCTCATTCTTCTTTGAATCCTGTGTTTACAGTAGGTATGCAAATAGCTGAACCGTTAAGAAAACATAAAAAAATGAAGAAAAAAGAAGCATACAATAAAGCTGTCGATTTATTAGTAATGGCAGGTCTGCCCGATGCAGCCCAAATAGTAAATATGTATCCCCATCAATTATCAGGAGGAATGGTACAAAGGGTAGTCATTGCTATCGCTATGTCTTGTGATCCAAAACTGATTATTGCAGATGAACCGACAACTGCTCTAGATGTTACCATTCAATCCCAAATTCTTGATTTGATGAAAGACCTGAAGGATCAAACAAATTCGGCCGTTCTTATGATTACCCACGATCTTGGAGTCGTTTCCGAAGCGGCAGATAAAGTCATGGTGATGTATGGCGGCCAAATCGTAGAAAAAGCTTCAGTGAAAGAGTTGTTCTGTAATCCAAAGCATCCTTACACGATTGGACTTTTAGCAAGTATACCTAGGATAGAAGATGAAAAAAAAAGACTAGAATCTATTCAAGGAACGGTACCGCCTTCCCATGCTTTTCCGGAAGGGTGCCGATTTGCACCAAGGTGTAAGCATGCTATAGAAGCTTGTACAAAAACAGTACCAGAACTAATTGAAACTAACAATGATCATGAGGTTCGGTGTATTCTGTATAGAGGGGAGGAGACTAAGCCCCGTGACAATCATGAACAGCGAAACACAAACTAATTCTCTTACACCATCAGAGACAAAAGAAAAATTAGTAGAGGTAAAAAATCTCAAAAAATATTTTCCTGTGAAAGGCGGCATTTTAAAAAGAACAATTGGGCACGTAAAGGCAGTAGAAAACGTAACTTTAAGCATTTATCAAGGTGAAACGCTTGGTCTCGTTGGAGAGTCAGGATCTGGAAAGTCAACACTTGGTCACTTAATTTTAAAACTGCTTGATCCTACGGAAGGCAAAATAATTTTTAATGGCAAGGATATTACAAGCTATTCTCAACGAAAAATCCGTCCTTATCGAAAGAACATGCAAATGATATTTCAAGATCCATATAGTTCACTCAATCCTAGAATGAGCGTAGGAGATTTAATTGAAGAGCCGCTCATTCTGCATGATAGATTGACAAAAAAGGAACGACAAAACCGGATCATTGAGCTTCTGCACACTGTAGGGCTAGATGAAGAAACTCGGTTTAAATACCCGCATGAGTTTTCCGGAGGACAGCTCCAGAGAATTGGAATTGCCCGTGCCCTCTCCTCTCGCCCTTCATTAGTTATTGGAGATGAACCTGTCTCACTACTAGATGTTTCTGTACAGTCGCAAGTTCTTCATTTAATGAGTGATTTGCAAATAAAGTTTAACCTTACATATTTATTTATTTCTCATGATCTAAGTGTTGTAAAACACATGTGTGACAGGATAGCAGTCATGTATTTAGGCAGAATTGCAGAGGTTGCTCCTAAGCATTCATTGTACAAAGAGCCGCTTCATCCTTATACAAAAGCACTTATTGCAAGTGTCCCAGGTGTAGATAGAAAGCGAGAAAAGGTAAAGCTTGAAGGAAATATGCCTAGCCCGTCAAATCATCCTGCTGGCTGTCCTTTTCATACTAGATGTCCGGAATCACATAATCGTTGTACAGTAGAACGGCCTGAATTAATAAATATGGGCAATGATCATTATGTTGCCTGTCACCTATATACAGAATAAGACCAAAACGTTCAGCAATGAAACAGGAAAATCTTACGTCAAAAAGGGAGAAAAAGCCAAGTTCTTCTAATGAAAAGATTAAGGGGGGAATAAAATGAAAAAGCAAAGTTTGCAGTTAATTTTCATTGCACTGATTTCCTTTGGATTTATCCTTGCAGCTTGCAGCAGGGAAGATGAACCAATCGAAGAAGAAGTGACAGGTGCAGGCGAAGATCCGACAGAAATAAAAGAAGAAACGGTGGAAGAACCAACCGGGGAGCCCCAACAAGGCGGAACGATTACAGCCGCTATGTATTCAGCGCCAGGCGGACAATTTAATCCAATTTTTTATGAAGATGCATATGAAAATAATATATTGTCTTTTACACATGATTTTTTAGTAGCTCAGGACGAGAACCTGGAATTCACCCCAGAATTAGCTCATGATTGGAAGTTTAATGAGGATCAGACGGAAATTACTTATTTTCTTGAAGAAGACGTAACCTGGCATGATGGAGAACAATTTACCGCAGATGATGTCGTATTTACTTTTACCTCTATGGCAGACCCCGAGTACATTAATTCGGGCGGATTACGAACAGAATTTGTAAATAAGCTTGTAGGATATGAAGAATACGCAGCTGGCGAAGCTGATGAATTAGAAGGCGTTCAAGCCGAAGATGATTATACGGTCACCTTTACATTTAAAGAACCGAATGTAACTGCACTGTATAACACAAGTTTTCCGATTATTCCTGAACATGTTTTCTCTGATATAGCAGTCGAAGATATGGCTGAACATCCTGCCTCCACGGATGCTGGTGAAGTGATAGGTACAGGACCATTTAAATTGACCGAGATGCAGGATGGAGAGCAGTACATTTTAGAAAAACATGAGGAGTATTGGAAAGGAGAACCGTATCTTGATAGGATACAGTGGCAGGTAATTGATCAAGAAATTATGACTGGTATGCTTGAAAATGGAGAGCTTGACTTAGTGAAAGATCCTGGCGGTGTGCCAAAAGCAGACATAGAAACAGTAAAACAAATGGAACATATTACAATGTTTGAACAGCAAGACTTAGGGTATCAATATCTTGGCTTTCGACATCACCGTGGACCAAATGATTCTGTAACAGATAAAAGTACATGGGAACCAAACGAAAAAGTGCAGGATAAAGAACTTCGCCAAGCTATCGCACATGCCATTAATCGGGAAGGCATCATTGAAGGTTTGTTGTATGGAAGCGGTCAAGTTTTGAATGCTCCTTTCCCTGAAGCATCCTGGGCTTATGATCCGGAGGCTGTACATCAATATGAATACAGTGAAGACAAAGCAAATGAACTTCTTGATAATGCAGGATATAAAGACACAAACGATGACGGATTCCGTGAAAATCCGGAGGGAGAAGAGTTTGTATTAAACCTTGATTATCCTACGGGCAACAAAGTGCGTGAAGATGCTGCTCCGATAATTAAAGACAACCTGGAAAGTGTAGGATTAAAGGTTGACCTGCGCCACCCCCGTGATGCGTCTGCTCACTTTGTAGAGCTGGAAAAAAACAATACCGATTGGGACATGTATTTGGCAGGATGGGGGCTTGCTTCTGGTGATCCGGATCCAGATCCTCTTCATGGATCCGAATCAGCTTATAATTATTTACGTTGGGATAACGAAGAAAGCGATAAACTTATTCAAGAAGCAAAACAGGCACCTGAAGCTTTCGATTTGGAGTTTAGAGAAAAAAAGTACGCAGAATGGGCTGCGTTATTTTCTGAAGAGCTTCCAGAAATCCCGCTTTATTCCGAAAACAATGTATTTGCTCACAACAGCAGTTTACACGGTATTACAAAAAAACCTCACACGATCGTGGATAATTCCCACGAATGGTGGTTGGAACAATAATTTAAAACAAGGGGGGGTATGGCTGAAATGTGGCCATACGCCTATTACAAACAGCATATCTATGTGCTCAAAGAGGAGGAAAAGAAATTATGTATATCTATGTTATACGCAGGATCCTTCTTTTTATTCCTATGTTGATTGCTGTTTCATTTATTGTGTTCATGCTTGCTTTTATTGCCCCAGGTGATCCGCTCACAGGAGAACGTATAGACCCATCGGTGGATACTGAAGTGCTGGATCAACGACGTGAAGCTTTAGGGATAAATGATCCCTTTTATGTGCAATACTTTCATTGGCTCGGTTCTGTGGCAAAAGGGGAATTAGGAAACTCTATAAACTATAATGGCCGCACCGTAGAAGGGCTGATTCTATCTAGGATAGATAACACTCTATACTTATCTGTCTTTTCTTTACTTTTTACTATAATTGTTGCATTGCCTATCGGTATCTACTCGGCTAGAAAACCACATTCTCTTTTAGACTATGGAGCTACTGCATTTGCATTTTTAGGACTTGCGATACCTAATTTTTTTGCTGGTCTCCTACTTATCTATGTTTTTGCTTTTCAACTAGGGTGGTTTCCATCGCAGGGCTCTGTCTCAACGGCGGGATTGTCAGGATTTGATTATTTTTTTGATAAAATAAGACATTTAATTCTGCCTGGTACTACGCTTGGATTAGCCAGTACGGCTGTTTATATGAGGTACATACGAAGTGAAATGATGGATGTGATGACGAGCCATTTTATTCGAGCAGTAAAAGCTAAAGGAATGGGAAATAAAAGTGTATTGTACAAGCATACGCTCCGTAATGCCCTTATCCCTGTGATTACCCTGCTCGGATTTGAATTTGGCATGCTATTAAGCGGAGCAGTTATTACTGAAGCTGTATTTAATTATCCTGGTCTTGGTACATTGTTTCTAGATTCAATCATTAATCGGGACTATCCTGTCATCATGGGAATAAATCTTATTCTCTCGGTAACCATTTTAGTCGGAAATCTTCTAGCTGATATCTGTTATGCCGTGGTTGATCCGAGAATTCGGTACGATTAGGAGGGAGTTTATGGAACATACACAATCAACTGCTTCTTATAAATTGCAAAAGGGACACAGCCTGCTTACATTGGCCATGAAACGGTTCTTAAAAAATAAACTTGCTCTTACAGGTATTATTATTCTTGTTTTTTTTACATTCATTGCAATTTTCGCTCCGTTTTTAACGACACATGATCCTACGAAACATGATTTATTAAATGTAATGGCTCGGCCTAGTGCAGAAAATTGGTTAGGTACGGATGGTTCAGGAAGAGATAATTTTGCAAGGTTCGTTTACGGCTCACGCGTTACCCTTCTTATCGGTTTTTTGTCCATGCTCTGTGTCATTATTGTTGGGGTGATTCTAGGGTCGCTTGCTGGATACTATGGTGGAATAGTAGACGGAATTATTATGCGTACGGCAGATATTGTTTTAACTCTTCCTTTTCTATTATTTGTGTTAACCATCATTGCAATCATTCAAAATATAACGATCCCACTATTTGTACTGGTTATCGCTGCAACTAATTGGCCGAATATAACGAGAATATTACGTGGAACGTTTTTATCATTAAGGGAAAAGGAATTTATTTTAAGTGCACGAGCAGCTGGATGTTCAGATTGGCGCATCATTATGAAACACTTTTTACCAAACGCGATTGGTCCCATTATTGTTAACGCAACGATAATGATGGCTTCTATGATAATACTTGAATCAGCACTAAGCTTCGTTGGTTTTGGAATACCGCAGCCTACACCTACTTGGGGAAATATGATTAATGAAGCAAGGAGCATGAGAGTATTAACAGGCGCTCCGGAGGCATGGGTACCTCCAGGTCTGGCTATTTTATTGACTGTGCTGGCTATTAACTTTATTGGTGATGGTCTTCGTGATGCATTTGACCCGAAAAGCAGTAAATAATAAAATGGCAGCAGGGTTAACTTGTACTTTAGGAAAGTTTAACTTTGTAAAAGGGTCAAATTATAAGCAAAACTACGACTTCCTCCATTTGGACTTGGCGGTAAGCCAAGTTTTTCTTTGCTGCCTGAAAAATTTCTTGATTTTTTTTAAAAAGATACTTGCTTCGTTATGGGGGTTGTGCTATTATAGTCTTTGTCAGCGAAAAAATACATATTTCACACGGAGGAGTACCCAAGTCTGGCTGAAGGGAGCGGTCTTGAAAACCGCCAGGGGCTTCACGGCCCGCGGGGGTTCGAATCCCTCCTCCTCCGCCATACATATTATTCGGTAAACTTAATTTTCCAACATAAATCGATATGCAACACAGTTATGTATAAACGATCTCAGTCCCTCCTAGGAAATCTAGGAGGTTTTTTGTGTCGAGCTTGAGTACCCAGCCGCTTCGGGGCAGACTGTAAAGGATTTTTTCAAAACGTAAACGTCCTGTTTTTATCAAAAATCAGCACATCAGTGCAATCCAGTTTGTCATTGTCCAAGTGTACTAGATATCAAAGTACAGATTTTTGTTCTAAGCGGGACTTTTTTATACTTTAAGAAAGTCTAACTTCATTAAAGGATAAAAAAATAAGGCTTTCGCCATTAAGGACTTGGCGACAAGCCAAGTTTTTCTAAAGGTTTCATTAAGTAAAATGCTCTCATTTTTTTGTGAAAAGCAATATAATGGTGGAAGAGACATTTTATCGGTAGTTAGGAAGGTGCTTTGATGAAGATAAGTTATTATATTATGCTTCTTGGGGTTATTTTTGTTTTATGTGCTTGTGCTCCTACTGGTTTTCAAGACTCTAGCAAGGACTCAGCGGAAGAATTACATGTGGCTGCGGCTTCTGACTTGTATGATGCATTTACTGAAATGGGAGAAAAATTCAAAGGAGCAACCGGAATAGAAGTCACATTTAGTTTCGGTTCAACAGGGCAAATGACTCAGCAAATTGAACAGGGGGCATCCTCATATGATGTATTTGCTGCAGCTCATGAGTCATACATAGATCGTCTCATTAAAAACGATGTAATGAATAAAGAAACAAAAAAGAGGTATGCAACAGGAAGAATTGGATTAATGTATGATAGAGATACATATGAAGCGTTGACGCCAGAAGATTTGCTGGAAGACAAGGTACAGCGAATTGCGATCGCGAATCCGGATCACGCACCCTATGGAAAGGCTGCTAAACAAGCTCTTGAAACATGGGGTATTTGGGAAGAGGTCGAAGAAAAATTGGTCTTTGGAGAAAATATTCAACAAACGCTGCAATATGTCGAATCAGAGAATGTGGATGTTGGGTTTATTGCCTTATCGTTATCTAAGCAGTCCTCTCTTGCTTTTAAACCGATTAAGGCTGAAGACCATGAACCTATTTTACAGGCGTTAGGTATTCCGGATAGAAGTAACCAAAAAGCAGAAGCGAAACAGTTTATTGATTACATTTATTCAGATGAGGGACAAGCTGTTATGAATGAGTATGGTTTTTCACTCCCGGAGGAAGAGTGAATGTTAGAAGTGATTGGCTTTCCTCTTTTACTATCCTTGCAAGTAGCTGTAATTGCGACAAGTACGTCCTTTGTTTTTGGTATTATTTTGGCATGGATATTTACAGTCTACCATAATAAGTGGACGGAGCTTTTATCTTTAATGATGATGCTGCCGTTAGTACTTCCTCCTACCGTTTTAGGTTATTATATAATGCTTTTGCTTGGAAGCAACAGTTGGATTGGCAGATTTATTGAAGCAGTTTCAGGCAGTACAGTACTGTTTACTTGGCAAGCAGCTGTTATAGCAGCTGCTATTGCAGCCCTTCCGTTAATTATTCGTCCGATGCAAGCTGCATTTGAATCCATCAATACAAATACCTTAGAGGCTGCCCAGTTAGACGGAGCGAGTAAATGGCAAATCTTTATTCGAATTATGACTCCGCTTTCCTACAAAGGAATGATTGCTGGAGTGGTGCTAGGGTTTGCCCGGGCCATAGGAGAATTTGGTGCAACCTTAATGGTGGCAGGTAATATTCCTGGTAAAACGCAAACATTATCTATTGCTATTTACGATTCAGTTCAAGCAAATCGCATGAATGAAGCGCACCTTATGGTTATGGTGCTGAGTATCACTACTATTTTAATTTTATTGGTAACGACAAAGTTTTTAAAGCAATAATACAAAGTCAAATAGATGATTTTATTTCCGGGGTGACAAAATGATGGAGACTTCTCATGAAAAATGGATGCAGCTTGCAGTGGAACAAGCATACAAGGCTCAAGAAAAAGAGGAAGTCCCTATTGGCTGCGTCATTGTTCATGATGGAACTGTAATTGGGGCGGGATATAACCAAAGAGAAACGAAACAGCAGTCAGCAGCGCATGCGGAATTGATAGCTATTCAACAAGCATGTGAATACATAGGGAGCTGGCGTCTTGAAAATTGTACGCTGTACGTAACACTAGAACCATGTCCTATGTGTGCAGGGGCTATTGTTCAGTCGCGAATTCCACATGTTGTGTTCGGTGCTGCAGACCCAAAAGCAGGCTGCGCTGGTACCTTAATGAACTTACTAGAAGAAGAGCGTTTTAATCACCGTGCTGAAGTAACTCATGGAATATTAGATGAGGTATGTTCAAACCTTTTAACCAATTTCTTTCGACAAATACGTAAAAATAAAAAAAATAAACGACATAAAATGTTTAACCAAGAATAAACCTAGTGGATTGGATTCCTCCTTCGCCCATGATATATTGAATATAGTAATGTTAATAGTGGGAGGGGAAAACGTGCGTCCAAATCAATTTTCTGCTGAAACAGCTCAGAAACTGGCTGAAAAGCTGAATATGCCCATAGAACACATCGTTCATACACCACCTCATGTGATCATGGAAAAAATTGCTGAACTTGAAAAAAAAGAACAACAGCAAGAGCAAACTGCAGATAAAAAATAGGATGTGACATATACATCAGTCATATTTATGTTCTTTAGTTACAGAGACGGATAAGTAAAGCAAGATTTATAAATTTACTATTGCATTCTTTGTCCATAAAAGATATAATGAAAAGTGCGCTGAAAAAAGCGCCTTAAAAAGTTATCGAATTTGCCGTGCTAAGTGGGGAGGTAGCGGTGCCCTGTACTCGCAATCCGCTATAGCGGGACCGAATCCCTTCTTTAGGCTTTGTTTCCGTGAGGTCTGCCCTGAGTAAGTGGTGTAGACGTCCGGGTTCTGCGCAACGAAAACCCGTGAACCCTGTCAGGTCCGGAAGGAAGCAGCAGTAAGCGGACTCTTTCGTGTGCCGCAGAGTCGCCTGGGCCGAGCTAACTGCTCGGGTAACGCTCATGGAAGCATTGCCGACAGAAGGTGCACGGCTTTATACATACAATGATGAAGGACGGCTCCAGCTGGGGCTGTTCTTTTTTTACTCTCACAACATGTAATCCATATAAAATATGGACAGGGAGAATACTTTGTGCTTTGAAAAGTCACCGTTTAATCGGTATAATTAAGAATGAAAAAGCAAAGGAAGGAGGTCCCGGGAGTGAGCTATAAAGCACTTTATAGAGTGTGGAGACCCCGATTCCTGCAAGATGTGGTAGGACAAGAACATATAACGAAAACACTTCAAAATGCTCTAGAACAGCAAAAGTTTTCTCATGCATACTTATTCAGTGGTCCAAGAGGAACGGGGAAAACCAGCGCTGCAAAAATCATTGCTAAAGCTATAAATTGCGAACAAGCGCCTGTCAGAGAGCCTTGCAATGAATGCCGGGCTTGTCGGGGAATTGCAGATGGTTCTGTAGTAGACGTGATTGAAATTGATGCTGCTTCTAATAATGGTGTAGATGAGATAAGGTATATCCGTGAAAATGTAATGGCTGCTCCTAGGGACATTCAATATAAAGTATACATTATAGATGAAGTTCATATGCTCTCCACAGGTGCATTTAACGCTCTCTTAAAAACATTAGAAGAACCGCCAAAGCATGCCGTTTTTATTCTGGCCACCACGGAACCTCACAAGATACCATTGACCATCATTTCCCGTTGTCAACGTTTTGATTTCAAAAGAATTACCGCAAGAGATTTAGTTATGAGAATGAAATACATTATGCAAGAGCAAGGATGGGAAGCAGATGAAGAGGCTTTACATTTAATTGCTCGTTCAGCAGAAGGCGGTATGCGAGATGCTTTAAGTCTGCTCGATCAAGCTGTCTCTTTTTCAAAAGAAAAGGTAACAGCAGAAAATGTTTTAGCCATCACCGGAACCGTTTCACAGCAATTTTTAACGAAAGTGGTTTATTCTTTAAAAGAAAAAGATACGGCACCTGCTGTAGAAGCAGCCAATACACTGATCCAGGAAGGAAAAGATCCTCTTCAGTTTATGGAAGATTTGATATACTATTTTCGGGACATGCTTTTGTATAAAACCGCCCCTCGTCTTGATGAAGTTATGGACCGCGTTTCGGTTGATGAATCTTTTAAGGATTTAGCAGCTAACACTGAAATGTCATGGTTGTATGATGTGATCAACGGCTTAAATGAGTACCATCAAGAGATGAAGTGGGCAAGCCATCCTAAAATTTTTCTTGAGATGGCTCTAATTAATATATGTCATACGCCGAAAAGTTCATCTTCTGAAATTGCTGAAGACTCGGGAGAAGTGGTTGATCTTAGAGAGAAAATTGCTCAATTAGAGCGAGAGGTGAAAAAATGGCAACAGTCTCCGCCGGCTCAAGAGAGTACAGCTGCTACCGAGACGATTCAAAAGAGTAAAGCCGCACGTGAACAAACATCAAAAACGATAGCAACCGGGCTTGAAGGAGAAGGGAAAGTAAAAGCTATTCTTGAAGGGGCAACAAAGCAAGAACTTCAATTTGTTACTAGCAGCTGGCCTGACGTGATGAAACGAGTGAAACAGCAAAGTGTGCCAGCTCATGCGTGGTTAAGTGACGCAAAGCCTGTGGTCTCAGATGGAGAAACCGTCTTATTGTCCTTTCAAAATGAAATGCATAGAAATATGGTGGACACAAAGTTCCGATCTTTAGTACAAGAAGCTTTAGAAGGAGTATGTGGAAAAACGTTACAGCCTTTAACCATTATTTCTGGGCAGTGGGAGAAAATAAAAGAAGGCTTTAAGAAAAAACAGCAATCAACAGAGGAAACTTCTTCATCTGAGGAAGAAAGCAAAGACCCTGTTATCGATGAAGCCATTAAATTAGTCGGTCCTGAATTAGTGGAAATAAAAGAAAAGTAGTAATAAAGTGTAATTAATTCAAAATTGGAGGCTCTTAAAATGAAAAACATGGGTAATATGATGAAGCAAATGCAGAAAATGCAAAAGCAGATGCAAAAAGCACAGGAAGAATTAAAAGAAAAAACGGTTGAAGCTACAGCAGGTGGCGGTGCTGTTAAAGTTACAGCAGCTGGAGATAAACGTATTGTTGACATTGAAATTGATGAAGACGTAGTAGACCCAGAAGACGTGGAAATGCTCCAAGATCTTATTCTTGCTGCAACGAATGAAGCGTTGAAGAAAGTGGATGAGCTCGCAGAACAAGATTTAGGTAAGTTCACCAAAGGAATGAACATCCCAGGAATGTTTTAGGAGGAGGATACGGTGCAATATCCAACGCCTATATCAAAGTTAATAGAAGGATTTATGAAATTGCCGGGTATTGGCCCCAAAACGGCGAGCCGCCTGGCTTTTTACGTTCTTGATATGAAAGAAGAGGACGTTTTAGATTTTGCTAAATCACTAGTGAATGCTAAACGGGATTTAACATATTGTTCTATGTGTCATCATATAACAGACATTGATCCTTGCAGAATTTGTGAAGATCAACAGCGGGATCAGTCCGTGGTTTGTGTCGTACAGGACTCAAAAGATGTTATAGCTATGGAAAAAATGCGTGAATACTCTGGTTTATATCACGTACTGCATGGTGCTATATCACCAATGGATGGCGTTGGACCGGAAGATATTAAAATTCCTGAGTTAATTAAACGCCTTCAGAATGATGAGATTCAAGAAGTAATCGTTGCGACCAATCCTACGATTGATGGAGAAGCAACGGCCATGTACATTTCCCGTTTGATTAAACCCACCGGTATTAAAGTAACCCGTATAGCGCATGGTCTCCCAATTGGGGGAGATTTAGAGTATGCAGATGAAGTGACGCTCTCAAAAGCTATTGAGGGGAGAAGAGAACTTTAGGGTGGTGGAATAACTTGCTTTTTCGAAAAAAAACGATACAAAAGGCAGAAAACGAGCGATTGGCTCAAATTATTCATGCAGTAAAACAAGAACTCGACCGTTATGAATACATCGTAGCTAATAGTGTAGAGCCCTCACAAGAAATTCAAGCGGATTTAAAAAAGAAGAGGGCGAAATATATGTTTTTATTAAAAGAGGCTCGTTACCGCAAATTAAATAGTGAACAAAATACGTAATGGTTCAAGCTGCTTCGGAGATTCCGTAAGCAGTTTTTTTCTTAAGGATAAATTTTCAGCTTGTACATATATATGTGAGGAAAACAAATATTTAGTCTTAATCATGATGCAGGAGGGAAAACATGGATCCTATACTTTACATCTCAATAGCAGGTATCGGCGTTTGTTTGTTTTTGTTGCTAGGTGGCGGGGTGAAGGCGTTTAGATGGACCGGTGGAATTTTTGTTCGCTTAATTATAGGAGCGTTGGCTTTGTTTTTTCTAAATGCTTTTGGAAGTGCTGTTGGTTATCATCTTCCTATCAATGCCTTTACAGTAATGGTTTCAGGATTGCTTGGTATTCCAGGGGTAGTCATGCTTGTTGCCGTAGACCTTTTCATTCTTATGTGAAGTTCTATTATGAAAATTGTTATTGACATTTACCGTAAAGAAGTTACAATAGGAAATCCGTGATTATAAATAAACAAAAAACAAAAGCAATTATTTTTATTTTTTTTGTACTTTAGGAAAGTTTAAACTTGCTAAAGGATCCAAAGTATAAGCAAAACTACGACTTCCTCCATATGGATTTGGCGGTAAGCCAAGTTTTTATAAAATAAACTATTGCATTTTTTTATCACGGGTGTTATATTATTATTTGTCGCTTAAACAAGCGAAGAGATTCTAAAAAAACTTATAAAAAAATATCATGAAGTTGTTGACATCATTTTGGTAACTTGTTATGATATTACTTGTCGCTTTGAAAGAGAGCGCTAAGTTGTCCTTTGAAAATTGAATGAAAGTCAAGCGTCTGTTAATTTCTTTAATTGTTATGTCAGATACAGCTTGTATCAGACGAACCAATTTATTCGAGAGTTTGATCCTGGCTCAGGACGAACGCTGGCGGCGTGCCTAATACATGCAAGTCGAGCGCGGGAAGCAAGCAGATCCCTTCGGGGTGACGCATGTGGAACGAGCGGCGGACGGGTGAGTAACACGTGGGCAACCTGCCTTGCAGACTGGGATACCCCCGGGAAACCGGGGCTAATACCGGATGATCAGCCAAATCGCATGATTTGATTGTAAAAGTAGGGACTTGTTCCTTACACTGCAAGATGGGCCCGCGGCGCATCAGCTAGTTGGTGAGGTAAGAGCTTACCAAGGCAACGATGCGTAGCCGACCTGAGAGGGTGATCGGCCACACTGGGACTGAGCCACGGCCCAGACTCCCACGGGAGGCAGCAGTAGGGAATCATCCGCAATGGGCGAAAGCCTGACGGTGCCACGCCGCGTGAGTGAAGAAGGTTGTCGGATGGTAAAGCTCTGTTATCGGGGAAGAACAAGTACCGGTCGAAGAGGCCGGTACCTTGACGGTACCCGAGCAGAAAGCCCCGGCTAACTACGTGCCAGCAGCCGCGGTAATACGTAGGGGGCAAGCGTTGTCCGGAATTATTGGGCGTAAAGGGCGCGCAGGCGGTTTCCGAAGTCTGATGTGAAAGCCCACGGCTCAACCGTGGAGGGTCATTGGAAACTGGGGAACTTGAGTACAGGAGAGGAGAGCGGAATCCCACGTGTAGCGGTGAAATGCGTAGAGATGTGGAGGAACACCAGTGGCGAAGGCGGCTCTCTGGCCTGTAACTGACGCTGAGGCGCGAAAGCGTGGGGAGCGAACAGGATTAGATACCCTGGTAGTCCACGCCGTAAACGTTGAGTGCTAGGTGTTAGGGGGTTCGACGCCCTTAGTGCCGCAGCAAACGCATTAAGCACTCCGCCTGGGGAGTACGACCGCAAGGTTGAAACTCAAAGGAATTGACGGGGGCCCGCACAAGCGGTGGAGCATGTGGTTTAATTCGACGCAACGCGAAGAACCTTACCAGGTCTTGACATCTTCTGCCACTTCCAGAGATGGAAGGTTCCCCTTCGGGGGACAGAATGACAGGTGGTGCAGGGTTGTCGTCAGCTCGTGTCGGGAGATGTTGGGTGAAGTCCCGCAACGAGCGCAACCCTTAACCTTAGTTGCCAGCATTCAGTTGGGCACTCTAGGGTGACTGCCGGTGACAAACCGGAGGAAGGTGGGGATGACGGCAAATCATCATGCCCCTTATGACCTGGGCTACACACGTGCTACAATGGATGGTACAGAGGGACGCGATGCCGCGAGGTGAAGCGAATCTCAAAAAGCCATTCTCAGTTCGGATTGCAGGCTGCAACTCGCCTGCATGAAGCCGGAATCGCTAGTAATCGCGGATCAGCATGCCGCGGTGAATACGTTCCCGGGCCTTGTACACACCGCCCGTCACACCGCGAGCGCTTGCAACACCCGAAGTCGGTGAGGTAACCCTATGGGAGCCAGCCGCCGAAGGTGGGGCAGGTGATTGGGGTGAAGTCGTAACACGGTATCCCTACCGGAAGGTGGGGATGGATCACCTCCTTTCTACGGAGTATTTTCCGAGTCGAGCTCCACTGGAGCTCTTGATCCAGGGAGCGGACGCTGTGACTTTCATTCAATTTTGAGAGGAGAACTCTCAATGAATGATCTTCGGCTAAGTACGTCACGTCCTGTGACAACGCCGAAGGCAGGACATCCTGTCCGTTGTTCCTTGAAAACTGGATAACGAATGCAAGAGCCAAAGAATACACCGGAGTTTCATCAAGGTGGTCAGTACATGACCATGATTATGAGACTTTCGAGGCGTGTTTTAGAATAATACAACTACCTTTGTAAGGTTAAGCTAGAAAGGGCGCACGGTGAATGCCTTGGCACTAGGAGCCGAAGAAGGACGCGACGAACGGCGAAACGCCCCGTGAAGCTGTAAGTAAGCTTTGATCCGGGGATATCCGAATGGGGAAACCCACCATCCATAATGGGATGGTATCCGCACCTGAATCTATAGGGTGGGAGAAGGCAGACGCGGGGAACTGAAACATCTTAGTACCCGGAGGAAGAGAAAGCAAATGCGATTTCCTGAGGAGCGGCGAGCGAAACGGAATCAGCCCAAACCAGGGTGCTTGCACCCTGGGGTTGTAGGACACTCCATCGGAGGGACGAAGAAACAGCGTAGGCGAAGCGGCCTGGAACGGCCCGCGAGACACGGTAAGAGCCCGGTAGTCGAAACGCTGTTTCCTCCGGAGTGGATCCTGAGTACGGCGGGGCACGGGAACCCCCGCCGGAATCCGGGAGGACCATCTCCCAAGGCTAAATACTCCCTAGTGACCGATGGCGGGCCAGTACCGTGAGGGAAAGGTGAAAAGCACCCCGGAAGGGGGGTGAAAGAGATCCTGAAACCGTGTGCCTACAAGTAGTCGAAGCCCGTTTATGGGTGACGGCGTGCCTTTTGTATAATGAACCGGCGAGTTGCGCTCGTATGCAAGGTTAAGCGGAAGACGCGGAGCCGAAGCGAAAGCGAGTCTGAACAGGGCGTACAGGATGCGGTCGCAGACCCGCAACCGTGTGATCTACCCATGTCCAGGGTGAAGGCAGGGGAACAACTGCTGGAGGCCCGAACCCACGCAAGTTGAAAATTGCGGGGATGAGGTGTGGGTAGTGGTGAAATGCCAATCGAACTCGGAGATAGCTGGTTCGCACCGAAATAGCTTTAGGGCTAGCCTCGGATAAAAGAGTCCTGGAGGTAGAGCACTGATTGGACTAGGGGTCCCTACAGGATTACCGAATTCAGTCAAACTCCGAATGCCAGCGACTTGTTATCCGGGAGTCAGACTGCGAGTGCTAAGATCCGTAGTCGAGAGGGAAACAGCCCAGACCACCAGCTAAGGTCCCTAAGTATACGTTAAGTGGAAAAGGATGTGGAGGTGCTTAGACAACTAGGATGTCGGCTTAGAAGGAGCCATCATTGAAAGAGTGCGTAATAGCGCACTAGCCGAGTGACTCTGCGCCGAAAATGTACCGGGGCTAAACGTATCACCGAAGCTGTGGATGCACACCATCGGGTGTGCGTGGGAGGGGAGCGGTCGAAGGGCGGAGAAGCCGGATCGTGAGGACCGGTGGAGCGCTGTGAAGTGAGAATGCCGGTATGAGTAACGAGAAGACGGGTGAGAATCCCTTCCGTCGAAAACCCAAGGTTTCCTGAGGAAGGTTCGTCCGCTCAGGGTTAGTCGGGCCCTAAGCCGAGGCCGAAAGGCGTAGGCGATGGAAAACAGGGTGAAATTCCTGTACCACCTCCTTCCCGTTTGAGTGACGGGGGGACGCAGGAAGGTAGGGTAAGCGCGCTGCTGGAATAGCGCGTCCAAACCGTAAGGCCGATGAACAGGCAAATCCGTTCATCATTAGGCGAAGCGGTGATGGCGAAGGAAAGAATAGTACCGAAGTTCCTGATCCTACACTGCCAAGAAAAGCCTCTAGCAAGGGAAGAGGTGCCCGTACCGCACACCGACACCGGTAGGTGGGATGAGACTTCTAAGACGCTCGGGCGAACTCTCGTTAAGGAACTCGGCAAACTGACCCCGTAACTTCGGGAGCAGGGGTGCTCTCTAGGGTGAAGAGCCTTGGAGAGCCGCAGTGAATAGGCCCAAGCGACTGTTTATCAAAAACACAGGTCTCTGCGAAGCCGCAAGGCGAAGTATAGGGGCTGACACCTGCCCGGTGCTGGAAGGTTCAGAGGAGGGGTTATCCCTTTTGGGAGAAGCTCCGAATTGCAGCCCCAGTAAACGGCGGCCGTAACTATAACGGTCCTAAGGTAGCGAAATTCCTTGTCGGGTAAGTTCCGACCCGCACGAAAGGTGCAACGACTTGGGCACTGTCTCAACGAGAGACCCGGTGAAATTATAATACCTGTGAAGATGCAGGTTACCCGCGACAGGACGGAAAGACCCCATGGAGCGTTACTGCAGCTTGATATTGGATTTTGGTACAGCGTGTACAGGATAGGTAGGAGCCTTGGAAACCGGACCGCCAGGTTCGGTGAAGGCGTCGGTGGGATACTACCCTCGCTGTACGGAAATTCTAACCTCGGACCGTAACCCGGTCCAGGGACAGTGTCAGGTAGGCAGTTTGACTGGGGCGGTCGCCTCCCAAACAGTAACGGCGGCGCCCAAAGGTTCCCTCAGAATGGTTGGAAATCATTCGCAGAGTGCAAAGGCAAAAGGGAGCTTGACTGCGAGACCTACAAGTCGAGCAGGGACGAAAGTCGGGCTTAGTGATCCGGCGGTACCGTATGGGAGGGCCGTCGCTCAACGGATAAAAGCTACCCTGGGGATAACAGGCTTATCTCCCCCAAGAGTCCACATCGACGGGGAGGCTTGGCACCTCGATGTCGGCTCGTCGCATCCTGGGGCTGAAGTAGGTCCCAAGGGTTGGGCTGTTCGCCCATTAAAGCGGCACGCGAGCTGGGTTCAGAACGTCGTGAGACAGTTCGGTCCCTATCCGTCGCGGGCGCAGGAAATTTGAGAGGAGCTGTCCTTAGGACGAGAGGACCGGGATGGAGACACCGCTGGTGTACCAGTTGTTCCGCCAGGAGCATGGCTGGGTAGCTACGTGTGGCCGGGATAAGTGCTGAAAGCACCTAAGCATGAAGCCCCCCTCAAGATGAGATTTCCCATAGCGCCAAGCTAGTAAGACCCCTTGCAGATGACAAGGTTGATAGGTCTGAGGTGGAAGCGTGGTGACACGTGGAGCTGACAGATACTAATCGGTCGAGGGCTTATCCACAACAAAGGTAAGCGCCTCGTAGAACGGTTCAAATATTCGTTATGCAGTTTTGAGGGAGCAATTCCCTATCAAGAAAAGGATCGTTAAGATGTTGTCTCCTATGACGATGATCAAACGATTCCATCCAAAGTCTGGTGACGATAGCGAAGAGGTTCCACCCGTTCCCATGCCGAACACGGAAGTTAAGCTCTTCAGCGCCGATGATAATGAAGGGGCAACCCTTTGTGAAAGTAGGACGCTGCCAGGCCATAACGAAAGCTGTCAGAATAGAATTCTGGCAGCTTTTTTGCGTTAAGAAAATAAGTTCAAGGAAATAAAATACAGGATTTTTGATAGAGGTCTGCATTACGTACAAGATGTACATCAGTTGAGGTTTCATTTCTAGACGATATACGAGAAAATATTTTATGTTTATAAATAGAAACGTGGATAAAATCTCATAATTTAGGAGAAACTAAGATTCATAGGAGGTGTGTATGTTGACTTTTAAAAAGAAGGACAAATCATGGCGTGAACCTTGTATTCTATGTGAACGAGAAAAACAACATGGAATACACATTCTAGACTCATTTTTATGCAAAGAATGTGAAAGGGAAATAATACACTTAGAACCAGAGAATCCGGCCTATGAAGAAAAGGTTAAAAAATTAAGAAAATTAAAAGGTCAAACATTACTTTCATAGATAAATTGCAAGAAACAGATCAATACGTCATAATTCTAATAGAATGTATAAACGATGCATGATGAAAGATGTAGAATCTTATATGTCGAAATCGCTAAACTCCTGTTTTAACCTGATAATCAACACCTTATTGAGTGCGGGGCGATGAAATATGGAAGGTTTTTTGATGAACAAGTTTCCTATTTTTTTCTTCCGTAAGCCTTGCTCCGATAAAAGGCGATTCATTTTCTCATCACTCATTGGATTGCTCCCTTAACTTAAGAAAGAAACATTTTCGCCTTAAAACGATAAAAGAGGTACTAAGATGGACCAACAATCAATGCCTCTAGTAGAGGCTTTACTAAAACATGTAGATAAACAACCTGTTTCTTTTCATGTGCCAGGACATAAAAATGGCAGTGTTATGTCTTCTGGGATAAAAAATATATTTGCTTCTGTTTTACCATTTGATCTAACAGAGCTTACAAATTTAGATGATTTACATGACGCAGAAGGAGTTATTGCGTCAGCTCAAAAGTTAGCAGCTGAGCTTTATGGTGCCTCAGAGACATTGTTTCTTGTGGGTGGGTCCACGTCTGGAAATTTAGCAATGATTCTTGGTGCATTTAACCAAGGAGATATTGTATTGGTGCAGCGGGATTCCCACAAGTCTGTTATAAATGGCATAAGGCTTGCAGGGTTGAAGCCGGTCTTTCTATTTCCTGAATATGATGGTGAATCTCAGTTATCAGCAGGAATTTCGTTATCCACAGTAGAAAAAGCGTTTGCTATTTATCCAGAAGCTAAAGGTCTTATCCTAACATCTCCAACCTATTATGGCTGGGCTCCTCGTCTTGAGCCGATTGTTAGGCTTGCTCATACTAGAGGAGCAGCTGTGGTAGTTGATGAAGCACATGGTGCCCATTTTATGGCGGGCTCTATGTTTCCAGATTCTGCACTTGAGCAAGGTGCTGATGCCGTTGTTCATTCTGCTCATAAGACTTTGCCTGCATTGACTATGGGGGCTTTTTTACATTTAGGGAAAAATAGCAGCCTGTCCGCCGATGTTCTAAAACAAACAGCTTCTATGGTTCAATCAAGCAGCCCTTCTTATCCTGTAATGGCTTCCTTAGATGGGGCTAGGAAGTATCTTTTTGATATGAAGCAAAAAAGCGGCGAAGCTTTAACAAACCATTTCATTACGGTTAGAGACAAAATACAAAAAGCATCTGGCCTTTCTCTTGTTACTCCTAGAGGAATTTCGCATGATTTATTGAAATGTATAGTAAAAGCTCCAGAAGGTTATAGTGGCTGGGACCTGCAGGTTTATTTAGAAAACGAAAATATTTTCGTTGAATTAGCAGATCATAAACACGTTTTATTAGTACTGCCGCTTGCAGAAAAACCTCTTCCCACCGCAGTTTATGAAAAACTCCATTCTTCGGTAGAGAGGATGAAAGCTGAAGGAAAAGCTGACAAAAGCAAAATTCCATTTAACATGCCATCTTTTCACTCTAAAATAATACACACAGAAGAAGGAAAATCATTGTTTCATGTGAAACAATGGAAGGAGTCAATAGAAAAAGCCAATGGAAAAAAAGCCGGCACAGACATCATTCCTTATCCTCCAGGTGTTCCATTATTTTTAAAAGGGGAGATAATAAAGGGGGAGCGCTATATCTATTTACTGGATTGGTTAAAAAATGGAGGACGTGTACAAGGAGCAGAGTACTATCACCATGATTGGTACATAAGCATACAGGAAAAGGATGAAGAATAAATGAGAGCAGATAGCGGAGTATTTATTACGTTCGAAGGATGTGAAGGAGCAGGCAAATCCACAGTAATTGAACATATTTTAAATATATTAGATAGTGAGGGAAGACGGGTAATAAAAACTAGGGAGCCCGGGGGAATTGATATAGCAGAAAAAATAAGAACAATAATTCTGAACCCTGAACATATAAAGATGGAAGAACGAACCGAAGCGCTATTATACGCGGCTGCAAGAAGACAGCATCTAATGGAAAAGGTTGTGCCTGCCTTAGAACAAGGCTATATTGTTCTTTGTGATCGTTTTATCGACAGCAGCCTAGCATATCAAGGTTATGCACGCGGCATTGGTATGGAGGAGGTATATAATATTAATGAGTTTGCTATTGGAGAATATATGCCAGATAGAACGATTTATTTAGACATTGTACCTGAACGAGGGCTGTCACGTATTCACCAGAATAAGGAGCGGGAATTTAACCGGCTCGATCAAGAAACGATTGAATTTCATAAAAAGGTTTTCGAAGCCTATCATTTATTACTGGAAAGATTTCCAAACCGAATGTTTAAAATAGACGCAGATCAATCCGTAGAGCTAGTTGTCGATGAAGCTGTTACACATATTCAATCTCTGTTTAACGACTAATCAACAGTTTGCATCCTATCAACAATCCAAGGATAATACGGCATTTATCATAAGGAATATTTAATTAATATAAATTCAGTAGGATAATAAAAAACTCCGGGCAATACGAAAAGAAAGAGGGGGGTTTTGATGAAGCTTATTGTTGCTGTAGTCCAAGATAAGGACAGCAATCGTTTATCTAATGCATTGGTAGACCAAGACTATCGTGCCACAAAACTTGCAAGTACTGGCGGTTTTTTAAGAGCAGGAAATACAACGTTTTTAATAGGTGTGGAAGATGAGCATGTCAACAAAGTATTAGACATTATCCAAAATAACTGTAAATCAAGGGAGCAGCTCGTAGCCCCTGTTTCTCCTATGGGTGGAAATGCCGATTCTTATGTTCCTTATCCGGTAGAAGTACAAGTTGGCGGGGCTACTGTTTTTATTATGCAGGTAGAACAGTTTGAACAGTTTTAAAATTGAGGGATGGACATGAATTGGGAAGAATTAAAAAATGATCAGCCTACTGTAATGACAATGCTTGAAAGAAGTATGGAAAAAGAAAGGCTGGCTCATGCTTATATATTTGAAGGCATGAGAGGGGCAGGCAAGAAAGCAGCAGCTGTACTTCTCGCTAAAAGCCTTTTTTGCCAGCAGAAAACAAATGTTGCCCCGTGCGGAAATTGTACGCAGTGCCGCCGTATTGAGCATAGTAATCATCCAGATGTTATGGTCGTAGAGCCTGAAGGAGCTTCCATTAAAAAGGCGCAGGTGGAGAGTCTGCAAAAAGAATTCACGTACAAAGGAATGGAAGCGGGGCTGAAAGTATATATTGTAAATGAAGCGGACAAAATGACAGCTAGTGCTGCAAATAGTCTGTTAAAGTTTTTAGAAGAGCCAGAGAGCCCTACGCTGGCTCTTTTGTTGACAGAAAACACACATTTTATGCTTGATACCATTATATCCAGAGCCCAAAAAATTACGTTTGCTCCGCCGCCATTAAAGAAACGGGAGACTATCTTTAAAGAAACAGGGTTTAGTGAAGCTGCTGCTTCTCTATTAGCAAGATTCCCTGATAACATAGCAGAAGAATACGCTGAAGAGAAAAAAGACTGGATTGTACATGGAAGAAATCTAGTGATACAATTAATAGATGAGGTACAACATCGGCCTCAGCAGATGCTGTTAACATTACAAGAAAAGTGGCTAGCCCATTTTACGGATAGAAAAGAGCAGGACATCGGCTTGGATTTGCTGCTTTTCTGGTATCGCGACCTTTTGGCGGTCAAACATGAAAAAGATAATCTTGCTTATCCTGATAAAGCGGATAAATTAAAGCAGGATGCCCTTCGAATGTCAGAAAGAGAGGTTGCAAAGCAGCTGCAGCGGATCCTTGAAGCGAAACGCCGTCTTCGCGCCAATGTTAATGCGCAGCTTCTTATGGAGCAATTACTGCTCCGCTTACAGGAGGGATCGTAGCTTTGCATGATGTTGTTGGAGTTAGATTTAAGAAAGCAGGGAAAATTTATTATTTCTCCCCAGGCGATCTTGATATAGAAAAAGATGAGTGGGTAGTAGTTGAAACATCCCGCGGTCTTGAATTCGGCAAAGTGGTGATCGGAAAAAAACAAGTAGACGATGACGACGTTGTTCTTCCATTAAAACAAGTTCTTCGAATTGCTAATACGCAAGATAAGTTAACTATAGAAGAGAATAAAGAATTAGCAGATAAAGCATATGAAGTATGTGCAGCTAAAATTGAGGAACATAGTTTAGATATGAAGTTAGTTGATGTCGACTATACGTTTGATCGGAACAAGGTGCTTTTTTATTTTACAGCAGACGGAAGAATTGATTTTCGCGAGCTGGTAAAAGATCTTGCTTCCGTTTTTCGGACACGAATTGAATTACGCCAGATAGGCGTTCGAGATGAAGCTAAAATGCTCGGTGGTATTGGACCGTGCGGACGGGTACTTTGTTGTTCTTCTTTCTTGGGAGATTTTGAACCGGTTTCCATCAAAATGGCCAAAGATCAAAATCTTTCACTCAACCCCGCAAAAATTTCCGGATTATGCGGTCGGCTTATGTGCTGTCTAAAGTATGAAAATGATCATTACGAAACAGCCAAAAAAGAGCTGCCTGATATTGGGGAGAAGATCACTACTCCTCAAGGAGAAGGAAAAGTGGTAGGAATTAATATTCTTGAACGTCTCGTTGAGGTAGATCTTTCAGAACCTGAAAATGTATTAGAATATAGTCTTGATGAACTAATGGAAGCAGGATATATTGTGAGCTGAAGTCACACGGGTGATTGAGGTGGAAGGAACGTGGAGAAGAAAGAAATATTTTCTCAAGTTATTCATATGGAAGAGCGGATTGGTGCTCTTCATGATGAGTTGGGAGAATTAAAGGAACAACTTGCAATGCTGATTGAAGAAAATCAAGCTTTAGCCTTAGAAAATCAGCACTTACGTGAACGAATGGAAGAGAAAAACCAGCCGAACAAATCGACAAAACCCAAAAAAGCGATGAAAGACCGCCCCAGTGTAGGGGAAGGGTATGATAATCTTGCCCGCTTATATCACGAAGGGTTTCATATATGCAATTTGCATTACGGAAGTCTAAGAGTAGATGGAGATTGTTTATTTTGTCTATCTTTTCTCCATCAGAAATAAAATTCCTAGAAGCTGTCCCTTTTTATAGGGACAGCCCTTTTTATAGGGACAGCCCTTTTTATACTGTTAGAAGTGAACTGTAAAATTCAACGTAAAGGACGTGGCGTTTGTAGTCGATTTCCCCTTTATAGGGCGGCAATTTTCTATTATGAGAAAAAATACATAAACACGAATAGGCAATGTGTGTCGAAGAAAATATGTGATGGATGGTGATAAGGGTGCCTTACTTATCTGAAGGGGAAAGGCTTGATTATATAATGGAAGGGCTACATATTATTCAGAGTAAAGATGTGTTTGCCTTTTCTATTGATGCTGTCCTATTAGCCAGGTTTACATATATACCTATTACCAAAGGAAACATAATCGATTTATGCAGCGGAAATGGTATTATTCCATTAGTTCTTTCAACTCGCAGTTGTGTCCCTATAACAGGAATAGAGTTACAGCCAAGACTGGCTGATATGGCGAGGAGGAGCGCGCAATATAATAACCTGGATCATAAACTTAGATTTATAGAAGGAGATGTCAGGAGAAAAAACATAATAGAGAACATCGGGCAGGCCGACTTAGTGACTTGTAATCCACCGTATTTTGCCACTTCCGGAGAAAATGAATGGAACGATAACCCTTATTTCACCAATGCTCGTCATGAACGAAATGGAACGCTAACCGATATGGTGGAAGCAGCTTCACGGTTAGTGAAGCAAAAAGGGAAAGTGTCTATGGTACTAAGACCGGAGAGGCTTTCTGAATTAATGGAAGTATATCGTAAATATCGGCTGGAACCGAAACGTTTGAAATGTATTTATCCAAAAAAAGGAAAAGATTCAAATATTGTTTTATTAGAAGGGATAAAGGATGGCAAACCAGGATTGACATGTTTACCGCCGTTAACTGTTTATACAGACGATGGTAAATATACAGAGGAGTTTAGGAAATATTATGAAGGACGCTAAACATTATGTATATATGCTTCAATGTGGAGACGGTACTTTTTACATTGGGTATACCCCAGATATAGAGCGGAGACTGACAATGCATGAGAAAGGAAAAGGAGCAAAATACACAAGAGGCCGCGGACCATTTCGGTTAGTATACAAAAAAGCTTTTTCGACAAAAAAAGAAGCAATGCAAGCAGAATACATGATGAAAAAAATGGGGCGCAAAGAAAAAAAAGCATTGGTAGATGGTAATATTTAGCTGACTGGTCCGTGCTGCAGAAAGGGTGAGAAAATGAGACTGCAAAAGAGTTTTCAATCAACTGATACAGGAGTGTTGTATTTAGTTCCAACTCCTATCGGTAATTTAGAAGATATGACATTTCGGGCTGTAAGAACACTAAAAGAAGCTGATATCATTTTTGCGGAAGATACGAGGCAGACTCGTAAACTTCTTTCTCATTTTGATATTTCTTCCCCCCTTGATAGCTATCATGAACACAATAAAGAAAACAAAGGACAAAAAATACTAACGTTACTGCAAGAAGGAAAAATAATAGCATTAGTCAGCGACGCAGGTATGCCTCTTGTTTCAGATCCAGGCAAAGAAGCGGTGTATCAGTGTATTGATGCAGGATTTAAAGTTATTACCCTGCCAGGTGCCAACGCTGCAACAACAGCTATAACCGGGTCTGGACTCGGCGGTGGTCCCTTTTACTTTTATGGTTTTTTACCGCGGAAAAAAAAGGAACGAGAAAACGTACTTGAAGAGCTCACATATATTGAAGCTCCTCTCATCTTTTATGAATCTCCTTATCGTATAAAAGAAACCATCGAACATTTAGAAAGGAAATGGGGAGATCGAAAAGCAGTATTGGCACGGGAATTGACTAAAAAATTTGAAGAACTATGGAGAGGGACTTTAGGAAAAATAAGAGAGTATCTAGAAGAAGAGTCGGTAAAAGGGGAGTGCTGTCTCATTGTGGAAGGAGGAAATGCAAAAGAGAGAGAACAGGCACTTTGGTGGGAAACGTTAACTGTTTCTGAACATGTTAATAGTTATGTTGTAAAAGGAATGACGTCTAAAGATGCAATAAAGGAAACAGCAAAGGAAAGGAACCTGCCAAAACGAGAAGTGTATGCTATTTATCATCATTTATAAGAAAAAGGAAAGTTCGAAGTTCGGTTAAAACACTATGATGATTTACCGGCAATCATAGCTCCGACTCTTTTATCTAAAAAAGACGAATTCCTAAAAAAGGAATTCGTCTTTTTTACACTTTGGGAATGGTTAACTTTGTTTAAACTGCAGCTTCCCCATAAGCACGCGGAGATTAAGCATTTGACTTTTTATTTACAAAACCTTCGAGGTCGTTCATAATTTCCTTTGCACCGTCAGGAGAAAGAATGATTTTACCATCTGCTAGTGCGATGTTTTCCTCGGACACTTCACCTGTAACTTGACATGTCATGTTAGGCTTATACTTTTTTAAAACAATACGGTCATGATCGACATAAATTTCAAGAGCGTCTTTTTCCGCAATATCAAGTGTTCTTCTAAGTTCAATCGGAATAACAACCCTGCCTAACTCGTCCACTTTCCGTACAATACCAGTAGATTTCATACAAGCTCCTCCTCAAAATGTAAATAACAAAAGGAAACGTCGACAAAAATCGACAATATTCTCTATCTTTGTCTACTTAGAATACCAATCTTTCCAAAAAACGTCAATTATAAAAACTAATAAACTTTGAAAATTTTTACTATTTTTGTTTAATGGCTGACATAACAAGGGTTAAAAGAAATGTGTCACTTTAAACATACCTAAAAATTTTCCAAAATACAAGATATTTTCTATTTAATGAACAAAGTTATACTGCTAATAGAACAAGAGTTATGGTTCATTCGACATATACTAAAAAAATTGTCGAATGTATGAGCTTACTTATAAACAGAAATAATAGTATATGAAAGCGGCAAATAACCTTTCTGTTCAGCTTGACACAATAAAATTGCTTCGTTATAGTCTTAGTGGGAAATAGTCAAATGTGAACACTTATGAGGTCCGATGAAGGGATGAGTAAAGAGGAAATCTGTTACAGAGAGCCGGGTATGCTGGAAACCGGTACAGTATGAACTTTTGAAGATGGTCCCGGAGGAATTTCTTTTCGAGCCTTTGTGTAAGAAAGGAACGTACTTCTGCGTTAAAGAGAGCGCCTGAATATATATAATGGCGGCGCATAAAGCTTCGTACTTGCAAAAAGGCGGAGAAATTTGGGTGGTACCGCGTGAGTATAGCTCTCGTCCCTTTGCAGGACGAGGGTTTTTTTATACTTTAGGAAAGTTTAAATTGTTAAAAGTAAAACTACGACTTCCGCCATAATTACTCGGCGGTAAGCCAAGTTTTTCTAATATGCTAAGGCCAACATAAATCTTATGATACATCTCCGAAAGAATGAAAATAAAAAGTTTACCTTTGCTAAAAGAAGTATACTTTTTTATGACTAAACATTATAAGCAAAACTACTTCTGCAGCATCCACCTTTAAAATCTTTTTTATTGACTCTATGAAAAACAGTTTTTTAATATGTATGAATTTAAGCGTTCTGCTATTTTGGTTCTTAACTAAAGGAAGCACGCTTGGATTTTATTTAATAAAGAATGAATATAAATAAAGGAGGATTTATAATGGAAGAGGGACAAAAAACGTTTTATATTACAACACCTATTTATTATCCAAGTGATAAGCTCCATATCGGCCATGCATATACAACCGTAGCAGGGGATGCAATGGCAAGATACAAACGTCTGCGTGGGTATGATGTAAGATATTTAACTGGTACCGACGAACACGGACAGAAAATTGAACGAAAAGCGAAAGATAAAGGAGTATCTCCTCAAACGTTTGTTGATGAAGTGGTAGCAGGCATTAAAAATTTATGGGATAAATTGGATATATCTTATGATGATTTTATTAGAACGACAGAGGAACGCCATAAAAAAATGGTCCAGCAAATTTTTGAAAAATTAAAAGACAATGGCGACATTTATCTTGATGAGTATGAAGGATGGTATTCCGTACCAGATGAAACTTTTTATACAGAACTTCAACTTGAAGACCCTGAATATGATGAAAATGGAACAATAGTAGGTGGAAAAAGTCCAGAGAGTGGACACCCTGTTGAATGGGTACGGGAAAAGTCATATTTTTTCCGTATGAGTAAATATGCAGATCGTTTGTTGAAATTTTATGAAGAAAACCCTGAATTCATTCAGCCGGAGTCCCGTAAAAATGAAATGATTAATAATTTTATCAAACCTGGACTAGAGGATCTTGCAGTCTCACGTACAGCATTTGAGTGGGGGATCTCTGTAAAAAGCGACCCCGAGCATGTCGTCTATGTTTGGATTGATGCGTTGTCAAACTATATTACAGCACTCGGGTACGGAAGTGAAAATGAAGACGCTTATTTAAAATATTGGCCTGCTGATGTACATTTGGTTGGAAAAGAGATTGTACGTTTTCATACGATATACTGGCCTATCATGCTGATGGCTCTTGATCTGCCTTTACCTAAAAAAGTATTTGGTCACGGGTGGCTCTTAATGAAAGACGGAAAAATGTCAAAGTCAAAAGGTAATGTAGTAGATCCCATCCCGCTGATTAACCGATATGGACTTGATGCACTCCGTTATTATTTACTACGCGAAGTACCTTTTGGTTCAGATGGGGTTTTCACTCCCGAAGGCTTTGTCGACCGCTTAAATTATGATCTTGCTAATGATTTAGGAAATCTGTTAAACCGTACTGTAGCAATGGTAAATAAATATTTTGACGGAGAATTACCAGCCTACCTTAAAGACGGCACGCCTTACGATGCCTCTCTCGTTGATTTAGTGTATGCTACTGTAAATAAAGTAGAAAATGCGATGGAAGATATGGAGTTCTCCGTAGCTCTAACCGCCATTTGGCAGTTAGTCAGCAGAACAAATAAATATATCGACGAAACACAGCCATGGATGCTGGCAAAAAATGAAGAGCAAAAGGAACAATTAGGAGCGGTTATGTACCATTTATCGGAATCTCTCCGTTATATTTCCATTATGATTCAGCCGTTTATGACAGACACTCCTCAAAAGATGTGGGAACAAATAGGGGTGCCGTCTTCCTTAACGAAGTGGGAAACGATGCGTACTTTCGGTGAGCTGCATGAAGGAACCACTGTTGTTAAAAAAGGGAAACCGCTATTTCCTCGTCTGGAAGTAGAAGAGGAAGTAGCCAATATTATTAAAGACATGGGTGGAACAGTAAAAACAGAAGAAGACCAGGAAAGTGACAAGAAACAAGAATCAGAAAAAAATCATAAAATCAATATAGACGATTTTTCAAAAGTAGAATTAAAAGTAGCGGAAGTGTTAGAAGCTGAACCTGTAAAGAAGACAGACAAACTGTTGAAAATACAACTTGATTTAGGAGATGAAAGACGTCAAGTTGTGTCTGGCATCGCAGAACATTACACACCAGCCGACCTTAAAGGGAGAAAAGTAATCTGTGTATCAAACTTAAAACCAGTAAAATTACGGGGAGAGCTTTCACAAGGTATGATTCTTGCTGCCTCGAAAGGCAGTAAATTAACACTGGCAACTATTGATGCTAACCTTCCAAACGGTTCTGTTGTAAATTAATTAATGCAAGGAGTCGCCTCGGGAAATAATACCTCGGGGCGATTGTGTTATTAGACAGTTTCCTTGAAAAGGCGTTAAGCCAAGTTTTTCGAAAAAAAAAGTAGTTTTTGTTAATGTGAAAAGGAGGAAAATGATGTTATTTGATACCCATGTTCATTTAAATATAGACCAATTTGAGGAAGATGTAGAAGATACTATAAATAGAGCAAAATCAGAAGGGGTGGAATGGATGACTGTGGTTGGGTTTGACCGGGAAACCATCCCTAAAGCTATGGAATTAGCAGAAACATATGATTTTATTTATGCAGCAGTGGGCTGGCATCCTGTAGATGCTATTGATATGACGGAAGAAGACTTAAAGTGGTTAGAAGAATTGGCCGCTGACCCGAAGGTCGTTGCACTCGGAGAAATGGGACTTGATTATCATTGGGATAAGTCGCCAAAAGAAGTACAAAAAGAAGTGTTTCGCAAACAAATTCATTTGGCTAAAAAAGTAAATCTTCCTATTATTATTCATGACAGAGAAGCTCATCAAGATATAGTTGATATATTAAAAGAAGAAAATGCTGCGGAAACTGGGGGAATTATGCATTGCTTTGGCGGCAGCTTGGAAATTGCCAAAGAGTGTTTGAAAATGAATTTTTACATTTCATTTGGAGGGCCAGTAACGTTTAAAAATGCCAAAAAACCAAAAGAAGTTGCTAAAGAAATTCCAATGGATCGTCTTCTTGTAGAAACAGACAGTCCATTTTTGGCACCACATCCATACCGCGGCAAGCGTAATGAACCCGCTTATGTAAAATTAGTAGCGGAGAAAATTGCAGAATTGAAAGAGATTTCTTTTGAAACATTAGCAGAACAAACGACAGCAAATGCTAAAAAACTTTTCCGCATAAACTGACATTTTTCTTTGTCAGTTTATGCCAAATTGTATAAGACTTATTGTTTATTCGAAATCCTTCTATTCTTCTCTCCTTTTACATACAGTGCAGTGTCGATAAGTTTTTCTTCTCTTTTTTTCTGCTATGGCAGATAATGAGGTAGGAAAATATGTGGATTGACACGGGAGGTGGAAATCTCTATAATGCTTAGCTTGTAGAGGAGGATTAGACCATGAATTCAAAGCTGAATTCCTTTTTTTCAAGATTAACTACTGGAAAAAGGCTCGCCTTGGTCTTGGTAGCAATTCTTTTAATGATTACTGCTGCGGTTTATCAAACAACCAAAGCAACGGTCACGATTGTAAAGGATGCTAAAGAGAACATTACCGTCACTACCCACGCAAAAACAGTGGGTGAACTGCTAAACGAACAGGGGTTCAAAATGAAGGATGAAGATGATATAACTCCATCTCTTCAGGATCCTATTGCAGGAAATATGACAGTGGAATGGGCGCAGGCAAAGCAGATTTCCGTATCTAATAATGGGGAAGAAAAAGATGTATGGACGACAGCTGCCACTGTAGAAGAATTGGTAGATGAACAAGGTATTACACTAGATAAAAATGATTACTTAAGCAAACATATAGACACGCCAATAGAAGAAGGAATGCAGGTAACATATGAGTCTGCTTTTCCAGTAAATGTAAAATATGATGGGGAAAAAGAGGAAATAATGACAACTTCGACTACGGTCGCTGACCTTTTAGAAGATGCCGGTGTAGAAGTTTCTGATGAAGACCGGATAGAGCCTGGTGAAGATAAAGAAATCACCGGTAAAACAGATATTGAGGTCGTACGGGTGGAAAAGGTCACCGATGTAGTGGAAGAAGAAATAGATTATGCTACCGTTACCCGCCGTGATGATTCTCTGCCTAAGGGAGAAGAAGAGGTGGTGGAAGACGGTAAGAAAGGCATAATCGAGAAACGGTATGAAGTAGTCCTTGAAGATGGGGAAGAAGTTTCTCGGGAATTGATAGAAGAAAAACAAATTGAAGAAAGCGAAGATAAAGTAGTAGCTGTGGGGGCACGTGAACCTGCGGTTACAGCGTCTCGTGGTGGATCAGGGAATAATCCATCTTCAAATGGACGTACAATTTCTATGCAGGCAACAGCTTACACAGCTAATTGTTCAGGTTGTACGGGAGTTACTGCAACCGGAGTTAATTTGAACAACAGCCCTAACAAAAAAGTGGTTGCAGTTGATCCGTCTGTCATCCCGCTAGGTTCACGCGTATACGTGGAAGGCTATGGAGAAGCGGTAGCTGCTGATACAGGCGGGGCTATTAAAGGAAATAAAATCGATCTGCATGTTCCTAGTAAAGCAGAAGCAGGAAGATTTGGAAGGCAGACGGTAGAAGTAACTATTCTAGATTAACGAATAAAAAGAGTTTTAGGCGTGATACAGACTCGAAATCTGTATTACGCTTTTTAATTATATTGCAAATAGCGCGTCCCGCGTCCTGTGCGTCTTTATTAGAAGTTGCTTTATCTTAGCTGAATTTCCTCTTTCAAGGCGCTTGTGAGTAGTGCAGAAGTTTTCTTTTCTCAGGGAAAAAGAACTAGTATAATAAGGCAGAATAAGAAAAGAGCAAGCACTTTATTTGTTGCTTAATGTAACTTTCTTTCCAACCAACGTAATAAAAAAAAACGGTTTTTATACCGTTATACTCCTGCTGGGAGGCAGTATTTAAAATGAAAATACAAGAGTGTATTGTAGTAGAGGGAAAAGATGACACGACTGCGGTGAAACGCGCATTAGAGGCGGATACAATAGAGACGAACGGATCAGCCATTGGAGAATCTGTACTAAAACGTATTGCGCTTGCACAAGAACGGCGGGGAGTAATTATTTTTACAGATCCGGATGTACCTGGAGAGAGAATAAGAAGAATTGTAAGCAGAGAAGTACCGGGTTGTAAACATGCTTTTCTTACAAAAGAAAACGCACTTTCTGCCAAGAAAGATAATTTAGGCATTGAAAATGCTTCCGTTGAAGCGATAAGAAACGCTATTCTAAAGGTTAGAGAAGAGACGGTTTCAACGATAAAAAATAAACACCCCGTTACCCGGCAAGATTTGATTGATGCTGGAATGATGGGCGGACAGGGTTCACAACATAGAAGAGAGCGAGCTGGGGAAATCTTAAACATTGGATATGCCAATGCTAAACAATTTTTAAAACGTTTAGTAATGTTTAATGTGGGACGGGATGAATTTGCTAAAGCTGTAAAAGAGGTTTTGGAGGAGGAAAACACCCGTGATTAAAAATATCGCTACTCCGGGCCGAACAAAGGAAATTCTTGAAAAACACGGGTTTTCCTTTAAAAAGAGCCTGGGTCAAAATTTTTTAATTGACGTAAACATTTTAAATCAAATTGCTGAGGCTGCCGGAATGAGTGAACAAGACGGTGTCATAGAAGTCGGTCCTGGTATAGGAGCCTTGACGGAACAATTTGCAAAAAGAGTGAAACAAGTAGAAGCATTTGAAATCGATGGACGTTTAATCCCTATTTTAGAAGACACACTTTCTCCATACACCAATGTTTCTATTCACCACGAAGATGTCTTGAAGGCAGACGTAAAAAAAGTTCTAAAGGAGAAACTGCAGACAGTAAAGGAGACAGCCGTAGTGGGTAATTTACCTTATTATGTCACTACTCCGATACTAATGAAACTGCTAGAACAACGCTTGCCGGTCACTCGAATCGTCGTTATGATTCAAAAGGAAGTAGCAGATAGAATTGCTGCAAAACCTGGATCTAAAGAGTACGGTTCTTTATCGATAGCGGTGCAATATTATTCAAAAGCAGCTACAGTGATGACCGTACCGAAAACAGTGTTTGTGCCAAGGCCAAATGTCGATTCAGCTGTACTGCGCTTAGAAATACGAGATAAAGCGCCAGTGGATGTAAAAGACGAACAATTTTTCTTTCAAGTAGTACGTGCTTCCTTTGCTCAGCGCAGAAAAACGATTTGGAACAATCTGCAGCATAATTTGTTGGGTAAAGAGAGAAAAAATCTTTTGGCTGATGCTTTAGAGCAAGCCGATATTGACCCGAAAAGAAGGGGAGAAACCCTGTCCATGGAAGAATTTGCTCATCTTAGCAATCAGCTTTATGAACGCATAACCGACATTTCTTAGATCCATATGAAAGGGCAAGGCTGTCATCTTTATGACAGCTTTTTTGACTTTAGGAAAGTTTAACTTTGCTAAAGGATCAAAGTATAAGAAAAACTACGGTTTCCGCCATAGTTTTTCTAACGTTTTAAATGTTTAGTTTCTGCGCACAGCTCTCGGGCAGGAAAATCACCCTTTTTCAGAAAGTTATAATAAAATATATTCTGGTTGATATATTTACATTAATCAGCAAGAAAAAAGGCATAAATGACCATTACTTAGCTGCACAAAAGCCATCCTTATTTCATAATAAAAGTTTTTATACAAAAATGAGAATCCATTAAGCTGCATTTCTTTGCACACATTTTTATTATTGGGAATAGGCTGTGACGAGAGAAGGGGGAGAAGCAGGTGGAACTTAAAGTAGGTGACCTCGTCGCACGCTATTCCTATGACTGTGATATAGTTTTTCGAATAACAGCCATTGACCAGAATAAGGCAGAGCTTGCGGGAGAGGAGCTTCGCCTGGCCGCTGATGCACCTCTAGAAGATCTAAAAAAAGTTGATGATGAAGAAAGAAGAACACATGAAAAAAATGCTCGAGAAAAAGAAGAGTGCAGCTATAGACTATTTCGTCAGGAAGCTCGTTTAATGAAAGAAAGAAATGAACATGAAGCAACAGAAGGTTATAAAGAAAAAGCTTCATACTTTGAGATGCGAGGCCGTGTTCTTCACCTTGATGGTGATCCATACTATTTAGCAAAATGCACCGCCTTATATGAGCGGCTGGGAATTCCTGTATACGGTGTACACATACCTGAAAAGGAAATGCCCGATCAAATAGCGTCATTACTGCACATGGTACGTCCGGATATTTTGGTCATCACAGGCCATGATGCTTTTATTCCTTCTAGAGGTGCAGAAAACGATTTAAAGGCTTATAGACATTCGAAGGTTTTTGGACAGACGGTTAGAGAAGCAAGAAAGGTTGTCCCCCAGCTTGATCAGCTTATTATATTTGCTGGAGCTTGCCAGTCTTATTTTGAATGGCTGTTAAAAGCTGGTTCAAATTTTGCCAGTTCCCCAGAACGTGTAAATATACATGCTCTCGACCCTGTGTATATTGCGGCCAAAGTCAGCTTAACTCCTTTTATGGATCGCATAGGAGTGCTGCAATTGATTCGCCACACCCTAACTGGTCAAGAAGGCTTAGGAGGACTCGAAACCAAAGGTGTCTTACGTAAAGGGCTGCCATGGAAGGAAGACCATTCCTTCTCCAACGAAATCGATGAATAATACCAAAACAAGACCGGAAGCAGCCATTCCGGTCTTTTCGTTTACAATTGCATTTGCTTATAAGAAATTATTGTTTAAAGAAGGAATACGAAACCAAATTTAGCGTAAACTAAATATTGTGAGTTAAAATAATTTATGAATTCTTCAATAGTTATTGACAATAAAACCATATCATTGATATAATTAAAAATTTTATTTGACATTTAAGAGTTAGGATGCTACAATAAAATATGAGTGAGGTGGGTCCGAAACCATGGGAAAAACGCTGATAGAAATTAAAGAAGCACTGGATGCTAATGTCGGGAAAAAGGTTACAATCGTTGCTAATGGCGGACGTAAGAAAACAATTGAACGCTCCGGCTTGCTTGAAGAAACTTATCCTTCTGTCTTTATTGTTAAATTAGACAAGGACAAGCATTCTGTCGAACGAATTTCTTACAGTTACACAGATGTACTCACTAAGACAGTGCAGCTAACTATGTGTGAGGAAGAACTTCAAGCATAATAATCAATGGAAAATCGTTCATAAAGCAGTATAAATTGGCTTTCTGTTTATTGCGACAGGAAGCTATATTTATGTCTTTTAGAGAGCACTCTATACATATACCTGCGATGTTAGTACAATTCTTTCTTTTAAGGAGATGGACAATTTGAGCCCAAGACGAGGTATAATGTCTAATGATTTAAAAGTAGAGATTGCAAAAGAGCTTGGCTTTTATGATACAGTGCAGAAGGAAGGCTGGGGAGGCATTAAATCCCGGGATGCGGGTAACATGGTCAAACGAGCCGTTCAAATTGCTGAAGAGAGTCTAGCCGAAAATAAAAAGTAACAGCTGTAATCGCAGGTATTTAACGCTCCGGGGTTCCTACCCCGGAGTTTGCTTCTTTTATCTAATAGTTAGGAATCATCTAAGGATTTTACCAAAGGGACTTTTCAGCAAGTCAAGTTTTCTAATGTTCGAGCCTGTACATGAGAAGATATTTCGACTAAAATGTACAGAGATATTAACGACTTGAACGGTAAAAGAATGGTCGTGTAAGGAAGAGAAGGAGAATAAAAGGTGAAACGATCAATAAAAGCCCCAGCAAAAATTAATTTATCGCTTGATGTACTGCATAAAAGAGAAGACGGCTACCATGAAGTAAAAATGGTTATGAGTCAAGTCGATTTGGCGGACCGTCTTGACTTAGAGATTAGAGAAGATGGAAAAATAACAATAGAGTTATCTGAAGGGTTCTTACCTGTTGATCAACGTAATTTAGCTTATCAAGCAGCTTCTCTTTTGCAGTACCGTTATGATATTAAGCTGGGTGTTTCCATTTACATACATAAACATATTCCGGTGGCAGCTGGTTTGGCTGGTGGGAGCAGCGATGCTGCAGCTGTATTAAAAGGGTTAAATGAATTATGGGAGATAGGGCTTTCTACAGCTGATATAGCAACTCTAGGTTCAGAAATCGGCTCTGATGTTTCTTTTTGTGTTTATGGAGGGACGGCGCTTGCTACAGGCAGAGGAGAAATCATTAAACCGCTGCCTTCTCCTCCTCCGTGCTGGGTAATACTAGCTAAACCTCCAATTGGGGTATCTACTAGAGAAATTTATCAGCGTATGAAGATAGAGGATCCACCAAAAGAACAAGCTTCTGAAAAAATAATTAAGGCTATTGAAAGCAATGATTACCGTGCAATTTGCAATAATCTTTTCAATTCGTTAGAACAGGTAACCCTTCCTCTTTATCCAGAGGTAAAACGTATTAAGGAAAGAATGCTTGATTCCGGTGTAGATGCTGCTTTAATGAGCGGAAGCGGCCCAACCGTATTCGGATTGGTAAAGAAGGAATCAAGACTACATCGAGTTTACAATGCCTTGAGAGGGTTTTGTGATCAAGTATACGCTGTCCGTTTGATAAGTGATAAGGAAGCTTGATAAAATCCGGATAAAAATGATATATTTCAATTACAACATTCGGATTTTATGGAGGTACTCATGAAAAAACTGAAACGGAGCGGCCGGTTAGTGGATATGACCTATTATTTGTTACAGCATCCCCACCAGCTTGTATCACTAAGTTATTTTTCGGAAAGATATCAATCCGCCAAATCTTCTATAAGTGAAGATTTAACGATTGTGAAAGAAATATTCGAATCACAGGGAATTGGTTCCCTATTAACGATAGCAGGAGCAAGCGGCGGCGTAAAATATGTCCCTATGGTGGAAGAAGAAGAAGGAAAGCTGCTTGTGGAAAAATTAAATCAAAAACTAGAAGACAAAGAACGACTGCTGCCAGGTGGATACTTATATATGATGGATATTCTAGGGAGCCCTCGTTTGATGAATGAAATTGGCAGATTATTTGCTGCTGTGTTTTCAGATCAAAAGATTGATGCCGTTATGACAGTAGCGATGAAAGGAATACCTTTAGCCTATGCTATTGGGTCTTATTTAGATGTGCCAGTAAGTATTGTGCGCAGGGACCACCGTGTAACAGAGGGCTCTATGGTCAGCATTAATTATGTTTCAGGGTCTGCTAAACGTATTCAAACGATGTCCTTAGCTAGAAGAAGCCTCGAAGAAGGTGCTAATGTACTAATTGTTGATGATTTTATGAAAGCTGGCGGTACAGCACGAGGTATGATGGATTTATTAAAAGAGTTCAATGCCAATGTAGTTGGTATCGGTGTGCTAGTGGAAGCTGAAGATGTAGAAGAAAGACTTGTGGATGACTATGTGTCTATTGCACGACTTGAAGAAGTGAATGAGAGACAAAAATTGGTTAATGCGGTTCCGGGCAACTTTTTAAAGAAACTAAAAGAGGTGAATCAAAAATGAAAGAGATCTTTACCACAGAAGCCCCTGAAGCAATTGGTCCCTATTCCCAAGGCATTGTTGTGAACAATATGTTTTACAGCTCTGGTCAGATTCCTTTAACCCCTGAAGGAGAAATTGTTAAAGGCAGCATTGAGGAACAGACTCATCAGGTATTTAATAACTTAAAAGCAGTGCTTAAAGAAGCTGGTGCCTCTTTAGATACGGTAGTAAAGGCAACTGTTTTTATTAAAGATATGGACACTTTTCCGACTGTTAATGAGATTTATGGTTATTATTTTAATAAACATCAGCCTGCAAGATCTTGTGTTGAAGTTGCTCGTCTCCCCAAAGACGTGCTAGTAGAGATCGAAGTTATCGCTTTAGTAAAATAAAAGTTATAATGTACTTAAAAAACCGCTGTTTGGCGGTTTTTTTATTGCTTAAATTCAGCGGATGACATAAGGGATAAAAAAGAAAACTTTTATTAAATGGAAAGAGATCATTCATGTTAGGTACTAGTGTTTAGGGACTGTTTTCCTAATAAATTTAAAAATTTTAATATTTTTTAGTTTATCGAGAAGGAAAAGGGGGCTTTTTTATTGAATTATATGGCAGAAGTATTTTATTTGGAAAAAGGTGGTGAAAGAATGGAAGTAACAGACGTAAGGCTTCGTCGGGTGAACACCGAGGGACGCATGCGAGCCATTGCTTCAATTACGATGGATAGTGAGTTTGTAGTGCATGATATTAGAGTGATTGACGGTAATAACGGCTTGTTTGTAGCTATGCCAAGTAAGCGCACGCCTGACGGGGAATTTAGAGACATCGCCCACCCGATTTCATCGCATACTCGCGAAAAAATCCAAACAGCTGTTTTGGGTGAGTACAAACGCCAGGGAGAATTTGAAAATCCTGAATATGAAGAAGCCGGCGCTTCATAGTACTAGGTATAATATTGTATGATACTTACGCCATCAGGCGGCCTGATCTATATTAGGCCGCCTGATTTTTTTATACTTTAGGAATGTGTAACTTTGTTAAAGGATAAAAGTATATTGTCATAAGGACTCGGCGATAAGTCGAGTTTTTTCTAATGTCAGAAAGTATATTTTTTAAATTTCCAGGCAGTTATGCCTCTGCCATCATCTTTTTCTATTATAAGATGGCAAGTCGTAGTTTTTCTAAAAATATTATTTGGTCTGTTCTAGTTCCTATCAATAATTATAATAAAGCAAGGAAGAAACATGTATAGTTATACCCTGTATTGATCAATTGGAAGCGGAAAGTTTTGTAAAGTAATGATAATCTTTTGACTTTCCTTGAAATAAAGAGGGTTTTAGGATATATTCGTAAGGGAAAACCGGATACTTGGAGGATGAATAATGAGCAATCGTTACGCGGTTATTTTAGCCGCAGGACAAGGAAAACGAATGAAATCAGATTTGTATAAAGTGCTTCATCCTGTATGCGGAAAGCCTATGGTAGAACATGTGGCAGACCAAGTGAGTCAAGCTGGACTTCAGGAAGTGGTGACGGTAATAGGACACGGTGCCGATGCAGTAAAAGAGCATTTGGGTGATCGTGTTTCTTATGTGTTACAAGAAGAACAGCTGGGAACCGGACATGCTGTCATGCAGGCGGAGGAGCTGTTAGCCGATAAGGATGGGGTAACAGTCGTGCTTTGCGGAGATACACCTTTAATCCGTTCTGAAACGATGGAGTCGCTGATGGAACACCATGAGAGAACGGGGGCTAAAGCAACTGTCCTTACAGCAAGAGCAGAAGATCCAGCAGGTTACGGACGTGTCATTCGTGACAAAAGCGGTCAAGTGACTAGAATCGTTGAACATAAGGATGCAAATGAAGAAGAACGCACAGTAAAAGAAATTAATACAGGAACGTACTGTTTTGACAATAAAACCCTTTTTCAAGCTTTAAAACAAGTTGGGAATAATAATGCACAAGGGGAGTACTATCTTCCAGATGTTATAGAAATTCTAAAAAGAAAAGGCGAAACATTATCTGCTTGGCAAACACCTGATTTTTCCGAAACGATAGGGGTAAATGATCGAGCAGCTCTTGCTAAAGCTGAAAAAGCCTTAAAACAAAGAATTAATGAATATTGGATGAGGCAAGGCGTAACCATTATAGATCCGGACCACACCTATATTTCTGCTGATTCGATTCTTGACCAGGATACTGTATTGTACCCGGGTACGATGTTAAACGGTGTAGTGAAGATAGGCAGAAAGTGTGTAATTGGCCCACATACAGAAATTACAGAAAGTGTAATCGGATCCGAATGTGAAATAAAACAGTCAGTTATTGCACAAAGTGACATTGGAAACGATGTTAAAATTGGACCGTATGCTCATATTAGACCGGATTCTGTGATTGATGATGAAGTAAAAATAGGGAACTTCGTGGAAGTTAAAAAGTCCCGCTTTGGAAAAGCAAGCAAAGCTTCGCATCTTAGTTATATTGGAGACGCTGAAGTTGGAAACAGTGTCAATTTAGGCTGTGGTTCAATAACCGTCAACTATGATGGTGAAAATAAATTTCTTACAAAAATTGAAGACGGTGCCTTTGTAGGATGTAATGCCAATTTAATTGCCCCGGTCACAATAGGTGAGGGTGCCTATGTGGCAGCTGGTTCTACTATAACAGATGATGTTCCCGGAAGCGCTCTTTCAATTGCCCGTGCGAGACAAACGAATAAAGAAGGTTATGCAAAAAAAAAGGATTGATCACGTTTTTAAACTAATGTAACGGAGGGAATAATTGATGTCTATATATGACGATCCTTATTTGAAGGTGTTCACCTTAAACTCCAACCCTAACCTGGCCCATGAGGTTACCAAACAAATTGGAGTAGAGATGGGAAAAAGCTCAGTAAAGCGGTTTAGTGATGGGGAGATTCAAGTTAATATTGAAGAGAGCATCCGGGGTTGTGATGTATTTTTGGTTCAATCTACATCAGAACCAGCGAATGAACACCTGATGGAACTTCTTATTATGATCGATGCGATGAAAAGAGCCTCTGCAGAAACAATTAATGTGGTCATTCCTTATTATGGATATGCCCGTCAAGATCGAAAAGCAAGATCAAGAGAACCAATCACTTCAAAACTAGTTGCAAACTTACTTGAAACAGCTGGGGCAACTCGTGTATTAACGATTGACCTGCATGCTACGCAAATTCAAGGATTTTTTGACATACCAGTAGATCAGCTCTTAGCAGAGCCTATCTTGTCTAAACATTTTCAAGATAAAGGGGTAGAAGATACTGTTATTGTCTCTCCTGACCATGGCGGGGTTGTTAGAGCAAGAAAGATGGCAGACCGCTTAAAAGCACCCATTGCAATTATTGATAAACGCCGGCCAAAGCCTAATGTATCAGAAGTAATGAACATTGTCGGTAATGTCGAAGGAAAAACGGCGATTATTGTAGACGATATAATTGATACAGCCGGAACGATGACATTAGCTGCAGATGCTCTTTTAGAAGCAGGAGCTATGGAAGTGTATGCTTGCAGTACACACCCGGTCTTGTCTGGTCCTGCTATTGAACGCATTCAAAACTCAAACATTAAAGAGCTTGCTGTAACGAACACCATTGTTCTTCCAGAAGAGAAGAAAATAGATAAAATTACACAGCTTTCTTTAGCACCATTAATTGCAGAAGCTATTATTCGCGTGCATGAACAAACCTCTGTAAGCACGTTGTTTGAATAAAGAGTAACAATCAAAAATACCGTCCTGTGATTTTTGTCTTATAGGTCTGCTTAAGACAAAATACTTGATTTTTAGGAAATGGAATGGTAGAATCCCGTTTTAAGTGAGTTAAATAGAGAATTCAAGAAGATAAACTAAATGAGGTGAAACACTATGTCTGCAGTATTAGAAGCTAAGACACGCAAAAATCTGAAAAGATCAGAAACAAAACAATTACGTCTTGATGGATATGTACCTGCAGTACTTTATGGAAAAGAAATAGAAAGCACTGCTGTTTCTGTACCAAATATCACTTTCGTAAAAACCCTTCGCGAAGTTGGCAGAAATGGTATTATTGAATTGGATATTGAGGGAGAAAACAAAAAACATAAAGTCATTGTTCATGATCTTCAAGTTGATCCAATTAAAGACTATCTTGTTCACATCGATTTCTTCGAAGTTGATTTGAAATCAGAAATGGAAGCGGAAGTAGCTGTAAATCTTGTAGGCGACGCTCCTGGCGAAAAAGATGGAGGAGTTTTATCTCCACTTCTCTACAATGTAACTGTACGTGCCCTTCCTACAGACATTCCAGAAGAAATCACTGTTGATATTTCTGAGTTAAATATCGGGGATTCCATTCAAATAAGCGATCTAAAATCTGGAAAAGAATTTGAATTTACGAATGAACCAGAAGAAACCGTAGTAACTGTTCTTCCACCTGAACAACAACATGAACCTGAAGATGAAAGTGAAGGAGAAGAGCCTGAATTGGTTGAGACTACTAAGGACAACGGAGAAGAAGAGGAAAAATCTGAATAATATCTTATAAAGGGTATAGCCGTTTTACGGTTATGCCTTTTTATCGCATGCTGGAAATGCATATGAGGTGAGCCGCTGATGTCTCACGTCACCAGCGGATAGCCGGGCATTACTCTCAACTTACGCATTTCTTATTTATGGATTGTCGCAGACAGAAGAGGTTGTCTAAGTAAAGCGGGCAATGGCTCTCTTTTCTTTAAGGACAAGCCCCGGCTGTCTGCGTTCTTTATACATTTAAGAATGTTTATTTTTATACTTTAAGAAAGTTTAACTTCATTAAAAGATTAAAGTATACGACTTCTCCATAAGGACTTTGCGGCAAGCAGAGTTTTTCTAATCAAGATGTAAAAGTTTTAATGGAAGGGGAGCAAGTAAACGTGAAAGTTATCGCAGGACTTGGGAACCCCGGTCGAAAATATAAAGACACGCGTCATAATGTAGGATTTGCTGCATTAGATAAATTAGCCGATGATTTAGGTTTGTCTTGGAAAGAAGGAAAAAAAAGTCTCATTGCCGAATCAAGAGCAGGAGGAGAAAAGATTTTTCTCATCAAACCAATGACTTACATGAATTTATCAGGAGAAGCAATACGTCCGCTTATGACATTTTATGATGTGGAAGTAGAAAATCTTATGGTCGTTTATGATGACCTGGATTTAGAGCCTGGATCGCTGCGTCTGCGTTTAAAAGGAGGCCATGGCGGACATAACGGTATAAAGTCTATCATCAATCAACTTGGAGCAAAGGAATTTAAACGAGTTCGTATTGGAATTGGAAGGCCGCCAGAAGGTGATTCAGTGACATCTCATGTACTAGGAACGTTTGCTCCAGGTGATAAAAAAGCCGTGGAAGAAACCATTCATTTATCAGCAGAAGCAGCAGAAGCGTGGTTTACTAAACCATTTAATGAAGTGATGAATCACTACAACAGGAAAAATTAACCAAACGGAAGTATAGCTCCTATTTTTGCGGTTCATACTAAGACAACAGTTACAGTCTAATACCATGTACAATCGCAAAAGGAGCGGTAATATGGCTATTCGGTATTATTGCCGGCATTGCGGCACATCTATTGGGACACTTGAAGATGAAGAATTGTTGGTGTCTCCCCGTCTAGGTTTTGATCAGTTAACCGATGAAGAACAACAGCAAATTATTCACTATGGTTCAGATGGGAATGTCCATGTAAGAGTAACTTGTGAAGATTGTGAGGAAGCACTAGAAAATAATCCTCATTTTCATGAGTTGGATAGATGGATCCATTAGAAAATTGATCATATGTATAAAGTAAAATTGGGACTGGCACTTCATGAACAACTTCGCGTGAAGGAAGCCGGCCCATTTTTCTGCTTATCAAAAATGGAACAAGCAACTTTTATGGAGAGATTTAAACGGGTATAATAGCAATAAAATTTTCCGTTTTACTATTAAGTAATATTTTCTTATACTTTAGGAATGAATTTAACTTTATTAAAGGCTCAAAGTATAGCAAAACTACGACTTGCGCCATTTGAACTTGGCGGTAAGCTAAGCTTTTCTAGTCGTGTATTTTTTAGTAAGAGAAATACATGTAAAAATAATTTATATCATGCTGTCATACGAAGGGATTTTAGGGGAAGGAACGAAGGAGGAAAATGAGCCATGAAGGGATTGCAAAAAGCCCTGGCAGAGAATCATCATGTAAATGCAGTGTTAGAAGGTATAGAAAATAATTTAAACGAACAGTTAGTAGCAGGCCTTAGCGGTTCTGCCCGTACCTTTTTTGTGTCTCTAACTAAGTCTGAAGTAGATAGACCGCAGCTCGTGATTACCCATACGTTATATCAGGCTCAAAAGCTTTATGAAGATTTAATAGATTTAGTAGAGAATGATGTATATTTATACCCAGTAAATGAATTGATATCTTCTGAAATTGCCATTGCTAGTCCTGAAATGAGGTCGCAGAGGATTGAAGTGCTGGATAAGCTTGTGCAAGGGTTCAATGGAATCGTCATTGCACCGGTTGCAGGGGTAAGGCGGCTTCTTCCACCGGTGGAACTGTGGAAAGATTCCCAAATACATTTACAACAAGGAAGAGATATAGAACTAGATACGTTTTTGTCTGATTTATCGGCATTGGGTTACCAGCGGGCTGATATGGTGTCCGCTCCTGGAGAATTTAGTGTGCGAGGCGGAATTATTGATATTTATACTTTAACAGAAGAAAATCCTGTAAGGATAGAATTATTCGACACTGAAATTGATTCTTTACGATATTTTAGAGTAGATGACCAACGATCTTTAGATTCGCTCTCAGAAGCTGTAATCGGGCCAGCACAGGAGACTATATTATATCAAGAGCAATATGAAAAAGCCGCTGATCAACTCAACGAATCACTGTCTCAAACGCTAAAAAAAGTAAAGGACAGCAAAGTAAAAGAAAAACTACAGGAAAATCTGACGTATGAAAAAGAACTTTTGACAGAACAGACCCGTTTTCAGGGATTATATAAATATATGGAATATTTTTATGAAAAGCCGACAACCCTTTTGTCTTATTTTTCTGATAACACTGTCATCTTTCTCGATGAAGTAAGCCGCGTGCAGGAAATGGCAGAACGATTAGATAAAGAAGAAGCGGAATGGTCTACAACCGTTTTAGAACAAGGGGAAATACCAAATGATATTTCATTATCGGTGAGGTTTAACGATTTATTTGTAAAGTGTAAAAACCCCCGTATTTATTTCTCGTTATTTCTAAGGAACATACCTTCTATACAGCCTCAAAACGTAGCGAATATTCAATGTAAGGCCATGCAGCAATTTCATGGCCAAATGCCGGTTTTAAAAAGTGAAATGGAACGCTGGCACAAAAGCGGGTATACTGTCGTATTTGTTGCAGGGGATGATGATAGAGCCAAACGTCTTGAAAATATACTCGACGATTATGATATAGAGGCAGATCGGGTGCAACGAAGCGGTCCATTTTCTTCAGAACGTGCTACGATTGTTCGTGGTCAATTAAACAGCGGTTTCGAATTACCAATGGAGAAGATTGCTGTTGTTACTGAACAAGAGACGTTTACGAAAAAATTAAATAGAGTGAAACGGAGACAAAAACTTACTAATGCTGAACGAATAAAAAGTTATTCCGAGCTTCAAGTCGGAGATTTGGTTGTTCATATCAACCATGGCATTGGAAAGTATTTAGGCATTGAAACACTAGAAGTCGGCGGTATCCATAAGGACTTTTTAAATATTTCTTATGCAGGGAACGATAAATTGTATGTACCTGTCGAACAAATTGACCAAGTGCAAAAGTATGTCGGTTCTGAAGAAAAAGATCCAAAAATTTATGCACTAGGCGGCAACGACTGGAAAAAAGTTAAACGCAAAGTTCAATCTTCAGTTCAAGATATCGCAGATGACCTTATTAAAATATATGCTGAACGAGAAGCATCTAAAGGCTATGCTTTTTCTGATAATCAAGAAGAAGAGCAGGAATTTGCCTCTTCTTTTCCATATCAAGAGACCGAAGATCAACTAAAAGCCATACAAGAAATTAAAGAAGATATGGAAAAAGAACGTCCAATGGACCGTCTATTGTGCGGGGATGTTGGTTATGGAAAAACAGAAGTGGCGATCCGTGCTGTTTTTAAAGCAATTCTTGACGGGAAGCAGGTTGCTCTGCTTGTACCAACTACCATTTTAGCCCAACAGCATTTTGACACCATTTCTGAACGCTTTTCCGATTATCCTATAAACATAGGATTATTAAGTCGTTTTCGGACTCGTAAACAACAAACGGAGACAATCAATGGATTAAAAACGGGCGGTGTTGATATAGTTATTGGCACACACCGAATATTATCCAAGGATGTGAAATTTAAAGATTTAGGTCTCTTAATAGTTGATGAAGAACAGCGATTTGGTGTAACGCATAAAGAAAAAATTAAAAAATTAAAAGCAAATATTGATGTCTTGACATTAACTGCAACCCCAATACCAAGAACGCTGCATATGTCGATGCTTGGAGTCCGGGATTTGTCTGTTATTGAAACACCTCCAGAAAATCGATTTCCTGTACAAACGTATGTGCTTGATTATAACGCCTCCCTTATTAAAGAGGCAGTGGAAAGGGAGCTTAGCAGGGGCGGTCAAGTATACTTTTTGTATAATAGGGTGGATGACATCAGTCGAATGGCAGAACAAATGTCTATGCTTGTTCCAGAAGCAGAAGTAGCATACGCTCACGGCCAAATGAATGAGCAGGAACTTGAGTCTGTGATGATTGATTTTCTCGAAGGCAATAAAGATGTACTTGTCACGACCACCATCATCGAAACAGGCGTTGATATACCAAACGTAAATACATTAATTATTTATAATGCCGATAAAATGGGGCTTTCTCAGCTTTATCAAATCAGAGGAAGAGTTGGACGCTCTAATCGGGTAGCATATGCTTATTTCACTTATCAGCGTGACAAAGTATTAACCGAAATCGCAGAAAAACGTTTGCAAGCCATTAAGGAATTTACGGAACTTGGTTCTGGTTTTAAAATTGCGATGAGAGACTTATCCATCAGAGGGACAGGGAATCTTTTAGGTGCTGAACAACATGGCTTTATTGAATCAGTAGGTTTCGATTTATATTCACAAATGCTCAAAGATGCCATTGAAGAGCGAAAAGTTGATAAACCAAAAGTAAAAGTACCGGAAATAGAAATAGATGTGAAGGTTGATGCCTACATTCCTGCAAGTTATATCGATGATTCCAAGCAAAAAATTGAAATGTATAAGCGTTTTAAAGGGCTTGAAACACTAGAGGACCTCAGGGATTTGCAAGATGAAATGGTGGATCGGTTTGGTGACTATCCAGAAGAGACCAAGGACCTCTTTACATTGTCCAAAATTAAAATACAAGCAAGAGAAAATGGTATCGAATCGATTGTTCAAGAAAGTGGGAAAACCATACTTCTTATTGCAGAGGAGACAAGTAAAAATATTGATGGCTCTAAACTTTTTGAAGCAGTAAATGAATTTGGGAGAGAGGTAGGTTTAGGCACGAGCGGCCAGAAAATTAAACTTGTTCTCCATCAAAACAGAATGTCAGGTAAACGTCTTTTAGAAATCATGGAAGTGTTAGTAAACAAACTACCCGATACCAAAAAAGTAAAAGAAGAGACTGCTTCTTCCTAATAAAAAAGAAAATGGTAACTTTCTAAAAAAAAAATGAATAGTTATTTACCTGTGGTGGATAATAAAAACAATAAAAAGAAAGAGACGGGGGAACTTCCAACTCAGATAATTTACCTTGAACAAGGAAGCGACAGTATATTGAACTGATCCTTATGTCTCTGGACCATCTTTAGAAAAACATCTTTAGAAAGGGAGGCACACTTCCATGATGAAAGCAACAGGCATTGTCCGCCGCATTGACGATTTAGGAAGAGTTGTAATACCAAAAGAAATCCGCCGCACTTTACGTATCAGAGAAGGAGACCCTCTTGAGATTTTTGTGGACCGAGACGGAGAGGTTATTTTGAAAAAGTATTCACCTATCTCTGAACTTGGAGATTTTGCCAAAGAATATGCAGAGGCCTTATACGATACCCTTCATCACCCTGTATTAGTGGCAGATCGAGATACATTCATTGCTGTTTCTGGCGGTGTAAAGAAAGATTATGCAAACAAAAGTGTTGGTGGTGCAGTAGAAGAAGCAATCAATGAACGAAAAACTAAAGTAACTTCTAGTAAAGGAGATTACAACATCGTAAGCGATCATCAAGAAACAATGAGAGGGTATGCGGTAGCTCCTATCATAGCTAACGGTGATCCTATTGGAGCAGTTGTAATGATTGCAAAAGATGACAAGGTGGATGAAGCCATCTCTGGAAAACTGCTTGAAACAGCTGCCGGCTTTTTGGCAAGACAAATGGAGCAATAAGCGTTTTGGTTTTGGATATAACATGTAAAGAGTAAATGCAGCTGCCTTTAATCAAATAAAGGCAGCTTTTTCATCATCTGTTTTCTCTCTTTGCTGTGATATACTGGGAAAGCGAAAGGGAGATTGAGATGTGGCAACCTTACATAAAAAGCGAAAGCTTATGGAAAGGAGCTTTTCTAGTTACCGGTGCAGCGTTTCTTGGAAAAGTGCTGAGTGCTTTGTACCGCGTACCTTATCAAAACATTACTGGAGATTTAGGGTATTATGTATACCAACAAATATACCCTTTTTACGGGGCGGCTATGGTGGTTGCTATGTACGGGTTTCCGGTAATTATATCAAAGTTGGTGATGGAAACAAACGATGAAGAAGGAGCAAAAAAAGCAGAAGAAATGGCTTATGCTTCTTTTCTAATTTTGTTGTTCACGCATATACCAATATTTTTAATCCTGTTTTTTGGGGCAGATGCAATAGCTGCAGCAATGGGGGATAAAAGGCTGGATGTACCTCTTCGTATTATTTCTTCGGTTTGTTTATTTATTCCTGTGTTTTCTGCGTTTCGAGGTTATTTTCAAGGAATGGGAGAAATGAAACCTACTGCTGTTTCTCATGTGGTAGAGCAATGTATTCGGGTGGCTGTTATTTTAGGACTTGCTTTTCTTGTCGTTTTATTAGGAAAGGGAGCTTATGCGTCTGGTGTGGCTGCAGCTGTGGGCTCGATTGCAGGAAGTACTGCAGGAGCTGTTTTCCTTATAAAATTTTACTATTCTCTCCATTTTCAAAGGTATAATCGCGTGAATTGGACTGGTGTTTTCGATAAGATAAAACAAGTAAATACGAAAGTTTTAAGCAGAGGATTGCTTGTTTGTATGGGTGCCATGATATTTATTCTATATCAATTCATCGACGCTTTTTCTGTAGCTCGTATTTTGCAAATCTATGGAATGTCTTTCGAAGAAGCAAGGGCCGGCAAGGGGGTATTTGATAGAGGACAGCCGCTTTTGCAATTTGGCACTGTTATCGCCACGTCGTTTGCTATGGCGGTGGTTCCTCTTATAAGCAGTGAAAAGCTTAAAGGAAACGTAAAAGCCTCACAAAAGTATGCAGCATTTGCTGTACAAGTAAGTTTTTTAATCGGTGCTGCCGCTGCTTTAGGTCTATACATTATAGCGGAGCCTGTCAATATTATGTTGTTTGAAAACGCCAAAGGTACAGATATTCTTCAAATATTAGCAGTATCGCTTGTTTTTAGTGGGTTAATTATGGCTGCTTCTGCAGTACTGCAAGGCCACGATTATTTTGTAATCCCAGCTTGTTTTCTTGTGCTTGGTTTATTCATTAAAGCGGGCGGAAATGTATGGCTGATACCATTATTTAATGAAAAGGGAGCAGCTGCAGCAACAGTTATAGGGATGGCAGCAACTGCTCTTTGTAATATTCTTTTTATTTACAAAAAGCAATTAATGACGTTTCCCAATTGGCGCTGGATGATAAAAGCAATCATATCACTTGGCACGATGAGCCTGACAGCGTCTGTGCTGTATTTCATATGTTCTTATGTTTTTTCTATCACGACAAGACCAGGGGCTGCAGCAGTGTCTTTGATTATAGCACTGGCTTCTGCCCTGCTGTTTGTATGGCTTTTGGTTCGTTTATCTCTAATTACTCGAGAAGAACGTTTTCTGCTGCCTGGCATGGAAAAAATAGAAAAAGTTATAGACCGAAAGGAGAAGAAACATGAACAATAATTCTAGTAAAAACACAAATATACCGCAGATCACGGTAATCGGTCTTGGTATTGGTGAATTAGCCCAGCTTCCTCTTGGTGTATATCAAATATTGAAAAAAGCGGCACCTCTTTTTTTGCGTACAGCAAAGCATCCAGTTGTGAAAGAACTAGAGGAAGAAGAGATTTCTTATTTAAGTTTTGATCATTTGTATGAAGCAAATGATACATTTGAAATGGTTTATAAAAATATAATAAAGGAATTAATAGAAGCAGCATCGAATCATAACCATATCTATTACGCCGTGCCCGGTCATCCGATGACAGCAGAATTAACAGTGGAGCAGCTATTAGAGAAGGAAGGAAATGGGGAGCTTCAAGTTGAAATACTGGGCGGGCAAAGTTTTCTTGATCCGATGTTTTCAGCTCTTCGCATAGACCCAAATAATGGCTTTCAACTTTTGGATGCAACTGCTATTCAAACAAAAGATATAAAAATGACCCAGCACATTATAATTAGTCAGATTTATGACCAGATGATTGCTTCAGAAGTTAAACTGACGTTAATGGAAAAATATCCAGATGATTATGAAGTCACTCTAGTGACAGCTGCGGGAACATCTCAAGAAAAACTGCAAAACGTTCCCCTTTTTGCATTAGATCGGGAAATGACACAAAATAATTTAATGGCCCTCTATGTACCGCCTGTTCAAGAGGATAACGTGTTATACAGGGAATTTGAGACACTTCGAGAAGTGATTGCAAAACTTCGTGGTCCGGATGGATGTCCATGGGATAAAAAGCAGACACATCATTCTCTAAAAAGGTATCTTTTGGAAGAGGCTTATGAGGTGATTGATGCAATTGATCAAGAAGATGATGATCATTTACAGGAAGAACTGGGTGATGTATTGCTGCAGGTGATGCTTCATGCACAGATTGGGGAAGACGAAGGTTTTTTTAACGTTGAAGATATTATAGAGACATTGACTTCAAAAATGATTCGTCGTCACCCTCATGTATTTGGGGATACAACAGCTCATACAGAAGAGCAGGTAAATGAAAACTGGGAAGCCATCAAACGTTCTGAAAAAGAGACAAAAGACGCTGAAGATTCTCTTTTAACCGATATTCCTGCATCAATGCCAGCACTTATGCAAGCTTATGAACTGCAAAAAAAAGCTGCAAAAGTTGGATTTGACTGGAATGATGACGCACCGATGTGGAAAAAACTGCAAGAAGAAACCGCGGAATGGCTTTATGAGGTAAAACAAGGGAATAAAGAAGCCATGAAAAAAGAATTTGGAGATTTGTTGTTTGTACTCGTGAATTTGGGGCGTTTTTATAAGCTGCATCCTGAAGAATCTTTGCATATGACTAATGTAAAATTTAAAAAGAGATTTTCCTACATTGAAAAAGTATTAATTAATCAAGGACGTTCTTTAGAAGACACTACATTAGATGATATGGATGAGTTATGGGAAGAGGCAAAACGAAAATAATCGTTTCATTTGTTTAGGAGAGGAGAGTCTATATGCGAATTGATAAATTTTTAAAGGTTTCTAGATTAATTAAGAGAAGAACATTAGCCAAAGAAGTGGCTTCTCAAGGAAGAATTACAGTAAATGGAAACAAAGCCAAAGCGGGAACAGAAGTAGCACCTGGAGATGAAGTTTCTATAAGGTTTGGCTCTAAACTTGTTACGGTCCGCGTAGATGAAATAAAGGACACGACCAAAAAAGAAGTGTCAAACACGATGTATACCGTACTAAAAGAAGAACCAGTAAATGAATAATGGAAAAAGGCATATTTCTACTACTATCTCTTAGGAAAGGCACATATATATGTGACAAGCTATCGATAAGAGGAGTGTGTGGAATATGTCTTTTAGAGAAGATTCAATGGCACAACGTCCGCAGCCCCCGCACGAAGTAATATTAAAAGGCAGGAAAAGCCTTGATATTACCGGGGTTAAAGAAGTAGAGAGTTTTGATAATGAAGAATTTTTATTGGAGACGTCCCTCGGTTTTTTGTCAGTACGTGGTCATAACCTGCATATAAAAAACTTAGACGTAGATGAAGGTATTATTTCGATTGAAGGAAAAGTAGATGACCTCGTTTATGTGGATCAGGCTACTGGAAAATCTAAAGGGTTTATAGGGAAGTTATTTAAGTGAGTCTGGCAGTTCAATTCCAGACAATGTTTGCAATGATGGCAATGGGACTAGTCCTGGGAATGAATCTGGATTTTTACCATCGTTTAACGATCCGGTCTGTGAAGGCATTTTGGACTAGATTGGCATGGGATCTTTTGTTTTGGCTCGTTCAGGTGCTCCTCGTTTTTTATGTGCTATTGCATGTGAACGAAGGGGAGCTTAGAATTTATATATTTTTCTCCATAGCTGCAGGTTTTTTTATCTACCGTCGTTACGGGAGGAGCCCATTTATAAAAACAATGGAACTCGGTTTCTCTATTGTTCGGTGGACAAGAAGTACAATAGCCGCTCTCATTCGGATATTCATTATTTCTCCTATTAAATTTATATTGAAACTCATCACCTCGTCCGTTATGATAGGGATAACTATAAGTGGAAACGTTCTATTTTTTCTATTAAACCTCCTCATTTTTCCTTTAAAATTGGCAGCACGTATTCTTATTCCAGTTTTCCGACGTCTTCTTCCTCAGCCTATCATAACTTTTTTAGAAAAAACTTTTCAGTCCGTTCGAAAAAGGGTAAAAAAATGGAGGATATTTAAATAAGCCGGGGTGATTTTTATTGATATCTGAAAAGAAGAAAGTTACGGAAATTAACAAGCCCTATGTTAAAGAGCAAGCGAGAGAACAAGAACGTTTAAAAGCGGCTTCCACAAAAAGACGACGCGGTCTTGTCCGCCGCCTTACTGCCCTTTCTATTGCAGGTGTCGTTCTTGCTGTGGTATTTACCGTATTGTTAGTATCACAGTGGTCTACGCTTGAAGCTAAAAAAGCAGAACGGGCAGAGCTTGAAAACAAGCTTGAAGAACTGCATGCAGAAGAATCTCGCCTCAAACAAGACGTTAAAAACTACAATGATCTCGACTACATAGCAGAAGTGGCGAGAAGAGATTACTATTTGACAAAACCTGGTGAAACATTATTTAAAGTACCCAATGAATCAATAGATTGACACTTTTTTAATCATTCGAGTATAATAGTAATGATTTTAAGACTGTAAAGTCAGCTTTCTAAGGAAAGAAAATAAGGAGGAGCTTTTTTTAAATGTCAATCGAAGTAGGCAGCAAGTTGCAAGGGAAGGTCACAGGTATCACCCATTTTGGAGCATTTATAGAGCTGCCGGATGGAAAAACTGGGCTGGTTCATATTAGCGAAGTGGCCGACAAGTATGTAGATGATATCAATCAATTTTTAAGTGTTGGTGACGAGGTCACTGTAAAGGTTATGAAAGTGGAAGACGATGGTAAGATTGGTCTTTCCATTCGAAAAGCCCAGGAACGGCCAAAAGGAGATCGCCCCCGGGGAGGAGATCGTCCGAAAGGAGATCGTTCAAGAGGAGATCGCCGCAGTGGATCTGGAAAAGGACAGCGTTCCTTGTCTTTTGAAGAAAAGATGAACCGCTTTATGAAAGACAGTGAAGAAAGATTAGCTTCATTGCGTAAACAAACCGATTCCAAACGCGGCGGACGCTCCAAAAAATAAGCAGCTTGCTGCAGGCTTTACTGGATAAATCGCAGAAGACTGTTTGAAGAGCTACTCTTTTACGGAGCAGAGGTTCATAGCTGATCCTGTGTTGGTACTCTTTAGGCAGTCTTCATATATCTAAAAAAATTTAAAAGGATTGGTTGACTAAACCCGCCCTGTCATTATATAATCACTCATGTTGTGAAAAATTGGCGGTGTAGCTCAGCTGGCTAGAGCGTACGGTTCATACCCGTGAGGTCGGGGGTTCGATCCCCTCCGCCGCTACCATACATAGAAATCATAACGAGTCTTCTCTTTTGTGAGAGGCTCGTTTTTTTAATTGTCGAGGAAATTATATTTTCTATTAGATAACTATCTTTATCTGCGTCTCGCTTCAGCACCTAGCTGCTCGTACCCACAAGATAATAAAGATCTTTTGCTAAAACCGCAAACTAAACGATCGCAAACTTAGCAGAAGTTCCTATATCTTAGACGAATTTCCCTTTATAAAGATTTTTTTATAACATCATTCTGTTTGTTTTTACTCCATTTTCAAGCATTCTTTTTTATTTGCTGTAAGAAATTGTTAGTTGGTGTTTTGCTTTTTTTGAAAATACACTGCTAAAGCTTACAAACAGGGGTTTTTATAAAAAAAATAAATCGTCGAAGACTTTTTTTGTATCTGTTCGTGATTTTGACAAACATTTAACAAAATTGAATATATAATAAATCCACAAACTTTCTAGCAGGTGGTGGGTTATTATGTATCAACGGGATCTAACGAAACGAGCAGATGAAACAGAACCGATTTGGGAGCACGTATGGGCTTTAGTAAAGAATATCAGTAATCGCACGAAGCAGAAAACATTAAGATTGTTAGAAATGTTGTTTATTCAATGGGGCGGTCTTGTCTTTATTTTAGGAATTCTTTTAGGACGAGCTGTTTTGCTTGCAGAGCTGTTTCCTTTTGCACTGCCATTTTTTGCAGCGGTGTACTCATGGCGTAAAGAAAAAGGAATTATTGCAGCAGCAGGTATCATTGTTGGTACCTTTTCTGGTGCTATCTTTCACGGAGCATTTGTATTAGCAGCCATTGCTATCTTTTTAGGCATCTATGAATGGATTACCCGTTATGGATCGAGGACAGGATGGACGCTGCCGCTGTCTGTATTTTTAGCTACAGTGGGAGCCCGTGCAAGTACTGTATGGCTAGAAGAAGGGGCTCTATCGTCTTATTCTATGGTAATGGCTGGAGTGGAAGCAGGCCTTAGCTTTATTTTAACGATGATTTTTTTACAAAGTATGCCTCTATTGATAACGAAGAAAAGAAAACAACCATTAAAACAAGAAGAAATTGTTTGTTTTATTATATTACTAGCTTCTGTCATGACCGGAGCAATCGGCTGGGTGATCTATGGGATGGCTGCCGAACATACCCTGGCCAGATACCTCGTGCTGTTATTTGCGTATACGGGAGGAGCAGCACTTGGTGCGTCCGTAGGTGTCATTGTTGGGCTTGTTCTCAGTCTGGCTTCCGTTGCTAACTTATATCAGATGAGCTTGCTTGCATTTGCAGGCCTTCTTGGCGGGCTTTTAAAAGAAGGCAAAAAAGTCGGGGTTAGCATTGGAATGCTTTTAGGTACGGCTTTAATTGCATTATATGGAGATGGTATGAATGGAGCTACTTTGACGCTTGCCGAATCAGCGGCAGCTATTGCTTTATTTTTAATTACTCCTCGTATAATCACTTCCTTTATAGAAAAATATATTCCAGGGACTCCGGAATATGCCCGGGAACAACAAAAGCATATGAAAAAAATCAGGGATATTACGGCATTAAAAGTAGAGAGGTTTTCTAATCTGTTTCAAACCCTCTCCAAAAGCTTTATGTCCAGCCCTGACATGACAGATAAAGAAATGGAGGACAAAGAGAGAGATGAATTATTAAGTAAAATAACCGAAAAAACGTGTCAAACTTGTTTTCGTAAAGAAAGGTGCTGGGTCAACCAGTTTCACGAAACGTACGATGGCATGACAAGCATGCTCTATGAACTAGAACGAAACGGAAAAATAAGCGGTCCTATGAAAAACCAATGGAAGAAGCATTGTCACTATGAAACTAGGATAACCAAAGTAATGACAGAAGAGTTAAAGCAAGATCAAGCCAGAAGGGAACTGTCCAAACAAGTCCAGGAGAGCCGTCAGCTCGTAGCGGATCAGCTTAGAGGGGTATCTGAAGTCATGGATGATTTCGCTCGCGAAATACAAAGAGAAAAGGAAGCCCACCATTGGCAGGAAGAGCAAATCCATGAAGCTTTACAAGACGCAGGGCTTGATATTGGCCATGTAGATATATATAGGCTTGATGAAGGAAATGTAGAGATAGAAATGAGCGTGTTAAAGGGGGCGGGACTAGAACAGGCAGAAAAAATCATTGCACCAATGCTGTCTGATATTTTAAAAGAACACATTATTGTAGATAAAGAAGAGCCATACGAAAACATATCAGAATATTTAAACCTCACTTTCGTGTCGGCTCGAACATACACAGTGAATATTGGAACATCATCGGTGGCTAAAGGCGGAGGGTGGGTGTCAGGGGACAGTTATGCTTCTATGGATATTGGGGCAGGAAAACATGCCATTGCAATAAGTGATGGGATGGGAAGCGGAGAAAAGGCACATAGAGAAAGCAGTTCAGCGCTGCAAATTTTACAAACCATACTTGCTTCTGGAATGGATGAGAAAACAGCGATACGTTCTATTAATTCGATTTTAAGTTTACGTTCAACCGAAGAAATGTTTTCTACGCTTGATCTTGCGATGATTGATTTGCAAGAAGCAAAGAGCAGGTTTATAAAAATAGGTTCAATTCCTAGCTTTATTAGAAGGGAGGATAAAGTAAAGCAAATTGAAGCACGAAATCTGCCTATTGGCATGATGGAACATGCTGAATTAGATGTTGTCACTGAGCAAATGAAAGATGGAGATATGCTTATTATGATGAGCGACGGTATTCTAGATATTCCTGGTCCGATTGAAAATACGGAAATATGGATAAGGCGTATTATTTCACAGCTTGATACAGAGGACCCGCAGGAAATGGCAGACTTGTTATTAGAGAGGGTGATGAGGGTATCGCAAGGCAAAATAAATGATGACATGACCATTGTGACTGCAAAAATCGAGCGCAACCTACCGAAGTGGGCAGCAATACCGGTTCGTCAAACCGTCCCATTAAAACGAAAAAAAGCTTAATTTCAGCCGATCTGAAGTCTTTAAAACCCTTCGATAAGGTATATATTTTTCATACACCGTCAAAAATGAAAATAATACCAAAAACGGAGGGGAACATTATGAGTGGAGGAAAAATAAAACAAATTTTATTATTAACCGATGGCTGCTCTAATCAAGGTGAAGATCCAGCTGCAGTCGCAGCATTTGCAAAGGAAAAAGGAATAACTGTAAATGTGATAGGAATTCTTGAACATGGGGCAGCCCGGGAACATGGAATGAAAGAAGTGGAAGATATATCGATGGCAGGAGGGGGTGTTAGTCAGGTTGTATATGCTAACCAATTATCACAAACCGTACAGATGGTAACTAGACAAGCTATGACTCAAACCCTGCACGGAGTGGTGCACAATGAACTGCGCCATATTTTAGGTGAAGAACAGGAAATGGAAGATCTCCCGCCTGATAAAAGAGGAGAAGTTATGGAGGTGGTGGATGAATTAGGAGAGAATATTAGTTTAGAGGTTTTAATTTTAGTGGACACAAGCGCAAGCATGAAAGCTAAGCTTCCAATGGTGCAAGAGGCTTTGTCTGATCTATCCATCAGTTTGAATTCGAGAACCGGAGGAAATCATTTTTCTTTGTTTTTATTTCCCGGGAAAAGAAAAGAAGTGGAAAAAGTATTAGACTGGACTCCAAAAATTAACTCTCTTACAGGAACATTTAATCGCTTAACTACTGGAGGAGTCACACCTACAGGGCCTGCCTTAAAGGCTGCTTTATACCATTTTGAAAAACGTCAGGATAGAAGGAGTCTGATTGAGTATGGAGAGGAAGACGGTCCATTTGAAGAATCAGGCTTCTAATCTTGCTCCGGGCACAAAATGGCTCGGGAAATGGAACAGAAATCCATACCGCATTGTTAAAAAACTAGGTCATGGAGCAACAGGCTCTGTTTATTTAGTAGAAACAAGAACAGGTCAGGCCGCGGTGAAAATTGGAGAAAATAAAATGTCATTAACTTCGGAAATAAATGTATTAAAGCATTTTTCCAAAGTTAAAGGTAATGTACTAGGGCCTTCTTTATGGGATGTAGATGATATAGAAATTGGAAATGAAACGTATCCTTTTTTTTGTATGGAGTATTTAAAAGGGGAGTCATTATTAGAGTTTACGAAAAAAAAAGGAATAGAATGGGCACCGATACTCATGGTCCAGTTATTAGGAGATCTGGACCGTCTGCACAGAGAGGGGTGGATATTTGGAGATCTAAAACCTGAAAATTTAATTGTAACTGGCCCGCCTGCACGGGTTAGATGGTTTGATGTGGGGGGGACAACAAAAATAGGGAGATCAATCAAAGAATATACAGAATTTTATGATAGAGGATATTGGGGACTTGGTGATCGAAAGGCAGAACCGTCTTATGATTTGTTTTCTGCTGCTATGATATTTATTCAAACTGCTTATCGCGAGCGATTTAATAAACCGTCTGGTAATGAGAATAGTTTAGATTATTTATCAAGACGAATTTCAAACATGACCCCGCTTTCCCCTTATAAAAAAATTCTCCTTCATGCCTTAAAAGGGAAGTATACAGGAGCTCAATGGATGAAAAAAGATGTGATGGCAGCCATTGAAGCTCGTTCATATAAAAGATCGTATAAAGAGAAGCGAGCCCGTTCTGCTCACCCGGTTAATAAGAAAGCAAGAAACGGACCGAATCTAAGAAAAAATAAAAGAAAAAAAGAAAACTCTTCTTCCTATAGAGTAGAAATTATCCTTACAGCCTCTTTTCTCTTTTTATCATCTATTCTATACTTTATGGGACAATGGATGTAAAGTGGGAAAAGTGGGGAGTGCTTCATGGGTAAAGCAGAACAAACAATGGAATGCTGTTTACTTGGCGGCAAACTAATGCTTCGCTACGGAGCTGAAACATATAGAGTAGAGGATACAATGACACGTATGGCTCAATCTGCTGGTATGCTTCATGTTAGCAGTTTTGTAACAACAACCGGTATTTTTCTAGCATTTCGTACAAAAGAAGGCCAAGATCTAATGCAAATGATCCGTGTGCGAGAAAGATATCAGGATTTAAGCAAGGTAACATCTGTGAACCAGGTATCAAGAGAATTTACACACGGTGAGTTAACCATAGAAGATACAATCCATAAACTTATTGAAATTGAAAAAGCCCCTATGAATTACCCTTTGTGGCTGATTTATTTGGCATCGGGTATAGGAGGGGCAGCTTTCTCTTATTTAATAGGGGGAAGCTTATTCGATGTTTTGCCGGCTTTTATTGGTGGATTGATTACAACGGTTTCTTTAGTTTTGTACCAAAAATATTTGAAAGTTAGATTTTTTTCGGAATTTTTGGCGTCTCTAACAGGTGGAATGACAGCTATATTAATGATTCAATCAGGATTTGGCATAAGTATAGATCAAGTGATTATCGGTACACTCATTCCGCTAGTACCCGGTGTTCCGTTGACTAACTCTGTCAGAGATCTCATGTCAGGAGACCTTGTTGCCGGGGTTGCTCGCGGGGCGGAAGCTGGTGTCTCCTCGCTTTCTATAGCTGCAGGAGTTGCTGTCTCTCTTTCTATTCTATATATTTAATGCAAGCTAAGTACTGGAGTGTGCCTAATGATTTGGTTAGAATTATTACTTTGTTTTATCGCTACTGTAGCTTTTGGAATTATATTTAATATTCCGCTCCGTCTTGTGTGGTGGGGCGGGTTTATTGGTGTTATTACTTGGTTTATTTATAGTTTTCTTCCGGATTTTGGGTGGAGTAAAGTTTTCTCGGCCGCAGTTGCAGCGTTTGCCGCTGCTTTTGTATCGCACTGGCTGGCTCGTTTTAGACGTGTTCCAGTAACGACATTTACTATTCCAGGTATTATACCGCTTGTTCCAGGAGAGAGAGCTTATTCTACCATGCTTGCTTTCGTTGAAGAGGATTATTTTAATGGGTTGCAGCAGGGAATAGAAACGTTATTACAAGCAGGTGCCATAGCAGCAGGGTTAGTTTTTGCATTGTCTATTTTTTCTATTGGTAAAGGGGTAGGGCAGCGCTATGAAACAAATCGTTAAACAATGGATAAATGAACGGGAACTTCTAAAGAGTGGCAATAAACTATTAGCCGCTGTTTCTGGAGGCCCGGATTCCATGGCTCTTTTACATTTATTATTGGAATTTCAGCAAGAATGGAAATTGAAAGTCGCGGCTGCACATGTAAATCATGGGTTGAGAGAGGAAACGGCATCTGAAGATGAAAAATTTGTAAGAAATTGGTGCAGGGATAAAGGGGTTCCCTATTTCAGTAAACAGGTTGATGTTAAAGAAGCATTAGAAAAAGAAGGCGGTACCGTACAAGAACAAGCGCGCCGTCTTCGATATAATTACTTAGAGACATTGATGTCGGAATACAAATTAGATGTTTTAGCAACCGGCCACCATGCCGACGATCAAATGGAAACTATGCTTATGAAGCAGGCAACAGGCAGAGCTGTTTTAGGAGAAGCCGGGATAGCATCTTCGCGGCTTTTCGGAGATGGGAAATTAATAAGGCCATTACTTTGTGTAACAAAAGAAGAAATTCTACATTTCTGTCATGAAAACAACATTCCGTTTCGCACAGATGAAAGCAATAGTTCAGATAAATATACTCGGAACAGATTCAGGCAATCTGTGCTTCCATTTCTAAAAAAAGAAAATAAATTAGTCCATCAGCATTTTCAAGATTTTTTAGACTGGGAATCAGAAGAAAGGCATTATATTGAGTCTTTGGCAGAGGAAGAAATTCAACGACTTCTCTTAAACAAGAATGAACATTCCATGACTATTTCTGCAGACGGTTTGATAGCGCTTCCTGTCCCTTTACAAAGAAGAGGGATTCATCTAATATTAAAGTATCTTTGTTATTCAAAGGTTCCTGAATTATCCATTTTACATATTAAACAATTAGTTCATTTGTTACACCAGCAGCACCCCTCCTTTACGTTGGATTGGCCGGGAGGGGTTAAGGTGTCTCGTTCTTACAACTCCTTGCGTTTTACGATCAACAGTGAGGACAAGATGGAAAAAAATAGACCCACTCGTTATTTAAACATTTCCGAAAAGGTTTCTTATGATGATATCACCTTCACTGCGCAAAGGACCAAAAATATTAAGGAATGGGCACAACGAGAAAATGTGTTTATTTGTAAAGAGGAAGAAACAACGTTTCCGCTGATAATCCGTACATGGAAAGCCGGAGATAAAATTCACCCTTTAGGAATGAAGGGAACCAAAAAAGTGAATCGTATCTTTATAGACAAAAAAATCCCACAAGATAAACGAAACACTTGGCCGATTTTAACTGATGCAACAGGAGAGGTCCTTTGGATTCCTTATTTAAAAAGGTCTTCAAGCCATGTGAGAAATCTTGGATTGGAAACAGATTATGTTGCCATACAATGTAAAGGTCTCCCTCAATAGTGATTTTGCTTTCGTATAGACCATGTCAAGGTTTGAAGGGTGAAATTTATGAAGAACTCATGGTAAGATAGGGAACGGACAATATTAGCACCAATGCATGAATAATTAGATTGAAACAACGCTTGGGAGGGTATATAAATCCAGATGCATGATGATATTGAAAAAGTGTTGATCAGCGAAGAGGAATTACAAGAAAAAATCCGTGAAATCGGTAAATATATATCCGAAGAATATGACGGACGTTTTCCGTTAGTTATCGGGGTTCTTAAAGGAGCACTCCCTTTTATGGCCGATGTATCCAAGCGGATTGAAACTCATATTGAGATTGATTTTATGGATGTATCAAGCTATGGTAACAGTACCGTTTCATCTGGAGAAGTTAAAATTATAAAAGACCTGGATACAACAGTAGAAGGTAGAGACATAATAATTTTAGAAGACATTATCGACAGCGGCATTACATTGAACTATCTAGTCAGTTTAATTAAACACAGAGGGGCGAAATCATTAACAATTGTCACTTTGTTAGACAAACCCGACGGCAGGCAAGTAGACCTTGTTCCTGATTTAGCTGGGTTTATTGTGCCGGACGAGTTTGTGGTAGGATACGGGCTGGATTATGCTGAAAAGTACCGCAACCTCCCTTACATTGGTGTTTTAAAGCCTGAAATATACAAGGGGTCATGATTGTGAGAAACAATACAAATATGGTACTATTATTGAAGTTGTCAATGCCCGTGGGAGGAGGTCAGGAATGAACCGGATTTTTCGAAATACTGTTTTTTATTTGCTTTTATTCCTTGTCATTATAGGTATCATTAGTTTCCTGAGTAATGATCAAACGGAAACGAATGAAATGACAACGAATGAATTTTTATCAAAATTACAAAATAACGAAATAAGTTCCGTAACTTTACAGCCGGAAGGGGAAGTATATCTTGTTGAAGGCCAGGAGGTTGGAGACGAAGAAGGAGAGGCCTTCCAGACATATTTACCTATTTCCGAAGAAAATACGCAGACCATAATGACCGCTCAAGGTCCTGATGGAGAAGCTCTTAGTTTAGAAACAGAACCCGCTGAAGAGCCAAGCGCTTGGGTTACTTTCTTTACATCCATCATTCCTTTTGTGATTATTTTCATCTTATTCTTCTTCTTGCTCAGCCAGGCTCAAGGCGGCGGCAGCCGTGTCATGAACTTTGGCAAAAGCAAAGCCAAGCTGTATCAGGAAGACAAAAAGAAAGCCCGCTTTAAAGATGTTGCTGGTGCTGAAGAAGAAAAGCAAGAATTAATAGAAGTGGTTGATTTCTTAAAAGACCCTAGAAAATTCGCTAATATAGGTGCCAGGATTCCAAAAGGGGTACTCCTCGTAGGACCTCCAGGAACAGGTAAAACCTTAATTGCTAGAGCTGTTGCCGGGGAAGCTGGCGTTCCATTTTTCTCGATCAGCGGTTCTGATTTTGTGGAAATGTTTGTAGGTGTCGGTGCTTCCCGTGTACGTGATTTATTTGAAAATGCCAAGAAAAATGCACCATGTATCATTTTTATAGATGAAATAGATGCAGTCGGGAGACAGCGCGGTGCAGGTCTTGGCGGCGGACATGACGAGAGAGAACAAACATTAAACCAGCTGCTCGTTGAAATGGACGGTTTCAGCGCTAATGAAGGAATTATCATTATTGCAGCTACTAACCGTTCTGACGTCTTAGACCCAGCGCTTCTTCGTCCAGGTCGTTTCGACCGTCAAATCATGGTAGGGCGTCCGGATGTGAAGGGAAGAGAAGAAATCCTTCACGTTCATGCTCGAAATAAACCGATGGCAGACGACGTGGATCTTCAAGCTATTGCTCAACGAACACCAGGTTTCTCTGGTGCCGATTTAGAGAATTTATTAAATGAAGCGGCACTTGTAGCAGCTAGAGCCGATATGACCAAATTACGTATGACCCATGTAGAAGAAGCAATTGACCGTGTGATTGCCGGACCAGCCAAGAAGAGCCGTGTTATCTCAGAAAAAGAGAAAAACATTGTTGCTCATCACGAAGCTGGCCACACTGTAGTCGGTGTCAAGCTTAAAAACGCTGATATGGTTCATAAAGTTACGATTGTTCCACGCGGACAGGCAGGCGGTTATGCTGTTATGCTTCCAAAAGAAGACCGCTACTTTATGACTAAACCTGAACTCCTCGATAAGATTGTAGGGCTTTTAGGTGGACGCGTAGCAGAAGAAGTAATGTTTAATGAAGTTAGTACCGGAGCTCATAATGACTTTCAACGTGCAACAGACATCGCTCGTAAAATGGTTACCGAGTACGGGATGAGTGAGAAACTTGGACCGCTACAATTTGGGTCAAGTTCAGGCGGACAGGTTTTCTTAGGCCGCGATATACAAAATGAACAAAATTATAGTGATGCGATTGCACATGAAATTGACAAAGAAGTGCAGCGAATCATTAAAGAATCCTACGATCAATGTAAGCAAATTCTTACAGAATATAAAGATAGGCTTGAGCTTGTAGCGCAAACTTTATTGGAGTTAGAGACTCTCGATGCGCAGCAGATCAAATCATTAGTTGACGACGGAAAGCTTCCTGATGACCACCACTTAAACAAAAGTGATGATGAAGTTGGTGTTTCAAAGGAAAACGGCCCAAATGATGATGTGAAAGTAAATATCCAGTCTAAGTCTAATACGGAGGAACAACCGGAAACGCCGGAAGACGAAACTTCTAAAAAAGAAACCGACGTGACGGAAGGAAAAACGGAACCTGAAAAATTAGGTAATAATAATCCTCCTGCGGATGACGACGATGACCGGAAATAAAAGGCGATGTGAAAAGGGATGCCCTGATAAGGCATCCCTTTTTCAGCTAGATCAAGCTAATTAAGTTATATTTCTAGGTGGGGACAACGTATGATATTAGTTATGGATGTAGGGAATACGAACATAGTGCTAGGGTTATATAAAAAGAAAAAATTGGTTTCCTATTGGCGTTTATCAACGGATCAGAAAAAGACTGAAGATGAATACGGTTTACAGCTGCTAAATCTTCTTCACGTTCAAAAGGTGGAAGCACAAGAAGTAGAAGGTGTTATTATCTCCTCCGTTGTACCACATATTATTTATACGTTTGAACAAATGTGCCGAAAGTATCTTCGTCTTTACCCTATGGTTATTGGGCCTGGCATTAAAACGGGCCTTAATATTCGTTATGACAATCCAAGAGATGTAGGGGCGGATCGAATTGTTAATGCTGTAGCGGCCATTGAGGAGTATGACGGCCCGTTAATAATAGTAGATTTTGGAACCGCAGCCACGTTTTGTTATATTGACCATCACAATCAATATATCGGAGGCGCCATTGCTCCTGGAATGAATGTTGCAGCCGATGCATTATACCAGCAAGCATCTAAACTTCCTCGGATCGAAATTGGGAAACCTGACCATGTTATTGGGAAAAATACAGTACATGCTATGCAGTCAGGCGTTTACTATGGTTATGCCGGACAAGTAGATGGGATTGTGTCCAGAATGAAAGAAGAAGCTAAAGGAAATCCCTTTGTTATAGCAACCGGTGGTTTAGCTGAATTAATAAGCAAAGCTGCCAAGACGATTGACCGTGTTGATCCTTACCTAACCTTGAAAGGCTTGTGTTATATTTATGAGAAAAATAAACCGCATTATAGGAAAGGATGATTAAAAAGTGGAAGATTATCTAATAAAAGCAACAGCTTATGAAGGAAAAATACGGGCTTATGCTGTACGAACAACTTACATGATTAACGAAGCGGTGCGCCGCCATCAAGCCTGGCCGACAGCCTCCGCTGCTTTAGGACGTGCAATGACTGCGGGGTCAATGATGGGTGCGATGCTAAAAGGTGAGGACAAGTTAACTATTAAAATTGAAGGCAGAGGACCAATGGGACCAATTATCGTAGATAGTACGTCCAGCGGTGAGACACGAGGCTACGCTCATAACATGCAAGTGCATTTTGATTTGAATCAACAAGGTAAATTGGATGTGGCTCGTGCTGTAGGTACTGATGGAACTTTATCGGTAGTGAAGGACCTTGGAATGAGAGAACACTTTACCGGAAGCGTACCTATTGTGTCGGGAGAATTGGGGGAAGATTTCACCTATTATTTTGTTTCATCAGAACAGATTCCTTCTTCAGTAGGACTGGGGGTACTCGTAAACCCTGACAATTCGATACTAGCAGCTGGCGGATTCATTATTCAACTGCTGCCAGGGGCTAATGATGAACTGATCGATAAACTTGAAAATCAAATTAATAATATGCCGCCTGTTTCAAAATTAATAGAAAAAGGGAAAAGTCCGGAAGAAATGCTTCATGTTATTTTTGGGGATGATGTAAATATATTGGATCGGCATCCTGTCTCGTTTTCCTGCCAGTGCTCTAAAGAACGTGTAGCTAATGCTTTGATTTCTCTTGGGAGCGAAGAATTACAAGACATGATTGACAAAGACGGCGGAGCTGAAACACAGTGTCACTTTTGCAATGAAAAATATCATTTTTCCGCTGAAGATTTAAAGGAACTTCACCAACAAGCATGGAATATAGAAAATAAAGTGCAATAACTTCTCGATTGATTGACACCTTTATGAAAGGCTGGTACTATAATAACAATAAATCCAATAAAAATACTTGGTATTAACGAGGGGGATCTGATCCATGAAAGTGGCAAATAACATTACAGAACTAATAGGAAATACACCACTGGTAAAATTGAACCGCTTGACAGGTGAAAATGACGCTGATGTATACTTAAAGCTTGAATTTATGAATCCTGGCAGCAGTGTAAAAGATCGTATTGCTCTTGCGATGATTGAAGCGGCGGAACGAGATGGAAAGCTTAAGCCTGGAGACACAATAATTGAACCTACAAGTGGAAACACTGGTATTGGTCTTGCAATGGTTGCAGCAGCAAAAGGATACCGTGCTATTCTTGTAATGCCTGATACAATGAGTATGGAACGCCGTAACCTTCTTCGAGCGTATGGAGCGGAATTGATACTTACTCCAGGGCCAGACGGTATGGGAGGAGCTATCAGCAAAGCGAACGCATTAGCCAAAGAAAACGGCTATTTCGTCCCGCAGCAGTTTGAAAATGAAGCAAATCCTGAAATTCATCGTGAAACGACGGGAAGAGAATTATTGGAGCAAGTTGACGGCCAGATCGATGCATTTGTATCTGGCATTGGTACGGGCGGTACGATTACCGGAGCTGGTAAGCTGCTTAAAGAAAACTTCCCAAATCTCAAAATTATTGCTATCGAGCCGGCAGATTCTCCTGTATTAAGCGGAGGAAATAAAGGGCCGCATAAAATCCAAGGAATTGGTGCAGGGTTTGTTCCCGAGATTTTAGATACGGATATTTATGATGAAGTAGTAACAGCAACAACAGAGCAATCTTTTGAATATGCAAGACGAGCAGCGAAAGAAGAGGGAATTCTCGGTGGAATTTCTTCAGGCGCAGCAATTTATGCTGCTCTGGAAGAAGCTAAAAAACTTGGTAAAGGCAAGAAAGTAGTAGCGGTTATTCCAAGTAATGGAGAACGTTACCTAAGTACCCCTCTATATCAATTTGAAGAAGAATAATTAAAATGAGTAAAAGGCAGAGCTTTTAATGGAGCTCTGCTTTTTTAATTAGAGGATTTTAATAAACAGTACGAACAAAACTACGACATTGAACATAAGGCCTCGGTGACAAGCCGAGTTTTTTTAGAAAGCAGCCTAGTTTTTCTAATGATAAAATGTCTGTTTCGTGATAGGATAAGATCAATTGGAATGTTAATTGCAGGAGGGGAAGTCATGACTGAAGATCTGGCTCCATTACCGGATCATTCAAAATCTTATAAGGTAATGGTGTCTTCATTTAAATATCCAGAGAAAGAATTCTTCTCATCCTATCAAGCGCTAAGTGTGGACAAAAAGCAGCATATATTGTTAGAAAGTGGACAAAGAGGAAGATACAGCATTGCAGGTCTTGTCCCATTTGCGGTGATGAAAGGGAAAAATAACAACCTTTTGATTGAAACCCGTGAAGGGAACATTCGAAAAAGTGGAGAGCCTTTAGAAGAAATGAAAAAATGGCTGAGGCCTTATAAAACAGAATCAAACCCAAACCTCCCAGATTTTCAAGGGGGGATATTAGGCTTTGTCAGCTATGATTATATTCGTTATGTGGAAGAACTGCCGTTAGATACAAGTGATGATCTCAGCACAGATGACTTGTATTTTTTAGCTTTTCAACAGGTATTTATATATGACCATCATAATAAAAAGTTATGGATTATTGTCCATTATGCAAAGGGAGAAGAGGCTAAAGCAAAAGCTGACATCGAGCGGTTAAAAGCTTTGTGGCAGTACCCTCCATATTTTTCTTGGGGACGTTATTTAGAGCAGTATGACTTCTTAAGCTCTGCTAATAGGACTAGATGCCTCGATTCATCTTTTTCGGAACGAACGTTTGCACAGGCAGTAAAGAAAGTTCAAGAATATATACGTTCCGGTGATGTATTTCAAGTAAACTTGTCAGTTAGACAGGCTAAAAAATTGTTAACCCCTCCGTTTCATATTTATGAAAAACTAAGGGAATTAAATCCTTCACCTTACATGGGGTATATGCATACGCCTGATTTTCAGCTTGTCAGCGGTTCACCGGAACTTCTCGTTAAAAAAAGAGGTGACGAAGCATCTACAAGACCAATTGCTGGCACCAGACCGCGCGGGGAGACAGCAGAACAAGATGAAGGTTACGAACAAGAGTTAATAGCAACAGAAAAAGAACGGGCAGAGCATGTAATGTTAGTGGATCTTGAAAGAAATGACCTTGGCAAAGTATGTAAGTACGGTACTGTGTCCGTAGATGAACTAATGGTAATTGAACGTTATTCCCATGTCATGCATATTGTTTCCAATGTAAAAGGAAAACTTGCCGATGATGTAGATGAATATGATATGATAAAAGCAGCGTTTCCAGGAGGCACAATTACTGGTGCTCCGAAAATTCGGACCATGGAAATCATTGAAGAGTTAGAACGTGTCAGGCGCGGCGTCTATACAGGCTCCATTGGCTGGATTGGTTTTAATGGAGACATGGAATTAAATATTGCCATCCGCACTATGATTGCTAAAGACGGTATGGCATACGTACAGGCAGGTGCTGGCATTGTTATTGATTCGAGTCCAGAAGCAGAGTACCAGGAATCGTTAAAAAAAGCGAGAGCACTATGGAAAGCGCAAGAGATTAGTGAAGAAGAGATGGCTGTAAAGCAGAGCCGAGCAGAGGAGGAAAAAGTATATGATTTTAATGATTGATAATTACGACTCGTTTACCTACAATCTTGTTCAATATCTCGGAGAAATGGGTGAAGAGCTTGTTGTCCGAAGAAATGACAAGATAACAATTGAAGAAATAGAAGAACTGTCTCCAGATTTTCTCATGGTGTCACCGGGGCCTTGCAGTCCAGATGAAGCCGGCATCAGTATGGAAGCCATCAAGTACTTTGCTGGTAAAATTCCGGTATTTGGTGTATGCCTGGGCCATCAATCAATCGCTCAGGTATTTGGAGGAAAAGTTATTCGTTCGGACCGGCTGATGCACGGTAAAACGTCTGAAGTGCGCCATAACGAACAATCTGTTTATAAAGGACTGCCTAATCCATTTACAGCAACCCGTTATCATTCATTAATAGTAGAAAAACAATCCCTTCCTGAATGTTTTGAAATTACATCATGGACAGATGAAGGAGAAATAATGGGGATACGTCATCGGTCTCTTCCGGTAGAGGGAGTTCAATTTCATCCTGAGTCTATTATGACAGGAGAAGGGAAAAAACTACTTCGGAATTTTGTAGAAGCACACCGGGAGCAGCAAGGAGTTTAATAAATGTATATTTATATAAACGGGGAAATAAAAGAGGCGGGCGATGCTCGTCTTTCTGTTTTTGAACACGGCTTTATGTATGGTCTTGGCTTGTTTGAAACATTTAGAATATATAATGGCCACCCATTCTTACTGGACGACCACTTCCGAAGAATGGAAAAAGGTCTTTCGTTAATGAATATAGAGTGGAAATATAAACGTAAGGAAGTCATTCAGCAGTTAAATGATCTGCTAGAAGCAAATCAGTGGAAAAATGCGTATGTTCGTTATAATATTTCTGCAGGAACAGGAGAGCTTGGATTGACAACAAAGCCCTATCAATCGCCTGCTATTATTATTTATATGAAGCCCCTTCCAGAGGCTGGAGAAAGTCGATTTTCTGAGAAACAGGGGCAGTTGTTAACGGTGAGAAGAAATTCACCGGAAGCCTCTATGCGTTTAAAGTCCCATCATTACTTTAACAGTATTTTGGGTAAAAGAGAGGCAGGCGATGATTTCTCCATTGAAGGTCTTTTCGTGAATGAACAAGGAGACCTCGCGGAAGGAGTCGTTTCTAACCTTTTTTGGGTAAAGGGTACCACAATATATACCCCATCCGTTCAGACAGGAATCTTAAACGGCGTTACCCGAACCTTTGTGATTAAACTAGCAAGAAAACACTCTTATTATATACGAGAAGGCCGGTTTAAACCTGCTATGCTTTTTGATGCAGATGAAGCATTTATAACGAATTCAATTCAAGAGGTTATACGTCTTAAAGGTGTCGATCGGTACACCTTTAATAACCGTAAAAAAAACAATGGTCATTCTACAGTGGATTTTTTGCATAACGAGTATACTAAATACCGTCAACAATTATGGAATTCAGAAGAGATTTTTGTTGAGGAAAGGAAGAAGGAAAATGAGTAGTACTGCTATTACTTGGGGGCCTTGGACGTTGGATTTTTCTAAAAAAACATACGTGATGGGGATTTTAAATGTTACACCGGACTCTTTTTCTGACGGAGGACGATTTGATAATGTAACAAAAGCTGCAGAAAGAGCACATGAAATGATTGAACAAGGTGCTGATATTATTGATATTGGCGGTGAGTCGACCAGGCCAGGGCATGTCAAAGTGGAAGGCGAAGAAGAAAGAAGACGAGTTCTCCCGATAATAGAAGCTATTGCAAAGACAGTAAATGTCCCCATTTCCATTGATACGTATAAAGCAGAAACAGCAAGACAAGCTATCGAAGCAGGTGCTTCTATCATTAATGACGTCTGGGGTGCGAAAGCAGATCCGGAAATGGCTGATGTAGCAGCAGAGTATGATGTTCCGATTGTTATCATGCATAACCGGGAAGATTTAGGTTATCAAGATTTGATGCCAGATATTTTATCGGATATGAAGGAAAGTATTACGATATGTCAAAATGCCGGAGTAAAAGATAACCGCATTATTTTGGATCCAGGTATCGGTTTTGCCAAATCGTATGAACAAAACCTTGAAGTTATGAGAAGGCTTGAAGAATTTACATCGCTTGGGTATCCTGTATTATTAGGTACGTCAAGAAAATCTATTATTGCGCAAACCCTCAACCTTCCGGCCAATGACAGGATAGAAGGAACAGGTGCAACTGTGAGTCTAGGTATTGAAAGAGGGTGTGATATTGTAAGAGTCCATGATGTGCTTGAAATGAGCAGGACGGTAAAAATGATGGATGCCATGCTAGGTAAAGGTAAGGTGAAAACAATTGGATAAAATTTATCTAAAAGGCATGGAATTTTATGCTTATCATGGTGTGTTTCCTGAAGAAAATAAGCTAGGCCAACGTTTTCAAGTAGACCTTATCATGGAAGCGGATTTATCGGAAGCGGCTGCACAAGATGATCTTAAAAAAAGTGTCAACTATGCGGAGGCCCATCAAGCAGTGAAAGAAATAGTAGAAGGACAAACCTATGATTTAGTCGAATCAGTAGCTGAGTCCATTTCTGCTAATATTTTAAAACAATTTCCTATCGTATCAGAAGTTACAGTCAAAGTAATCAAACCAGACCCTCCCATACCTGGACATTACGAGTACGTAGCGATTGAAATAACGAGGAAAAGAACATGAAAAACCGAGTTTATCTAGCCCTTGGCTCTAATATAGGAGATCGATTTCATTATTTACAAAGAGCAGTAGAAAAATTAAACGAGAAAAAAGAAATAGAAGTTACCCAGCTGTCATCTATTTATGAAACAGAACCTGTAGGTGTCACTGAACAAGCAGCTTTTTTAAATATGGCGGTAGAGATGTACACCTCTTTAAAACCGGAAAGCTTATTAAAGACAACACAGTGGATAGAGCAAGAATTGAATCGTGTAAAAATAAAACGTTGGGGTCCTCGCACAATAGACCTTGACATTTTATTCTTCAATGATGAAAATATTAGAATGGACGATTTATCTATACCACACCCGCGGTTGGAAGAAAGAGCATTTGTTCTTATTCCTTTAAATGAAATAGCTTCATCTATTGTGGAGCCAACTAATCATAAAAACATCTATGAACTTGCCGAAAATCTATCTATTAAAGAAAAAGAAGGTGTCCGTATATGGAAGAACTGCTCTGGGCCAGCAGGATTCGGGCTTTTCGGAAGTTGAAAGGATATACACAGGAAAGCCTTGCCGATAAGATGGGGGTTTCTGTTTCTATTTTTGGACAGGTAGAGCGAGGCAGTCGTATTCCGGATGATAAATTTTTAGAAAATGTAGTGGAGGCATTAGGTATTACAAAAGAAGAACTCCATTCAGGATAACAGTATAGGAGGTGGAAAAAATGTTAAAAATCGGCGATATAGAAATGAAAAACCAGGTGGTGCTTGCGCCAATGGCAGGAGTGTGTAATCCAGCTTTCCGTTTGATAGCAAAAGAGTTTGGAGCAGGGCTTGTTTGTGCCGAAATGGTCAGTGATAAAGCCATTGTAAACAAAAATGAAAAATCGCTCCAAATGCTTTACGTCGATGAACGGGAGAAGCCTTTAAGCCTGCAGATTTTTGGCGGTGATAAAGAAACGATGGCAGAAGCTGCCAGGGTTGTTGATCAGCAAACGAATGCTGATATTATAGATATTAATATGGGATGTCCGGTACCGAAGATTACAAAATGTGATGCCGGAGCAAAGTGGCTTCTTAACCCTGACAAAATATATGAAATGGTCTCTGTAGCAGTGCAAGCTGTAGACAAACCAGTAACAGTCAAAATGAGAATGGGTTGGGATGATGAGAATATTTTGGCGGTTGAGAATGCAAAGGCAATTGAAGCAGCTGGAGGAAAGGCTGTTGCTGTTCATGGGCGTACTCGCCTGCAAATGTATGAAGGCGCTGCTGACTGGGATATATTGAAAGAAGTAAAAGAATCGGTAGACATTCCTGTTATTGGAAATGGGGATGTGAAAACGCCTCAAGACGCTAAACGTATGCTCGAAACCACTGGTGTGGATGGTGTTATGATTGGAAGAGCTGCACTTGGAAACCCTTGGATGCTGTATCGTACTATCCATTACCTAGAAACGGGAGAACCGGCAGCAGATCCTTCGCCTCATGAAAAAATTGACGTCTGCATGGTTCACATGGATAGATTGATCCAATTAAAGGGAGAAGTTGTCGCTGTCCGAGAAATGCGAAAACATGCTGCGTGGTATTTAAAAGGACTGCGAGGAAATAAAAAAGTCCGGGATCAAATTAATCAGCTAAATACGCGTGATGAAGTAGCAGCTGCTTTATATAACTTTGTCGATGAATTGGAAGCGGCACAGAAGGAAAAAGCGTCGGCAGTATAGTTTTTTACTAACAACAACGGGACTGCCCCTTTTGCGACTGAAGGGTCAGTCCCTTTACATGGGAGATAAGCGGATATCTACCGTGAGAAAGTAACAGCTTAATATTATAAGGGGTGGATACACTTGAGTCAGGAACAGGAATATAACGACCAAATAGAGGTTCGTAGAGAAAAACTTCTAGCTCTTCAAGAAGAAGGGAAAGATCCGTTCGGTCAGCGTTTTGACAGATCACATACAGCTTCTCTTATGACAGAAGAGTTTCAAGCTTTTAGTAAAGAAGAACTGCAAGAAAAAGAAGTGGAAGTTTCAATTGCAGGAAGAGTGATGACAAAGCGCGGAAAAGGAAAAGCAGGTTTTGCTCATATACAAGATTTAACAGGTCAAATACAAATATATGTAAGAAAAGATCAGGTAGGCGAAGAGGCTTATGAAATTTTCCAAGGTACTGATATTGGTGATTTTGTAGGTCTAAAAGGTACAGCTTTCAAAACAAAAGTAGGTGAACTTTCAGTAAAGGCTTCTGAGTTCGTACTGTTATCTAAATCACTGCGTCCTCTTCCTGATAAGTTTCATGGTTTAAAGGACGTAGAACAACGTTACCGTCAGCGTTATCTTGATTTAATAGTGAACCCTGAAGTACGCGATACTTTTGTGGTCCGCAGTAAAATCCTACAATCGATGCGGCGTTACTTAGATGGAAAAGGATATTTGGAAGTAGAAACGCCAATGCTTCACGCTATTCCAGGAGGAGCTGCTGCTCGTCCATTTATTACCCATCACAATGCCCTAGATATGGAGTTGTATATTCGTATAGCGATTGAACTGCATCTGAAACGGTTAATTGTCGGCGGGATGGAGAAAGTTTATGAAATCGGCCGTGTTTTCCGAAATGAAGGAATTTCGACCCGTCATAATCCTGAGTTCACCATGATGGAACTTTATGAAGCTTATTCAGATTATAAAGACGTAATGGTTTTAACAGAGAATTTAATCGCTCATATATCTCAAGAAGTGCTTGGTACAACTGCTATAACGTATGGAGAGCATGAAGTGGATTTAACCCCTGCGTGGCGCCGCGTGCATATGGTGGATGCAATTAAAGAAGAAGTTGGGGTTGATTTTTGGCAGGATATGAGCGATGAAGAGGCAAGGTCTCTTGCTAAAGAATATCGAGTACCAGTGAAAGAAACAATGCCTTTTGGACATGTTGTTAATGAATTTTTCGAGCATTTTGTCGAAGAAAAATTAATACAGCCGACTTTTGTATATGGACATCCGGTTGCTATATCACCACTTGCAAAAAAGAATGCGGAAGATCCTCGTTTCACTGATCGATTTGAATTATTTATAGTTGGAAGAGAACACGCAAATGCTTTCACAGAGCTTAATGACCCAATTGATCAACGTCAGCGCTTTGAAGCACAAGTCCAAGAAAGAGAACAGGGCGATGATGAAGCTCACATGATGGATACAGATTATTTGGAGGCAATGGAATACGGTCTTCCTCCTACTGGTGGTCTTGGAATTGGGATTGACCGCTTAGTTATGCTCTTAACTAATTCGGCATCCATACGTGATGTGTTATTATTTCCGCAAATGCGTAAACAATCCAATGAATAAATTTCTAGTGATACTGGCCCGTTTACGGGCCGGTTTTTTGCACTGTTACATAGTATTAAATGTTATGTTGTGAATAACCGAAACGAGGTATCCATCTTACATTACGTGACGGTCTTAACCAAACTTCGTTTTTTCAGGGCGTTTTCTAAGACGACTTCCTTTAATAAACGACCAGCCCATTTTTTAGGAGATATTATTTTAAAAGCCCTGTCCTTTTCCTCTAATAGGGGAATAGAAATAAATTTTTATTTATAAATTTAAATTTAAGGGTTGCATAAAATATGATAGGCTGATATATTATTATTTGTCGCTGAAAAGACAGCGCGAAATTGATTAAAAAAAGAAACAAAAAAACATATTGACACTGCATTGCGCAGGTGTTAATATAAAAAAGTCGCCAATTGAGGCGAACGAAATTGTCCTTTGAAAATTGAATGAAAGTCAAGCGTCTGTTAATTTCTTTAATTGTTATGTAAGATACAGCTTGTATCAGACGAACCAATTTATTGGAGAGTTTGATCCTGGCTCAGGACGAACGCTGGCGGCGTGCCTAATACATGCAAGTCGAGCGCGGGAAGCAGGCAGATCCCTTCGGGGTGACGCATGTGGAACGAGCGGCGGACGGGTGAGTAACACGTGGGCAACCTGCCTTGCAGACTGGGATAACCCCGGGAAACCGGGGCTAATACCGGATGATCAACCAAATCGCATGATTTGATTGTAAAAGTAGGGACTTGTTCCTTACACTGCAAGATGGGCCCGCGGCGCATTAGCTAGTTGGTGAGGTAAGAGCTTACCAAGGCAACGATGCGTAGCCGACCTGAGAGGGTGATCGGCCACACTGGGACTGAGACACGGCCCAGACTCCTACGGGAGGCAGCAGTAGGGAATCATCCGCAATGGGCGAAAGCCTGACGGTGCAACGCCGCGTGAGTGAAGAAGGTTTTCGGATCGTAAAGCTCTGTTATCTGGGAAGAACAAGTACCGGTCGAATAGGCCGGTACCTTGACGGTACCCGATCAGAAAGCCCCGGCTAACTACGTGCCAGCAGCCGCGGTAATACGTAGGGGGCAAGCGTTGTCCGGAATTATTGGGCGTAAAGGGCGCGCAGGCGGTTTCCTAAGTCTGATGTGAAAGCCCACGGCTCAACCGTGGAGGGTCATTGGAAACTGGGGAACTTGAGTACAGGAGAGGAGAGCGGAATTCCACGTGTAGCGGTGAAATGCGTAGAGATGTGGAGGAACACCAGTGGCGAAGGCGGCTCTCTGGCCTGTAACTGACGCTGAGGCGCGAAAGCGTGGGGAGCGAACAGGATTAGATACCCTGGTAGTCCACGCCGTAAACGTTGAGTGCTAGGTGTTAGGGGTTTCGACGCCCTTAGTGCCGCAGCAAACGCATTAAGCACTCCGCCTGGGGAGTACGACCGCAAGGTTGAAACTCAAAGGAATTGACGGGGGCCCGCACAAGCGGTGGAGCATGTGGTTTAATTCGACGCAACGCGAAGAACCTTACCAGGTCTTGACATCTTCTGCCACTTCCAGAGATGGAAGGTTCCCCTTCGGGGGACAGAATGACAGGTGGTGCATGGTTGTCGTCAGCTCGTGTCGTGAGATGTTGGGTTAAGTCCCGCAACGAGCGCAACCCTTAACCTTAGTTGCCAGCATTCAGTTGGGCACTCTAGGGTGACTGCCGGTGACAAACCGGAGGAAGGTGGGGATGACGTCAAATCATCATGCCCCTTATGACCTGGGCTACACACGTGCTACAATGGATGGTACAGAGGGACGCGAAGCCGCGAGGTGAAGCGAATCTCAAAAAGCCATTCTCAGTTCGGATTGCAGGCTGCAACTCGCCTGCATGAAGCCGGAATCGCTAGTAATCGCGGATCAGCATGCCGCGGTGAATACGTTCCCGGGCCTTGTACACACCGCCCGTCACACCACGAGAGCTTGCAACACCCGAAGTCGGTGAGGTAACCCTATGGGAGCCAGCCGCCGAAGGTGGGGCAGGTGATTGGGGTGAAGTCGTAACAAGGTATCCCTACCGGAAGGTGGGGATGGATCACCTCCTTTCTACGGAGTATTTTCCGAGTCGAGCTCCGCTGGATCTCATGATCCAGGGAGCGGACGCTGTGACTTTCATTCAATTTTGAGAGGGTAACTTCACATCGGTATAAGTTAAGTGATGGGCCTGTAGCTCAGTTGGTCAGAGCGCACGCCTGATAAGCGTGAGGTCGGTGGTTCAAGTCCACTCAGGCCCACCATCATCTCTCGAAATACATGGGGCCTTAGCTCAGCTGGGAGAGCGCCTGCCTTGCACGCAGGAGGTCAGCGGTTCGATCCCGCTAGGCTCCACCATAATTAATCTAAATTGTTCTTTGAAAACTGGATAACGAATGCAAGAGCCAAAGAATACACCGGAGTTTCATCAAGGTGGTCAGTACATGACCATGATTGTGAGACTTTCGAGGCGTGTTTTAGAATGATACAACTACCTTTGTAAGGTTAAGCTAGAAAGGGCGCACGGTGAATGCCTTGGCACTAGGAGCCGAAGAAGGACGCGACGAACGGCGAAACGCCCCGTGAAGCTGTAAGTAAGCTTTGATCCGGGGATATCCGAATGGGGAAACCCACCATCCATAATGGGATGGTATCCGCACCTGAATCTATAGGGTGTGAGAAGGCAGACCCGGGGAACTGAAACATCTTAGTACCCGGAGGAAGAGAAAGCAAATGCGATTTCCTGAGTAGCGGCGAGCGAAACGGAATCAGCCCAAACCAGGGTGCTTGCACCCTGGGGTTGTAGGACACTCCATCGGAGTTACCAAGAAACAGCGTAGGCGAAGCGGCCTGGAACGGCCCGCGAGACACGGTAAGAGCCCGGTAGTCGAAACGCTGTTTCCTCCGGAGTGGATCCTGAGTACGGCGGGGCACGGGAAACCCCGCCGGAATCCGGGAGGACCATCTCCCAAGGCTAAATACTCCCTAGTGACCGATAGCGAACCAGTACCGTGAGGGAAAGGTGAAAAGCACCCCGGAAGGGGAGTGAAAGAGATCCTGAAACCGTGTGCCTACAAGTAGTCGAAGCCCGTTTATGGGTGACGGCGTGCCTTTTGTATAATGAACCGGCGAGTTGCGATCGTATGCAAGGTTAAGCGGAAGACGCGGAGCCGAAGCGAAAGCGAGTCTGAACAGGGCGTACAGTATGCGGTCGCAGACCCGAAACCGTGTGATCTACCCATGTCCAGGGTGAAGGCAGGGTAACACCTGCTGGAGGCCCGAACCCACGCAAGTTGAAAATTGCGGGGATGAGGTGTGGGTAGTGGTGAAATGCCAATCGAACTCGGAGATAGCTGGTTCTCCCCGAAATAGCTTTAGGGCTAGCCTCGGATAAAAGAGTCCTGGAGGTAGAGCACTGATTGGACTAGGGGTCCCTACAGGATTACCGAATTCAGTCAAACTCCGAATGCCAGCGACTTGTTATCCGGGAGTCAGACTGCGAGTGCTAAGATCCGTAGTCGAGAGGGAAACAGCCCAGACCACCAGCTAAGGTCCCTAAGTATACGTTAAGTGGAAAAGGATGTGGAGTTGCTTAGACAACTAGGATGTTGGCTTAGAAGCAGCCATCATTGAAAGAGTGCGTAATAGCTCACTAGTCGAGTGACTCTGCGCCGAAAATGTACCGGGGCTAAACGTATCACCGAAGCTGTGGATGCACACCATCGGGTGTGCGTGGTAGGGGAGCGTTCAAAGGGCGGAGAAGCCGGATCGTGAGGACCGGTGGAGCGCTTTGAAGTGAGAATGCCGGTATGAGTAACGAAAAGAAGGGTGAGAATCCCTTCCGTCGAAAACCCAAGGTTTCCTGAGGAAGGTTCGTCCGCTCAGGGTTAGTCGGGCCCTAAGCCGAGGCCGAAAGGCGTAGGCGATGGAAAACAGGTTGAAATTCCTGTACCACCTCCTTCCCGTTTGAGTGACGGGGGGACGCAGGAAGGTAGGGTAAGCGCGCTGCTGGAATAGCGCGTCCAAACCGTAAGGCCGATGAACAGGCAAATCCGTTCATCATTAGGCGAAGCGGTGATGGCGAGGGAAATAATAGTACCGAAGTTCCTGATCCTACACTGCCAAGAAAAGCCTCTAGCAAGGGAAGAGGTGCCCGTACCGCAAACCGACACAGGTAGGTGGGATGAGAATTCTAAGACGCTCGGGAGAACTCTCGTTAAGGAACTCGGCAAAATGACCCCGTAACTTCGGGAGAAGGGGTGCTCTCTAGGGTGAATAGCCTTGGAGAGCCGCAGTGAATAGGCCCAAGCGACTGTTTATCAAAAACACAGGTCTCTGCGAAGCCGCAAGGCGAAGTATAGGGGCTGACACCTGCCCGGTGCTGGAAGGTTAAGAGGAGGGGTTATCCCTTTTGGGAGAAGCTCCGAATTGAAGCCCCAGTAAACGGCGGCCGTAACTATAACGGTCCTAAGGTAGCGAAATTCCTTGTCGGGTAAGTTCCGACCCGCACGAAAGGTGCAACGACTTGGGCACTGTCTCAACGAGAGACCCGGTGAAATTATAATACCTGTGAAGATGCAGGTTACCCGCGACAGGACGGAAAGACCCCATGGAGCTTTACTGCAGCTTGATATTGGATTTTGGTACAGCTTGTACAGGATAGGTAGGAGCCTTGGAAACCGGACCGCCAGGTTCGGTGAAGGCGTCGGTGGGATACTACCCTCGCTGTACGGAAATTCTAACCTCGGACCGTAACCCGGTCCAGGGACAGTGTCAGGTAGGCAGTTTGACTGGGGCGGTCGCCTCCCAAACAGTAACGGAGGCGCCCAAAGGTTCCCTCAGAATGGTTGGAAATCATTCGCAGAGTGCAAAGGCAAAAGGGAGCTTGACTGCGAGACCTACAAGTCGAGCAGGGACGAAAGTCGGGCTTAGTGATCCGGCGGTACCGTATGGAAGGGCCGTCGCTCAACGGATAAAAGCTACCCTGGGGATAACAGGCTTATCTCCCCCAAGAGTCCACATCGACGGGGAGGTTTGGCACCTCGATGTCGGCTCGTCGCATCCTGGGGCTGAAGTAGGTCCCAAGGGTTGGGCTGTTCGCCCATTAAAGCGGCACGCGAGCTGGGTTCAGAACGTCGTGAGACAGTTCGGTCCCTATCCGTCGCGGGCGCAGGAAATTTGAGAGGAGCTGTCCTTAGTACGAGAGGACCGGGATGGACACACCGCTGGTGTACCAGTTGTTCCGCCAGGAGCATGGCTGGGTAGCTACGTGTGGACGGGATAAGTGCTGAAAGCATCTAAGCATGAAGCCCCCCTCAAGATGAGATTTCCCATAGCGCCAAGCTAGTAAGACCCCTTGCAGATGACAAGGTTGATAGGTCTGAGGTGGAAGCGTGGTGACACGTGGAGCTGACAGATACTAATCGGTCGAGGGCTTATCCACAACAAAGGTAAGCGCCTCGTAGAACGGCTCAAATATTCGTTATGCAGTTTTGAGGGAGCAATTCCCTATCAAGAAAAGGATCGTTGAGATGTTGTCTCCTAAGACGATGATCAAACGATTCCATCCAAAGTCTGGTGACGATAGCGAAGAGGTTCCACCCGTTCCCATGCCGAACACGGAAGTTAAGCTCTTCAGCGCCGATGATAATGAAGGGGCAACCCTTTGTGAAAGTAGGACGCTGCCAGGCATATAGAGGAGGGTTAGCTCAGCTGGGAGAGCACCTGCCTTACAAGCAGGGGGTCGGCGGTTCGATCCCGTCACCCTCCACCATAATATGTGCCGGTCTAGCTCAATTGGTAGAGCAACTGACTTGTAATCAGTAGGTTGGGGGTTCAAGTCCTCTGGCCGGCACCATCTTGTCTTTTTTTGTTTTAGAGAGGTTTTTAAAACAAACTTAACTTTTTAGGAGCCATTAGCTCAGTTGGTAGAGCATCTGACTTTTAATCAGAGGGTCGGAGGTTCGAATCCTCCATGGCTCACCATTTTCAATTATGCGGAAGTAGTTCAGTGGTAGAACACCACCTTGCCAAGGTGGGGGTCGCGGGTTCGAATCCCGTCTTCCGCTCCACTTTTATGCGCCCGTAGCTCAATTGGATAGAGCGTCTGACTACGGATCAGAAGGTTAGGGGTTCGACTCCTCTCGGGCGCGCCATATTTATATATTAATAGGATGCACTCGACGTATTGTATCCAAATAGATGCAATACGGGAAGTAGCTCAGCTTGGCAGAGCACTTGGTTTGGGACCAAGGGGTCGCAGGTTCGAATCCTGTCTTCCCGACCACTTACTTCAAGGGGCCTTAGCTCAGCTGGGAGAGCGCCTGCCTTGCACGCAGGAGGTCAGCGGTTCGACCCCGCTAGGCTCCACCAAAAAAATCATAAAAAGTTGTTGACATCATTTTGGTAACTTGTTATGATATTACTTGTCGCTTTGAAAGAGAGCGCTAAGTTGTCCTTTGAAAATTGAATGAAAGTCAAGCGTCTGTTAATTTCTTTAATTGTTATGTAAGATACAGCTTGTATCAGACGAACCAATTTATTGGAGAGTTTGATCCTGGCTCAGGACGAACGCTGGCGGCGTGCCTAATACATGCAAGTCGAGCGCGGGAAGCAAGCAGATCCCTTCGGGGTGACGCATGTGGAACGAGCGGCGGACGGGTGAGTAACACGTGGGCAACCTGCCTTGCAGACTGGGATAACCCCGGGAAACCGGGGCTAATACCGGATGATCAGCCAAATCGCATGATTTGATTGTAAAAGTAGGGACTTGTTCCTTACACTGCAAGATGGGCCCGCGGCGCATTAGCTAGTTGGTGAGGTAAGAGCTTACCAAGGCAACGATGCGTAGCCGACCTGAGAGGGTGATCGGCCACACTGGGACTGAGACACGGCCCAGACTCCTACGGGAGGCAGCAGTAGGGAATCATCCGCAATGGGCGAAAGCCTGACGGTGCAACGCCGCGTGAGTGAAGAAGGTTTTCGGATCGTAAAGCTCTGTTATCTGGGAAGAACAAGTACCGGTCGAATAGGCCGGTACCTTGACGGTACCCGATCAGAAAGCCCCGGCTAACTACGTGCCAGCAGCCGCGGTAATACGTAGGGGGCAAGCGTTGTCCGGAATTATTGGGCGTAAAGGGCGCGCAGGCGGTTTCCTAAGTCTGATGTGAAAGCCCACGGCTCAACCGTGGAGGGTCATTGGAAACTGGGGAACTTGAGTACAGGAGAGGAGAGCGGAATTCCACGTGTAGCGGTGAAATGCGTAGAGATGTGGAGGAACACCAGTGGCGAAGGCGGCTCTCTGGCCTGTAACTGACGCTGAGGCGCGAAAGCGTGGGGAGCGAACAGGATTAGATACCCTGGTAGTCCACGCCGTAAACGTTGAGTGCTAGGTGTTAGGGGTTTCGACGCCCTTAGTGCCGCAGCAAACGCATTAAGCACTCCGCCTGGGGAGTACGACCGCAAGGTTGAAACTCAAAGGAATTGACGGGGGCCCGCACAAGCGGTGGAGCATGTGGTTTAATTCGACGCAACGCGAAGAACCTTACCAGGTCTTGACATCTTCTGCCACTTCCAGAGATGGAAGGTTCCCCTTCGGGGGACAGAATGACAGGTGGTGCATGGTTGTCGTCAGCTCGTGTCGTGAGATGTTGGGTTAAGTCCCGCAACGAGCGCAACCCTTAACCTTAGTTGCCAGCATTCAGTTGGGCACTCTAGGGTGACTGCCGGTGACAAACCGGAGGAAGGTGGGGATGACGTCAAATCATCATGCCCCTTATGACCTGGGCTACACACGTGCTACAATGGATGGTACAGAGGGACGCGAAGCCGCGAGGTGAAGCGAATCTCAAAAAGCCATTCTCAGTTCGGATTGCAGGCTGCAACTCGCCTGCATGAAGCCGGAATCGCTAGTAATCGCGGATCAGCATGCCGCGGTGAATACGTTCCCGGGCCTTGTACACACCGCCCGTCACACCACGAGAGCTTGCAACACCCGAAGTCGGTGAGGTAACCCTATGGGAGCCAGCCGCCGAAGGTGGGGCAGGTGATTGGGGTGAAGTCGTAACAAGGTATCCCTACCGGAAGGTGGGGATGGATCACCTCCTTTCTACGGAGTATTTTCCGAGTCGAGCTCCGCTGGATCTCATGATCCAGGGAGCGGACGCTGTGACTTTCATTCAATTTTGAGAGGGTAACTTCACATCGGTATAAGTTAAGTGATGGGCCTGTAGCTCAGTTGGTCAGAGCGCACGCCTGATAAGCGTGAGGTCGGTGGTTCAAGTCCACTCAGGCCCACCATCATCTCTCGAAATACATGGGGCCTTAGCTCAGCTGGGAGAGCGCCTGCCTTGCACGCAGGAGGTCAGCGGTTCGATCCCGCTAGGCTCCACCATAATTAATCTAAATTGTTCTTTGAAAACTGGATAACGAATGCAAGAGCCAAAGAATACACCGGAGTTTCATCAAGGTGGTCAGTACATGACCATGATTGTGAGACTTTCGAGGCGTGTTTTAGAATGATACAACTACCTTTGTAAGGTTAAGCTAGAAAGGGCGCACGGTGAATGCCTTGGCACTAGGAGCCGAAGAAGGACGCGACGAACGGCGAAACGCCCCGTGAAGCTGTAAGTAAGCTTTGATCCGGGGATATCCGAATGGGGAAACCCACCATCCATAATGGGATGGTATCCGCACCTGAATCTATAGGGTGTGAGAAGGCAGACCCGGGGAACTGAAACATCTTAGTACCCGGAGGAAGAGAAAGCAAATGCGATTTCCTGAGTAGCGGCGAGCGAAACGGAATCAGCCCAAAC